>JBLHEU010000206.1:0-5293 GCA_047614525.1 Bacteroidia bacterium | reverse complement strand
ACCTTACTATAATTGAGAACCAATGTGTGGCTCCAGAAGCGTTTATTACAAGCGCTGGCTCAACATTACTTTGCCAGGGCGAGACGCTTGACCTCGAAGCTACGGTTGGGTCTGGTTACCTATACGAGTGGTCTGATGGCACTTCAAACCAAATGCTTACAGTTACAACGGCTGGAACCTACATGGTAAGGGTAATAGACCCACAAGGCGGACAAGGTTGCTCTTCTGTTTCGGCTGCGGTACAAGTGGAGGTTTCGCCAGACGAAACTCCTGAAGTATCTGTGTCAGGAGATTTAAGCTTTTGCGAAGGAGGAACTGTAACACTTACATCTTCTGATGCAGCTGGTTATGACTGGTCTGGTGGCTTAGGAAGTTCTCAAAGTGTTGAGGTAACTGAAGATGGAACCTACAGTGTAACCATTACCGGAGCATGTGCAGATTTTACTTCTGCTATAGTTGATGTTGAAGTGCTAGCAGCACCAATACCAACAGCAGTTGATGTGATGATTCCAACAACTGGAACAGCGGACCTCACAGCCACTGGAGTTGGTACAGAATTTAACTGGTATGATCAAGTAAGTGGCGGTTCCGTTTTGGGTGCTGGGTCTGATTTTACAACGCCTACAATAGGTACAACAACTTCATTCTACGTTGAAGAGGTTCAGACTTATGGTGGTGGAACATACTACGGAGCTAAAACGGACAACTCTACCGGAGGTGTTTACCATAATACTACGCAGTATTACAATTTCTTTGATGTAACCGAGATTTGTGAACTCAAGTCAGTAAAGGTTTATGCTGAAGAAGCAGGCGACAGAACAATTTACATTGAAGATGAAAATGACGATGTTGTTATATCTCAAGTATTCAATATTCCTGATGGGGAATCTAGAGTAGATTTTAACTGGTCGCTTACGCCAGGAACTGGTTATAAGTTTAGAGTTGTAGAAGCAGATCACGGTCTTTGGAGAGATGACAACGTTGGCGATATTAGCTACCCGTATAACATCAATGACTTGGTGAGTATTACAGGGTCAAACACTGCTCAGCCACGTTATTATTATTATTTCTACGATTGGGAAATAGAAGGCGGGTCTGTTCAATGCGTTAGCGATAGAGAAGAAGTAGTAGTTACTATCGGAACCGTTGGTATTGAGGAAGGTGATTTGATAAATGCTAAGGTTTATCCAAACCCAACTTCAGGTTTCTTAAATATTAGTATACCATCTTCTGTAGAAGGAACAATTGATTTACGATTGTTAGATGTTGCTGGAAACTTGATTCAGACGAGTACTATTGTTGCTGGACAAAATCAACTAGATGTATCTAGTCTTGCCAATGGAGTGTACTTGTTAGAAATGAATACAGACAAAGGGTTATTCTCAAGGAGATTAATTGTGGATTAGTCTTCAGTTTTATTGATAATAAAAAAGCCCCAATTGAGTAATCAGTTGGGGCTTTTTTGTGGCCTGTGACCTTTTAGTCTGAACTTCAGAATACGCTTTGGGTTTACTCAGTGAGTTGTAAATACTGTTCAAAGTATCGTTCGGCTAAAATGCGTTGTCCGTTAGCATCATAATGGATTTCGTCAAAAGCGTTATTGCTTTTTTCAATAACGAAAGGAACATCTGGGTCAGCATAACCAACACGGTTGTGTCGGCTAGGGCTGGTTTTAATAATTACCTGAAGCGTTTGTCTGTCTACTGCTTGGTCAACCCAGAACGGAACCATTCCTCCTAGAATAAAAGGAATTGTGTCGTTGCCAAGGTCGCTCCTGAGGTCATTAATAAAGTTGTCTAAATCTGCCTCATAGTTCTGATTACCAAGCAGCACATCTGTTTCGCCTTGATGCCAAAGAATGGCTGCAATGCTTGCATCTGGAAAGTAAGTCATTAGCATGTTTACACGACTTACAGCATCTTCATATAGATCATTAGTCTTGTTCCATCGATTATCAATAAACCCTGTTCCGCCAAATCCACAAGGAACTATAATCAGATTTTGTGAGCCTTGCATATGGTCATGAAGTAGTTTGCTGAATTTTAGCGCAAAACCAATTCTACCTGCCGTTTTGCTATGATGGTCTAGAGGTTCACATACCGGTATAATGCAGCTGTTATTTTCAAACCGACCAAGCTGGTAGATGCCGTCTACAGGAGCATCAAGTACTTCGTTTAAACCCAACCCATAATGCGTGTTGGATTGACCAACTACAAGTATTAGCTGTGGTGCGGGAATATCCGTTTCGGTACACAATTCAGGTTTTTTTTCTCTGCAACCAAAGAGAATCACTAGAAATAGAACGCAGTAAGTAGAAGGTTTTATTAAATTTCGGCCTTTCAATTTTTAAACTCACGCATGGTTTTTAGGGCTATTTTGTTCAACATAAAAGGTATCCATCTATAAGCGAAAATAGCCTTCTTTGCATCTTTTCCTACAATGATGTCCTCTTTTGAGTTCAGAATACCATGGGCCATGATTTGTGCGGCCTCCTCCGGTGGCATAACCAATAGCTTCTCAAAGGTCTTTGTATACCGAGGTTCGTTTTCTGCTTTTAGGGCTTTGGCTGTAATCCCAGTTTTAACTCCACCAGGGTAGACGCCAATAACCTTTACGTTAGAGTCCAGTAATTCCATTCTAAGAGAATCTGTGAGGCCTCGAACTGCATATTTGGTGGAACAATAAGGCGTTTTTAGTGCCATAGGAACCATACCAAACAAGCTAGCAACATTGACTAATGCTGTACTGGTTTTTTGTTTGCGAAGTAGAGGTAAAAAAGCTTTGGACGTGTATACCACACCCATGAAATTGATGGAGAATATCCATTCAAAATCAGCGATGTCCAATTCCTCAAAAGTGAGGCCTGTAATGGCAACACCAGCATTGTTAATCACTACATCAACACCTCCAAAATGAGTATTTACTTCATCAGCAAATTGAAACACAGCATCTTTATCTGATATGTCAAAGGCCTTTGTCAGAAGCCTGTTTTTATCTAATTGAAGTGAATTGGCCGTTTCCTTTAGGTTGTCTGGGGTGCGGCTATTTAACGCAAGCTTGGCACCTTGCTTTGCCAATAGTTGAGCTAGGGCGCGTCCAATACCATTCCCAGCACCCGTTATCACTACTACTTTGTCTTTAAATGTATTCATAGAAGGCTGTTAAGTGGTGAAAATAGAACATTGATTTGATGAGGCTAAACAATTACGCTTGGCAAAGGTTTTTTTAGGTCTTTTGGTAAGGTTTCTTTAAATTGAAAGAGATAAAGTATAGGTAATGTTCGTCCGCAGAATAACCAATTTCATAGTACTTGCAGGCCTCAAGGTATTGGCGAGGACTTTCTACAGCATAGAGAATAAATGGCTTCACAACCACGATGATGATCCTTGGGGAAACGTTAAGCTTATCGCATTTTTCAATCACACAAGTTTGTTTGAACCGTTGTTTGATGGTGCAGTTCCTTGGCGCGTATTATGGCAAATTGCAGGAAGAATTGTTGTGCCCGGAGCTGCAGTAACCTTAGACCGACCAATTGCTGGGTGGTTCTTCAGCTTTATTGCACCTCAAATTGTTCCTGTCTCGCGTGAGCGCGATGAAACGTGGGATAATTTCCTTGATGCCATAGCTCCTGAATCGGTTGTTATGATTATGCCCGAAGGAAGAATGAAGCGCCCAAATGGATTGGATAAACATGGCAATGCCATGTCTGTACGCGGTGGAGTAGCAGATATACTAGAAATGCTGCCAAGTGGCGAAATGGTGATGATGTACAGTGGAGGTTTGCATCATGTACAAACACCAGGGCAAGGTTTTCCGAAATTGTTTAAGCGGATACAAATACAATGTGAAAGAGTGAATATTCAAGAATATGTGCATGCCATGAAAGCGGTACCGAATGCCTCATTCAAGAAAGCGGTGATAAGCGATATGGAAGCCCGCATGGAACGGAATATCCCTGTTAATAGCTGGAAATAGCATTAAGGTTATCCACATCGAGTTCTTGAAAGCCGGCTTTAGGGCCAGGTGTTTCAGCAATATTTCATTTTACCTTGATGGAATAATCTTACACTGTAATGAGACTTAATCTTTGGCTCTTAGTTATCTGTTCCATGCTTATTGTAAGCTATTCAAATACATACGCTCAAGATAAAAAAGACCAAGCATTTTGGGATGAGTTTGATCAAGCTCGCTTGAACATCGCCAAACATAATGCCGGTCGCTCCATCAAGATTTTGGAGAAACTCTACGCTAAGGACACACTTAATCCCAATATTGGATATCTGCTAGGCGTTTCACTTATAGTGGTTGGAAAAGATGCGAAAAGAGCTGTTCGGCTTTTCGAAATGGCCGATAATAATTTTGGGCAATTATGGGATAACCCGGGTGTTGGTCCGCCAGAACATTTGTTCTATTATATGATTTTAGCCTATTGTCGTAGTGGAGATTGCGACAATGCCAAGAAGAGTCTAATTAGACTTGAGGAAGTGTTTGCTTCCAATGAAGAATTTCTGAAAGAAGATGAGTACTATTTGATGGACGGCCGCAAATGGGCCAACCTCTGTAAAGAACCTACTTTAAGTTTGCTAGAAGTTCCTGAGCGTTTGGTAAAACCCAACCTCAGAATTAAAACTCAACCGCATAAATTCACAACCTATTCTACGCTTTACGGGGTGCAAGTAGCGGCATTGCTAGAACCTCAAATGACTCGAAAATTTGATGGGTTGAAGAATGTGGAGGTTTATGTGGATATGCATGGCGTTTACAGGTATGTAATAGGCAACTTTGTGTTTAAATCTCAGGCTAAAAAGATGCTAGATGTGGTAAGAAATACGGGATATGTAGATGCATTTGTGGTTAACATTACTGACGAAGAGCGCTATCCAATGGAAGTTATTGCACTCGACCAAAAATCACCAAAATCACAAATTAGGGGAGAAGTAGAGTACAAGATTCAGTTGGCGGCATTCAAAGAGTCTATGCCAGATGAATCTGCAAGATTCTACTTAATGGTTGATAGTATTTCAGAAATCAACCTGGAAGACTTAACGCTACTTACTGTGGGTAGTCATAAAAGCTATGGCAGCGCTATAGAAAGAAGAACTGAGCTGCGTCAAATGGGGTTTAATGACGCTTTTGTCGTTGCATTTAATCAAGGAAGAAAAGTATCTATTGAAGATGCGCGGCAGTATTTGAGGAATCCAGAGTAGGCAATTCAATACCACCAAATACCTGGTTGTTTTAGGTGGCTTTATAAGGCGGCTGCTTCAATTTATTTCCTCAAATTTCAATATAT
>JBLHEU010000205.1:0-5310 GCA_047614525.1 Bacteroidia bacterium | reverse complement strand
GGAATTTCAAAAGCTAGTGGCAATCCGCACTTGGCCATTTGGATTGCGGCAGTTTTGTTTAGCGCCATCCATTTTCAGTTTTTAGGTTTTATTCCAAGAATGTTTATGGGAGCAGCTATGGGGTATTTGTTTTTCTGGAGTGGAAACCTGTGGTACCCAATAATTGCCCATTTCACGAACAACGCCATGGCTGTTGGCCTCGCTTATGGAATACAACACGGTTCAATTCGTTCGGAGATTGAAAGCGCTGGAATTGGTAATGCGACAATGGCAGCACTCTCAATTTTGTTCTGTTTAATGCTTTTATATGTGTTCAAAAAGCATCAAGAATCCTCCACTTTAGGGCAATAAAAAAGGAGCCAAAGGCTCCTTTAATATTATTTGAGTTTTAAGATTTAGCTACAACGCAGCCTTCTTCTCTACAATTCTAGTTGAAGAATAGTTGATTTTAAGTGCATTTGCCTTTCTAAGCTCCTGCTTACAATCAACCACAATACCCATTTTGGTTTTACTATCAACCTTCATAGACCAAGTAAGAAGTGGTACTTCAGCCTCATCCGTGCCTTCTCTAACTTCTTCTACCCAACCAATAATGTCTTTAGGAGATGCAAATGCGTCTTCTAGTTGTAATCTTGGTTCAGTACCCATCAAGTCTTTTAGAGCGAGAATAGGAGGGCCAATATGCATGTAAGCGACCAAAGACTTACGCTCCAGTTTAGCTACTTGCTTTGCCTTAGGTATAATGTGCTCAACCTTCAATGAGGTTTCACGCATTACCGTGGTTACCATAAAGAAGAATAATAGCATGAATACGATATCAGGTAATGATGCCGTAGATACTGGAGGAAGTCCTTTCTTTCCTTTTTTTCTGATTTGCATAGCTGTATCGTTTAGTTGATTGCTCCTCCGATTTCTTTCGGCTCAGCTTCAGATATACGTTGAGGAATCAACTTTCTAACAGCTCTTGCCTTTTCCTTATCGGATTTACTCTTCTTAGAGTTGGCCTTTAAGTCATCATAAGACTGACCAAAGCGTTCCATGGCAACCTCATTTCTAACCTCAGAATAAGCTTGAGCTAGCTGATCTTGAATCGCCACATACAACTCGTAAGATGTACCACGGTCATTCTGAAGAGAGACAATTTGCTTAGAAATCTGCTGGCTATTACCAAAATACTTTATGATAAGCGCATGTTTTTCAGGCTCATCGCCAACTACATTAAACAGAGGAAAATCTTCGTCACCTGGATTGTTTGGATAACCTACGATGAATTCTTTCGCAGCTTCTTTCAAATCTTCCACTTGCATGTACTCATCTTCTACCAACAAATTGTCTGCTGCGTTTGCAAGAACTACGAAAACGTTTCTCTTATTAACAGGAGGCGGTGGAGGGGTAGTTGGGTCTATAGGCGGAGGAAGAACACGCATCAATCCAGTATCAACATCCATGGTTGTTGTTACCAAAAAGAATATGAGCAACAAGAAAGCAATGTCGGCCATAGAGCCAGCATTAATCTCCCCAATTTCTCTTTTTTTCCTAGCCATTACTTAAATAGTTTTGAAACTCCTGAATAGATAACACCAACTATTGCTGTTATACTAAGAATGTAAAAGACAAAGATTCCTGTCTCAGCCAACTTAGCTCCTTCAGAGCTTATTTCAATTTTGCTCAAGTTAACGTCATCAGAAAGTGCGTATGAAATTCCGAATATGACAAGAAGTCCAACAACTCCGGCCAGAGCACCCATGGCATTCTTAGGGTTTTTAGCCAATTGAATGATTGGGAAAATAATTGCGGTAGCCGTTGCAACTGCAAGCAAAAGATAGCAGAGAGGGATACCAATATTAACGAAGAAAGCTTCCATTGTTTCTTATTAAAGGATTGTAAATCAGATTATTACTTACCGCTTTTGATAAGAATATCCATGAAAGTGATTGAAGACTCCTCCATGTCATTTACAAGGCTATCAACCTTAGCAATTAAGTAGTTGTAAAACACTTGAAGAATCATCGCTACAATAAGACCAAATACAGTGGTCAAAAGTGCAACCTTAATACCACCGGCAACCAATGATGGAGAAATATCTCCAGCAGCTTCAATAGCATCAAAAGCACCAATCATACCGATTACCGTACCCATGAAACCAAGCATTGGAGCAAGAGCAATACAAAGAGAAATCCAAGAAAGACCTTTCTCCAACATACCCATTTGAACAGACCCGTAAGAAACGATTGACTTCTCAACCATGTCAAGACCTTCGTCTTTTCTGTTTAATCCTTGGTAGAAAATACTTGCAACGGGCCCTTTAGTGTTTCTGCAAATTTCTTTTGCTGCTTCAACACCGCCAGAGCTAAGACTGCTTTCAATCTCACCTAAAAGCTTTTCTGAATTACCAGTAGCAAGACTTAAGTAGATGATACGCTCAATACTAAGTGCAAGACCTAGAATCAATACTAAAAGAACAACGCCCATAAAACCAGCGCCACCTTCAATAAATTTCGTTTTTAATGTTTGATGAAAGCTTACTGGAGCTTCCTCTGCCTCTTCTAAAACAGGCTCTGCTGCTGCAGGAGCTGGTTCAACTACGGGATCAGCAGCAACTGATGTTGTATCAATTGAGTCTTGAGAAAACACTGCTGGTGAATAACCTAAGTTTAGTACTGCAGCAAAGGCGATAAGGGCAAACAACTTTTTCATGATTC
Source organism: Bacteroidia bacterium (assembly GCA_047614525.1). Taxonomy (GTDB): domain Bacteria; phylum Bacteroidota; class Bacteroidia; order UBA10329; family UBA10329; genus UBA10329. The sequence goes on along the minus strand of JBLHEU010000205.1, from coordinate 2,608 downwards.
TGATTGTGGTTAGTTTTTCAACTATTAATTATGGTTTTACACGTACTATTTTCAATTCATTCTATCCTTGCGGAGAGAGAGGGATTCGAACCCTCGAAACCCTTTTGGGGTTTACACGCTTTCCAAGCGTGCGCCTTCAGCCACTCGGCCACCTCTCCCTTACTTCACATTCATCCCAATTTGGCGCGCAAAATACAAAAAATGTTATTCCACCTCGGCACAAAAATTAGCTCGACATTTCTCCTCTTAACGACTTTCTCATAAGCTTAACACGTTCTTGATACTCTTTAACGCTACCTAATACAAACATCAACTTGGTTATAGCAGCCTCTGTTGTGAGGTCAGAACCACTTATTACCCCCATTTTTAATAGCGCATCGCTGGTCTCGTATTTACCCATCTCTACTCTCCCTTCTCTGCATTGAGTAACGTTAAGAACCAAAATTTCAGATTGAATAAGTTCTTCAATCCCGGTTAAAAACGCCTCGTTTGTGGGGCCATTACCAGACCCGTAAGTTTCTACAACTACAGCTTCAACTCCAGAATCTTTATATGTCTTTAATAAAGGTTGGGTATTCAAACCTGGAAATAATTTTAATATGGCAACATTGCTGTTCATCCCGGTGTGAACGGCCAACTCTCCTTTTGATTGTGCCAGCAACCGATCTTCGTAAACTTTGATTTCAACTCCCGCTTCCGCGAGGATGGGATAATTGAGTGATAAAAAGGCATCGAAGTTTTCCGAGTTGAATTTATGTGTTCTGTTTCCACGGTAAAGTTTGTCTTCAAAATAGATGCAAACCTCATTAATCAAGGGTTTGCCGGTGGGGGTCCGTAATGCGGCAATTTGCAATGCTGTAATCAGGTTTTCACGCGCATCTGTTCGTGGAAGACCAATTGGCAATTGACTTCCAGTAAAGATGACTGGTTTTGCAAGGTTTTCTAGTAAAAAACTTAGTGCCGATGCGCTGTAAGACATTGTATCTGAACCGTGGAGTACCACAAACCCATCAAATTCAGTGTAATAATCCTTTACGATTTCAGCTAGTTCAACCCAAGTTTCGGACGTTACATTGCTCGAATCAATGATTTGCTCCAATTCCATGGCATGCAAGTCAATTCCCAGCTTAAGAATGGAAGGAATTGACTTTGAAATGCTTTTGAAATGAAACGGCTTTAACGTGCCTTTTGCTTCATCGCGAATCATACCAATGGTACCACCAGTATATATGATGAGAATTTTAGGCTCAGCCATGCTTAAAGATTGAAAAGGTGTTCTGCATTTGCGGTCGTAATCTCGGCAACTTCCTCCAAGGAAATACCTTTTACTTCAGCTAGTTTTTCTGCTACAAGCTTAGTGTAGCTGCTCTCGTTACGCTTTCCGCGAAAAGGCGTTGGAGCCAAGTAAGGAGAATCCGTCTCGAGAATTATTTTGTCCATCGGCATATTGGCAACCGCCTTGTCTACACCGCTATTTTTGAAAGTTAGCACACCGCCAAGCCCAATATGAAGACCTAAGTCGATAGTCTTTTTGGCTTGTTCTTCATTTCCTGAAAAGCAATGTAAGACCCCACGTAAACTCCCGTCCTGAACTTTTTCTACGGATTCAAAAATCTCATCAAACGAGTTTCTGCAATGAATGGCCAAAGGGAGGTTTAATTCCTTGGCCCATTCCATTTGCTTTTCAAACGCTGCTATTTGCTGGTTGATAAACGTTTTATCCCAATAAAGGTCAATTCCAATTTCGCCAACGGCAATGTATTTCCCGCTGGCTAGCTGGGTTTGTACATGATTCAGCTCGTCTTCAATGTTTTCTCCAACGGAACACGGATGAATTCCCATCATTGGGAAGCAGCGCTCTGGATAGGCATCCACTACATCCCACATGCGTTTGGTTGTGCTGCTGTCTATGTTTGGCAATAGAATTCGATTGACACCGTTTTGAGTGGCTCGTCCCATCACCTCATCCAACTCACCATCAAATTGCTCTACATATAAATGAGCGTGCGTATCAACCAAATTCAGCATGGCGCCAAAAATAGATAAAGCCGCTTGCTTCCTAAGAAGCACAAGGAGGCTTTCATATTTGGGGTGAGTTGGAAATGTCCAATTGCAGGACTTTATATTTGCCCAACAGCATGAAGCGCATTCTCGTTATAAGGTTTAGTTCAATTGGTGATGTTATTCTTACCACACCCGTGGTGCGTGTGCTGCGCCAAAAGTTCCCGAAAGCAGATATTAGGTATGTAACTAAGCCGCAATTCGCTCAATTGGTTGAACCCAGCCCGTACTTAAATGGTGTGTTTACGTTGGATGGAAGCATAAATAAGCTGGCATCAGAACTAAAAACCTTCAATGCCGATTTGGTGGTTGACCTACACCACAATTTGAGAACGAGAATTCTTAAAACACGGGTTGGCGGCAAATGGCTCACCTTCAATAAACTCAATGTAGAAAAGTGGCTTAAGGTCAATTTGAAGGTGGGTAAACTACCGGAAACGCATATTGTAAATCGCTATTTGGAAACGTTGAAGCCGATTAGCGTTGAAGCTGATGGAAAAGGCCTGGACTTTTTCTTCCCGCCTGATTTTATCGAACCCAACCTTCC
>JBLHEU010000204.1:0-5319 GCA_047614525.1 Bacteroidia bacterium | reverse complement strand
GGTCTCCATTCACCCTAACTGGGCCTATGCTAAGCGGAGTATCATTGAGCTTTGGCTAGCGATAGTATTCTATTGCCAACGCTTACCTGCCCTCCAGTATCAGAAACTTGTTCATCAACTTTCCATCTAACCTCAATAGTTTCACCAGCCGCGACTGCAATGACACTGTGTAAATAAACGTCCGAAGGCGTTGATAAATAGGTTCTTGTTCTGCTAGAATTAGGTATTAGCACTCCATTTTTATAAAGACTAAACGTAGCCTCATGATTAACTGGTGTAACCTCGGTGGTTGACCCTGGTTGAAATATTGTTCCATTAACAGTAGCTGTAGCGAAGTTTGTAATAGCTCCAGCGCCTGACGCTATGTCTCCTGTATAAACACAAGCAACACCTGCATTTGCAATTCCACCTAAGCCCGTAAAAGCTATTAAATCTATAAGACTCCTAAAGTCAATATTAGATGATGGCAATGTTGGTAGTATTAAAACGCCAGAGCAGGCTAATGCACCAGCTGAGGTTAGCATCCTACCAGTTACATTACTTGAGGCTCCTATAGCAACAGCAAAACCATTTGAAATTAAATTCCCGGATAGGGTTGTTCCAGCTCCCAGGCCAATTGCGCCATTTGCAACCCAATGTATATTTTCGGGTGACGCTCCGTTTGTTAATGTAACATTTGCGCCAGCTCCTGAATTTATTGCACCACCACTTCTAATAACAAAAACTGAATTTGGGTTTCCACCTCCATCTAAAGTTAACTCACCTGTAATGGCAACTGCAGCAGTAACTGAATAAACCCCAGCAGTAATCGTTTCGCCAAGTCCAAAGGTTGCTGCGTGTGATGAATTTGTTATTGATAAGGCCATTATCTCAGCATAAATCAAACTTAAATCTGATGTTGCAATTACTGTACTAAAACCAGTTGTAGCAATAGCTTCAGGAACGATGCATTGACTATTAAAATTAACCGCATAAGTTCCCGCACCTGGAGTAAGTGTCATTCCAGCTACCACAACATCTGTTGTTGAAATAGTTGTAATACTTGAACCTGCATTAACAGAGCTACAACAATTGCCCCCACTAGCCCCACTAGCCCCAATAAATCCAATAACTTGCCAGCCTGTTTGATAAAAGTTAAACGCTCCCGTGGTGGTATTGTACATTAATAACCCATCTGCTGGAGCGACAATAGCATCTCTTTCTGCTGTTGTCATCCTAGGAGTTAACATTCCTTTACTGGTGGATTTTAATTCAAGTATGGAGGAGGCATTAGGTGAGCTATTATCGGCACTGATGCTAACGCCCTGCGCATTTGCAAGAGCGGGAAGTATGACTAAAACGCCAAGACATAAAGACACAACGGAAAAGCCCCAAGCCCAAAAATTAAAAAGTGTACGTTTTAACATGTTTATTAAAGATTTCATCCTTCATGATTCTGAATTCCGAAGAATTATTGCCAATAAACAGGCCTACATGTTAAACGTCTAACTACCAGATACTTAGATGATAGTTGACTGTTTTTTTATTCCAGAAATTGGAATTTCGTTCCTTGATTAAGGGAAAATGTAGGGAATTGGCTCTGCAAAGCTTCAGCAATAGCCTCGGTATTTCTACCGTTTAAGGCAACACCTTTGGAATACTGATCCAACAGCTCAAGCGGCCCACCTGCTGGCGGAACAATTACGAATAAGTTGTATGACATTGCTTCAAGAATGGTCATTCCGAAAGTCTCCATCCACTCATCAGGTCTAGAGAGGTTGAGAACCACACGGGCTCTTTGACAAAACGGATGTGTATTTGATTGTGATGAAAAAAGTTTACAATTGCTTGGAACCGAATTTACAGTCGCCCATTTATTTACTTTTTGTTCCGAGGAATTTAATACCAATTCAAACTTCAAGTTGGGCAATACCGAAGCTATTTCAAGAAACTCAAGAATACCTTTGTACGGTTTTAACGAACACAACATTAATACCGTATTTCCTACTACAGAAGAGGCAACGTGTTTTTCTGCTCTCTGAACAAACTCAGCCGGCAACCGATTAAAAACCACCCTAGTTATGGGCTTCCTAAACTTGTACTGCTTGCTAACATAGTTAGAAACGAATATGACCTATGTGGCACAGAATTCCGCAAACCAAACCAGAAGACTCTTCAGTATTTTGGGCTTTAAGACTCACCTCGTGCACATGCAGAATCACCTTTGCTCCTTTTAACTTACCGGCCAACAGAGCACCAAACGGTAGAAGCGTGTTTACGTATACCGTGTCAGATTTGCGAACATGATAAAGTAACTTGAACAAAAGAGGCATCTGCGCTATTAAAAATAATAGCAGAGTAACCACTATTTTTGACGACCATCGGTAGAATAAAGGCCGTTCTATCACTTCAGGAATGTTCGATAAAAAACCGTTGCCAGAAGGTGTTGCGCAATACAGGAACAGCTACGAGCACTCCGGTTTAATGGCTAAAAGTGCTTCTCTAAATACAAGCGGACTACCACTAAAATCGTTGAGTAAATGAACGGCATGCAGTCTTTGTAATCTTTGTGCCATGTGTTCTGTGCTTTTAACTGTGCAATAGATTAAATTACTTCGAACTGAAAACTCAACTGTCCTTGCTCGGTTCCGTCATTTAGAAGAGCGCGGTAAGTTTTGTCTAGAATTTGCCCCCTAGACTCCCACGAAAAAGCATTTCCAAACCGAGCTCGTGCCATCGCAGATTCGTCTTGCAAAACGCCTTTATCGTTGAACAATAATTCGAGTTTAGCGGCAAACGATTTAACGGCTTCATCAACCCCCAATTTGAGCGGCACTGTAAGTTGAGTTTCGTGTGGAACAAACTTACCTGGGCCAGAATTGTCCCAGCAAATAACCGGTAATGCATGCATCCTAGCCTCTGCAACCACCATGCCTGCTCCTTCATAACTTGGGAACAAAAATGCTGAGGATGAAGCAAAAAGTTTCTGTAGTTCATTTAAGTACGGACCGCTACCAACTAAATTCAATCGGACTTTCTCCTTTGCTCCATCGACAAGCTGTGATAAAAGGCTGCAAATGCACGTAATGTGATGTCAAAACCTTTTAGCGGAACAAATCTTCCAGCTGAAATAACGGTGAAATTTTCTGTCTCGTTTCGTTCAACTATTATGTCATCGGTGGCTACCGATGGGCAAATGGTGTATTGCTCTTTTCGTAATCTCAACACCTGCGCTGCATCCTCATTCATGCACAGTATCTGGCTTATGGTCATCATAAAACTTCCTCCGCTGAATATCATTTGATCCAGTAGCACTAATTGCTTTTTACTGGTCATCAAGTATTTCATTCTCCGGTATGTTTCTTTTGAATTGTTTGAAAAGTGCTGCTAAAGTTTCTATGTACTGAATAGTCTCGGTAAGCAAGCTTGGATAGTACCCATTGCGATTAAGCAGAAAGTGCATACTTGGTAGCTTGAACTCATCTTTCATTAATTCGGTCTGCAATATTCTTTTCTCCGAAGACAATCTGCAATCCAATACGACTAGGCTTGAATTGGCTACGCTCATCAGTAATTTCCCCTTAACACCTACTTCCATCAGTTCGTTGATGACGATAATGAGGTCGTAGTCTTCTCTAAGTTGATTGAAAAAGGATTGCATTTTTGCCGTTGTAAGCAACGCGTTATCAGAGTCGGTAAGAGACAGAACTTCGTATTCATTACTTCCGTTTGCTACTCTTCCTTCAACATCCACAACAACCACTTTTATATTCTGAGAAGCGAATGCTTGCGCGAGGTTTAAGGCATTGAATAATAGCCCTTCATTTTGTCTGTATGCTGAAATGCACAGGATACTATTAGGTTGTGCCATTCCCTTAATCCCCAGCTCTATGGCTTCTTTGAGAAAATGAGTCTGCGTCTCTTAGCTTGTTTGCAACTTGGGAGTTAACAATGCCACTGGAATTGAAGAGTTGAATTCTATGGTTTGCGAATCGTTCACTTTTGCCTTTAACGCGTTTGCAATAAAAATTAGTAGGATGGCAAATAGCATTGATATGGTTGTGGCAAGCGCGGTAATAATCACCTTGTTTGGAGAAACAGGTTCCTTGGACACTTCCCCACTTGAAATGATTCTGTGAAATGCGATTTTAGCGGCCTGAGCTATCTCTGCTTCAACCTTTTTCTCTGTCAAAAAATTGTAGGATTTCTGATAGATATTGAACTCTCTGTTCAATATTGTAAGCACCTTTTCTTTTTCTGAAATGCCGATGAATTCTTTCTCCGCAGTTTCAATATCTACACAAATATTGTAGTACTTCACTTCGGTACTTTTCAGGCTATTTTCAATACTCTCAGCCAAATAGCTTGATAAATCCTCAATCTTTCTATCGATAACTTTTATGCGCTCATCTTCTTGGGTGAATATGATTTCTAAGTCTTTTTTCTCGGCTTGTAAAGCCTTTATCTTTTTCACGATTTCCGTTGAAAGCAGGTCGGTAAATGTTTCAAAGTTTGGCGCTAGCTCAAGAAAATGACCCATTCCTTCTTGTATGTAAGAATTTAACTCACGTAATGCTTCCACATTCATTTTAACATTGGTCTGCTGAATTTTGAGTTGAGCGATTTTCCTAAGATCCGTTTCGGTCTCTTGGGTCAGGTTGGTTATGCCTTCGTTGTCTCTGAATGATTGTATTTTATTTTCGGCTTTGCTTAACTTGACTATTACATTATCATCTCTTCCAAAAATTGCACAGTGACTCTTGCCGCTTTGTACTTTGTAACTATGTAATCTTGGATGTAGATGTTAGCCAATCGATTTACAAAAACAGAAGCCTTCAATGAGTTTGGGCTTTTGTAACTTATCCGGATTACCGCAACGTCTTTGTCTAGGGTCGAAACGTTCAGGTTCTTGATGATTTTTTCGTGCAGAACCTGAGGGCTGAGAAATTCGAACCTATAATTACCTACTAACTGAATGCCCGGCCTAGACTCAATCAGGCAATCGCTCAGCGTAATTAAGAACGCCCCATGATTTGTTTCAATCAACTCACCAAACGTTGCTTTATAATGGGTCTTCGAGTCAGTTAAGATTAGCTCAAACTCTTTGTCGTTTTTTACTTTAATTAAGAATGGGATGTCGTATCCTGATTTCCTTAATCCGACAGTCTGAATCATCAACGGTGAATCATCAAACAACTCTACCGACCTGATCTTACCTACTCTGAATATCTCTTTATCGAACTGGAGACCATCCAGGGCTTTTTCCATTACAATCTGTGACTTTATGACTTCAATCTCACCTGCTATCTTATTGTATGATGCAAACACGTCCAAGTCTTT
>JBLHEU010000203.1:0-5334 GCA_047614525.1 Bacteroidia bacterium | reverse complement strand
CCATCTTTTTGAGCTAGAAGCACATATGTGAAAGAAATGGACTGCGACATGCTGCCATTTACATACTGCATACTTGTGCTTTGATTTGGACCACCAAGCACTCTAAAGTTTGTAATCTCAGGCGCTGTAAACCCAGAAGCGTTGGCATCTATTGACCAAGAAACCTGAAACCGCTGTCCAACTTTAACCTGATTCGGACCAGTTGCCTTTAAGGTTTGTGCATACAAATGAGTTGAAAACAAGGTTCCAAACACCACAAGTAGATATGAGAGTTGTTTCAGCATTACCAATCCTTCTCAATTTTTCCTTTCGGTCTTGCCTTCACTTTTTGCTTTTCAAGTCTGTCTCTAATATCCTTTTCGCTCTGATTCAGCGCATCTAGCATTCGTTCAGCGTCTTCTTTAGAAATCTCACCTTCCTTAGGCATCTGCTCTTCTTGTTCCTGTTGATCCTCCTGCTTTTTTTTCTCGTCTTGTTGCTTCTTTTGCTCTTCGTCTTTCTTCTCCTTGTCCTGCTTCTGTTCTTGATCTTGTTTCTGCTGATCTTGCTTTTCCTCTTTATCGTCCTTCTTCTCTTCGTCTTTATTCTGCTCTTGCTTTTGTTTCTCTTGCTCCTGTTCTTGCTGTAACATCCGATTAGCATAAGCCAAGTTGTACTTGGTTTCTAAATCTTTAGGATTGTTTCTGAGTGATTGCTTGTAAGCATCAACACCTTCTTGAAACTTCTCCGCTTTTATGAAAGAATTACCCAAATTGTGAAAAGCGGCTGCCTTTAGGTCTTTATCGTCTGTTAGGTTTGGTAACGACTGAAAAGTAGTAGCCGCTTCTTCAAATCGTTCTTGTTTAAAGAGTGCATCTCCTAAGTTAAACCCAGATATAAATGGATCTGCTCCTTCAGTCTGCCCTTCTTTGTAAGTTATTTCTGCTTCACCAAACTTGCCATCATCATAAAGGGAATTACCTTTTGTAATGAGGTCGTTTGGGGTTTGCTGAGCAAAACCTACGAATGGAATTGTCATCAAACACAAAAGAGAAATATGTCTAGTCAGTCTCAACATTATTTGCTGGCAAAGAAATTCATGTTTCTAAATAGCTTCAGTTTTCTAGAAGGCAATAACAACTCAAGCAACAATAAGACCAATGCCACGGCAATGAAATATTGGAATCTGTCTTCATAGCTCGTAAACATTTTACTGTCATATTCCTCACGCTCCATTCCTTCTAGTTCATCCATCAAAGCATTCAAACCAGTTCTAGAATTGTTTGCTCGAACGTAACTTCCTTCTCCAGAAGCCGCAATTTGCTGAAGCATAGTTTCGTTCAACTTGGTAACAACCGTATTTCCTTCTCGGTCTTTGCGATAGCCAAGCATTTGTCCGCGTTTATAAGTTGGAATTGGTGCTCCGTCAACAGAACCAATACCGATGGTATGCACCGTAATTCCAGCTTCAACAGCGACCGCTGCTTGCTTTAAAGCATCATCTTCATGGTTTTCACCATCTGTAATTACAATGATTGATTTGTTGGCCTTTGACTTTTCGCTGAAAGACTTAGAAGCCAACTCAATTGCCTTTCCAATTGCTGTTCCTTGTGCAGGAACAATACCCGTGTTAATAGACCGCAAAAAGAGCTTAGCGGCAGAGTGATCAACCGTCATCGGTAATTGAATGTAAGCGTCACCAGCAAACACAATCACACCAATCTTGTCATTCTTGAGTCTGTCAACCAACCTAGATATAGCCTGTTTAGCTCTTTCTAAGCGATTTGGCGTAAGATCTTCGGCCAACATACTATTTGACACATCTAAGCAAATCATGAGCTCAAAGCCCTCTCTTTTCACTTCTTCGTACTTGGTGCCAATTTGTGGGTTAGCTATTCCAACCAACAGAAAAGCTATTCCTAAAAGGAAAAGGAAACGTTTCCACCTCGGTAAAGCTTTTGAGAAAGTTGGAATAAGGTTTTGAAGGATTGTCGCATCACCCAGTTTATCCAAAACACCCTTTCTCCATCTTGCATTCATCCAGAAAATGAAAATGAGAACTGGGATTACCAGTAGGGCATACAACCATATTTCGTTTGCAAACCTGAACATTAGACTATTGATCTTAAGAAGGTTTGTTTCAATAACACTTCTAAGCCGAGAAGAATTAGCGCGAGAATGGCGAACGGCATATATTCCTCCTTACGCTTGCGGTATTCAGTTACATCAATCTTTGATTTCTCCAATTCATCAATCTCAGAATAAACCGCTTCTAAGCTTGAATTATCTGTTGCTCGGAAGTATTGACCTCCCGTCATTTCAGCAATACGAGTAAGCAGTTCTTCGTTGATTTTAACTTCAACATCTTGGTATTGTGTTCTTCCAAACGGACCAGAGTAAGGCATTGGCGCCATTCCCTTGGTTCCAACCCCAACGGTATAAACTCTCACGCCAAATTCCTTTGCAATTTCTGCGGCAGTACCTGGGGCAATTGAACCAGAGTTATTCTCTCCATCTGTAAGTAGGATAACTACTTTGCTGATGGCTTCGCTGTCTTTCAATCGCTTTACAGATGTAGCCAAACCCATTCCGATGGCTGTTCCATCCTGAAGCATTCCGCTCTTTACATCGGCAAAGAGATTGAGAATTACCGAATGATCTGTGGTTAAAGGGCACTGCGTAAAACTCTCGCCAGCAAAAACGACTAAACCAAGTCTGTCATTTGGCCTGCTACCGATAAATGTCTGAGCAACTTTCTTAGCAGCTTCAAGCCTATTTGGTTTCAAATCTTCGGCAAGCATAGAACCCGAAATATCCAAAGCCATTACAATGTCAATTCCTTCTGCAGTTACATCTTGCCAACTGCTAGTAGATTGCGGCCGTGCCAATACAACAACCAAAAGCGCTGCAACTAACATTCTAAGAACGAATGGTAGGTGAATTAGCTTGGCCTTGATGTTCGCCTCTGCTCCTTCTGAAGTAGCCACATTTGAGTACCTGAATTCCGCTCTGTTTCTACGCTGAAGCAGAACATAGTAAGCTAGCATGGGTAGGATAATTAATCCTAGCCACAGTAGATACGGGTGCTTGAATGTGATATCTGCTATCATTCAGCTTTCGGCTTTTCGTCCGTGTTAGGTTCATCTAATGGCATGACCATGGTGCCACTTACAAAGACTTTTGCAATTTCAAAGCACTGCTCGTTTTCGTTACCAACTGGTGTGTACTTGGCAAATTTGGCGAGGTCGGACATTTGAAGCAATTTCTTCAATTGTGCCAATTGTAATTCTTCTAAGCCATCTTGTTTTAACGCACTGATGGCTTCATCCGAAGTCATTTCTAATGCTAAAACATCAAACCTGAATTCAATGTACTCTCTAGTTATGTCTGAAAGTTCAATGTAGAACTGCTTCGTTCTATCGCCTTGCCAAAGTTTCTTTTGACGCAACTCTTCCAGTTTCTCCAATGCAATTTCGTGCGCAGGGCGTTTGGGTTTTGGACGAGCCAAGTTGTCTACCGGTTTCTGTTTTCTGCGCTTAATGAGTATGATTGCCGCTATAATTAACCCAAGTACAAGAAGTATAATCAGGCCATACATCAACCACTTTTTCCAATTAAAAGGTGCATCATAAGGGGCCTTAATCTCCTTGATGTCGGCTTCCATCTCTACAGGAATATCAGACACGAATATCAACAGCGGCTCGGTTGATAGCATTTGAGAGCTATCGTTATTGAAGATAAAATGGATTGGGGGAAGCACGATAAAGCCTGTATCGAAACTGGTTATCACAAAACGTTGATGAATAACCGTTTCTCCAGACTCCTTCTTAGTTGTGTCAGGTATTAAACTTTGAATAATCTCAATTTGACCCGTAATCGTATCCGTAAATACAGGCCAAACAAGAGGCGTTTCGTGTGTAAATTCAACACTTATATCAAGGTTTATCTGATCGCCAATAAGTATTTGCTGACTATCTAATTCAGCTATAACCATCGCATTTTGGGCGAAAGAGTTTGATGCCATAAGCACCGTTATTGAGAGGAATGAAGCTATCTTTTTTAGAACGAGAGAGTGCCGCGCTACGCTCGCAATGAAGCGATTGTATGAGTTTAAGCTAATCATCCTCTTCGCTTAAATAAATTCATGAGGGGCTTGATGTAAGAACCGTCTGTTCTCACTTGAGCCATGTCAACTCCCGATTTCATAAGCGTATCCTTCAATTCAGCTTCAAAACGTAAGCCGTTTGCTTTCAGTTTTGTTCTCGTTTCTTTCTTAGAGGTATCTACCCAAACGGTTTTACCCGTTTCAGCATCCGTCATTGGTAGTAATCCCACATTCGGGATTTCCTGTTCTAGGTGGTCATAAACACGGATGGCCACTAGGTCATGCTTCTTGTTTGCCAACTTCAAGGCATCTGAATAGCCTTTATCCATAAAGTCGGTAAGTAGGAAGGCGATGCTTCGCTTCTTTACAACATTGGTTAAGTAGCGTAAAGCTTCACTCAAATCCGTTCCCTTATTCTCAGGTTCGAAGTTGATTAACTCTCGGATTATCCTCAGAATATGACTCTTTCCCTTCTTAGGCGGAATGAACTTCTCAACCTTATCACTAAAAAAGATGATACCAACTTTGTCGTTATTCTGAATAGCTGAGAATGAAAGCACAGCACATATCTCGGTCATCAATTGACGCTTGAGCATCACCTTAGAACCAAAATCTCCTGAGCCACTTACATCAACCATCAGCATAACAGTTAATTCACGCTCTTCTTCAAATACCTTTACGTAAGGCTCTCCAGTTCTGGCAGTTACATTCCAATCAATGGTTCTCACATCATCACCCATCTGATACGAACGAACCTCAGAAAAAGCCATTCCGCGCCCTTTAAAGGCAGAGTGATACTGACCAGAGAATATCTGATTACTCAGACCTCTAGTCTTTATCTCAATCTTACGGACTCTTTTTAAAAGTTCTGACGTTTCCATTATTGAAGCGAATAGTGAAGAGTGAAAAGCGAACAGTTAGCTGTCTGACATCTCACATCTGAATTCTCACATCTCTCTACGGTACTTCTACCGTGTTCAGGATATCAGCAATGATTTCTTCGGAGGTAATGTTCTCTGCTTCGGCCTCATATGTAAGACCAATACGGTGACGCAATACATCGTTACAGACAGCACGAACATCTTCAGGAATTACGTAGCCTCTACGCTTAATAAAAGCATACGCCTTAGCCGCTTTGGCCAATGCGATACTTGCACGTGGAGAACCACCAAATCCAATCAAGTCTTTCAACTTGGCAAGACCGTAATCCTCTGGGTTTCTACTTGCAAATACAATATCAACGATGTATT
>JBLHEU010000202.1:0-5381 GCA_047614525.1 Bacteroidia bacterium | reverse complement strand
CAAAAGCAGCTGGCTAAAAAAGCGTCAAATACTCTTAATACTGGTAAAGCAATTGATTGGTCGGAGCCCGTTATTGAGGTTAAGTATGATGGGTCTTCTAAAGCTTATTTGTTTTTTGAAGGTGCCGTTTACTTGGATGACACTTCTTTACCTCATTTAATCGAAAATATTGCGGTTTCTTCTTACAATTCTATAAAACCTAAGCTTACAGACGCTCGTTTTACTCCTTTGTCTTCGTTGGAGAGAACTGCAATAAGTGGCATCGAGGTGGCAACTTCAATTGAGCCAGTTGTAACTCTATACACCGAAAGAAAGCAGACTTATGCCCGAATATCTTTTATTCCGCTAAGACGAAACCCAACTACCGGTCAAGTAGAAAAGCTCGTATCCTACAATCTGGAAAAGCGTCAGATTGTCAATGGTTCCGCTAAGGCTGCAGCACCATCACAATTTGCTTCGAGTTCAGTTTTGGCTTCTGGAAGCTGGTTTAAGTTTGGTATTGCTCAAGATGGTATGTTCAGGTTGACTTATAATGACCTGCAGGAAATGGGAATGGATGTAGCTTCTATTGATCCTAGAAGGTTGAATGTTTATGGAAATGGTGGGGGAATGTTGCCGCAAGCTAATAGCTCTTTTAGACATGATGATCTTGTGCAAACCGCTATACAGGTCGTTGGAGAGGCCGATGGTAGTTTTGATCAGGGAGATTATGTTGTATTCTACGGAAAGGGCCCGCACAAATGGGTTGAAGACACCACGAGCTGCGGTAATTTTAGACATGTATTTAACGTCTATTCAGACCTAGCGTACTATTTTATTACGGTTGATAGAGGCAATGGAAGACGAGTAGCTTCAGTGGCTTCGTCTGGCGAAAGTGCTAGTCATACGGTTAATAAGTTTGATGACCACCAGTTTCATGAGTCAGACAACTCTAACCTTTTAAAATCTGGTAGAGAATGGTTTGGTGAGGAGTTTGACCTTCAGTTATCTCACAGTATTGATTTTGGGTTCTCCAATGTTGCCAGTGACCCAGGTTATTTATCTACAAGGTTGCTGGCAAAATCAACAGTTGGCACAAGCTTTTCTGTCCGTGTTAATGGTTCTACTGTTGAGAATGTGAATGTTCCTTCTGCACCTGGTGGCTATAACAAAAACGCTGAAGATGAATTTACTTGCTCGCAATTTCAATTTGCTTCTGGTAATACAAACGTTGCTTTCAACTATAGCAAAGGCGGAAACCCGAGCGCAGTAGGTTGGTTAGATTACCTAGAAATTGTACTTAAAAGGAATTTAAGTATGGCGGGCGGTCAGATGGGCTTTAGAGACCGCAGTTCTGTTGGCTTTGGAAATATTGCCGATTTTCAAATTGGCAGCTCAAACTCAGCACTACAAGTTTGGGAAGTTACAGACCCTACAAACGCCAGCAAGAGAGATTTAGCCTTAAATAGTTCAACTTCCAGTTTCAAAATTGAGGCTGATTCGCTTCGCCAGTTTGTGGCTTTCAACGGTAGTAGTTACCTCAGCCCAGATTTAATTGGTTCAGTTAGTAATCAGAATCTACATGGGTTGCCACAGGCCGACATGCTTATAGTTTGTCATCCAGATTTCTGGAGTGAGGCAGAGAGATTGGCAGAATTCCACAGAACCAATGAAACCAGCCCGCTTTCCGTTCATATTGTCAGCCCAGCACAAATTTTCAATGAATTTTCTTCCGGAGCACAAGATGTATCATCTATCCGTGATTTCATGCGAATGTTCTATGAGCGAAGCACCAATCCTAACGACCTGCCACGGTATCTCTTACTGTTTGGCGATGCCAGTTACGATTACAAAGACAGACTTCCTGGTAACACCAATTTTGTTCCTACTTATGAATCTGTGGAGTCGCTTACCCCTACCATCAGCTATGCATCTGATGATTATTTTGGGTTACTAGACCCAGACGAGGGTGCTTGGGCATCTTCGGCAAGTGATGCGCTAGATATAGGAATTGGACGTTTTGTAGTTCGAACACTTGAAGACGCACGAGTGGTGGTGGACAAAATTTACCGCTACGAAGAGCTGGCGACCTCTGCAATTATTGATCCATCACATATTTGCGAAGATGGTGGAGCAGAAGCTTCCTTATCCCCAGATTGGAGAAACCGCATTGTATTTGTTGCTGATGATGAAGACAGTAATATGCACTTAAATCAGTCCGATCAACTGGCCAATTTGGTTGATACTATGTACCCAGAGTACAACCTAACTAAAATCTATTTCGACTCATTTGTTCAAGAATCAACACCAGGCGGACAGCGATATCCCGAAGTAAGCATCAACTTGAACACAGAGGTGCAGCGTGGCGCTTTAATTGTGAATTACACCGGCCATGGTGGCGAGTTGGGCTGGGCACATGAGCGAGTTTTGGGCGTTTCGGACATCAATGGATGGAACAACTATAATAGTCTCCCTGTTTTTGTGACAGCTACCTGCGAGTTTACAAGGTACGATGACCCTAGTAGAATATCTGCTGGAGAGCTAGTTCACCTAAACCCTAATGGTGGAGGAATTGCATTGTTTACAACTTCTCGTCTGGTTTACTCGGCACCAAACTTCACGCTCAACAAGAATTTTTATCTCAACCTATTGGTAGAGCAGCCTTGGGGTCCGCCAACTATGGGAGATGTTATTAGAATGACCAAGGTTGCAAGTGGTGGATCGGTTAACAATCGAAACTTCAGCCTTATTGGAGACCCAGCACAGCGCTTGGCATTTCCGTTGCACGATGTGCAAACACTCACCATTAACGGAGAAGACATTAATTCTCTTACGGATACAATAAACGCGTTGGAACTCGTTACCGTAACAGGTACAATGAAAAACAGAAACGGACAAGCAATGCCGGACTTTAACGGTGTGGTATACCCAACGGTGTTTGATAAAACTACCGAGGTAAGCACCTTGGCCAACGACCCGTCATCTAGCGTTCAGCAGTTTTCAGTTCAGAAAAACCTTATTTATAAAGGGAAAGCGAGTGTGACCAACGGAGACTTTTCATTCTCATTTGTAGTACCTCGAGACATCGCCTATAACTACGATGTTGGCCGTATTAGTTATTATGCTGAAGGCAGTGGAACCAATGCCAACGGTCATTTCGAAGACTTTGTAATAGGAGGCTCTAACGAAAACGGAGCAACCGATGAGAACGGACCAACGATAGGTCTATATATGAATGACGAAAGTTTCGCTTATGGCGGAACTACAGATGAGGCCCCATCATTATTAGCTGTTGTCTTAGATAGTAATGGCATTAACACCGTTGGCAACGGCATTGGACATGATATTACTGCGGTTTTAGATGATAATACCAATGCAACCCTCAACCTAAACGACTTTTATCAATCTGATTTAGATAGCTACCAAAGCGGAAGAGTGGTTTACCCGTTTAGCGATTTGAGCGAAGGAACACACAATCTTAGGCTAAAAGTTTGGGACGTTTACAACAACAGCTCAGAGGCCTATACCGAGTTTGTAGTGGCAGAGTCTGCCCAACTTGCTTTAGAACATGTGCTGAATTATCCGAATCCGTTTACAACAAGAACTTCATTTATGTTTGAACACAACCAGCCGTGTAACAGTTTAGATGTACAGGTGCAAGTATTTACGGTGTCCGGTAAGTTGGTTAAAACCATCAACGAAACAGTTCTTTCTCATGGTTTCAGAAACGAACCTATTGAGTGGAACGGACTTGATGATTACGGACAAAAAATAGGGAGAGGTGTTTATATGTATAATCTAAAAATTACAACGCCAGATGGGCAAAAAGCCGAGCAGATTGAGCGGCTGGTAATCCTGAATTAAATGATAACTCTTAACATGGCTATATTTGCAGCCCGAAAAAATAAAAGGATGTTCAATTTCCGATATATTTCAGCTATGCTGGTCCTAGCTGGATTGCTTTCAAATCAAGTCTCCGCACAAACCATTCAAACAAACAGTGGTAATGAGGGTACGATTCAACTAAACACCATTACCACTGCTGTCCCTTTCTTAATGATAGGGCCCGATGCAAGAGCTGGTGCAATGGGAGAAGTTGGTGCAGCTACAGATCCAGACGGGTCTTCTATCCATTGGAATCCAGCCAAAATGGCTTACATACCAACCAAGATGGGATTCTCAGTTTCCTACACCCCTTGGTTACGGGCTTTGGTTCCAGACATCAACCTAGCCTACATTTCTGGATACGGGAAAATTGGCAAGAAAGGTCTTCAAACCATTTCAGGTTCATTGAGGTATTTTTCTCTTGGAGACATCACGTTTACCGATAACTCCGGTAACACCATCGGTAATTTTAATCCAAATGAGTTTGCTTTAGATGTAAGCTACGCTAGAAAGCTTTCTGAAGAGTTTTCTGGTGCAATTGCCCTACGTTACGTCTACTCTAACCTTACAGGCGGATTAAATGTTGGAGGAGCAGACACTAAACCAGGTCAGGCAGGTGCTGCAGATATTGCCTTCTATTACAGAACGGAAAGACTGGAAATTGCAAATAAGAAAACCGTGATTTCGGCAGGTTTGAATATCTCCAACATTGGTTCTAAAATGTCTTATACTAATACAAATGAAGAGGATTTTATTCCAATCAATTTCCGCTTCGGAGTTGGGTTCAAGTATTTTGTGGATGACAGAAACTCAATCGCAGCGTTCTTCGACATTAACAAGCTGATGGTTCCAACACCGCCTGTTATTGACGACCAGCCGTACGTTAATAATACTTTACCTGCAGGCGATACGCTAGGAGCTATTGGTCATTCAAGTAATGCAAACTCAACATTTCAGCAGATAATTGCTGGGCAAGACCCAAATCGTTCGGTACCTAACGGAATGTTCACTTCGTTTGGAGATGCTCCAGGAGGAAGTGCTGAAGAATTGAGAGAGATCAACATAGCGGTTGGTATTGAGTACTGGTACAATAAATTGTTTGCTATTAGAGCAGGATATTTCCACGAGCATTTTTCAAAAGGAAACCGCCAGTTCTTCACGGTTGGAGCAGGAATCAAGTACAACGTTTTCGGGTTAGATTTCGCTTATTTGATTCCAACAGCACAGCGCCATCCACTTGAGAATACGCTCCGCTTCACATTAACTTTCGATTTCGAAGCATTTAAGAAGCAGAATAAAGATCAGGCTCCAGACTGATGCAAATTAGAGTCGGTTTTGGCTACGATGTACATCAACTTGCCACAGGCGAAGAGCTTTGGCTCGGTGGTAAGCTCATTCCAGCAGAACTTGGTGCGGTTGGTCATTCAGATGCCGATGTGCTCATACACGTAATTTGCGATGCACTTTTAGGTGCCGCTAACCTCAGAGATATTGGTTTTCATTTCCCAGATACATCT
>JBLHEU010000201.1:0-5390 GCA_047614525.1 Bacteroidia bacterium | reverse complement strand
CTGAGTCGCGAAATACAGGCTATAGTCAAATACTAATTTCATGTCCAGCTAGCAGTAATGGATTGAAGATAAGATTAAGGCCAGATTAACTACTGAAAAGGGTCGGCTTAGCAAATGACTTTATCTTGCTCTGTAAATAGGAAGTTAGTTATTGCGTGTCAATGATATTTTGGCAAGACGCTTTTCCATTAATCCTGACAAAAAGACTTTACTTGAGGAATCGCTCCCAAGGGGTTCCCTGTAAACTGTTTTCTATTTCCTTATAATTTTTAATAAGGTCCTGTAGCCTCTCAGTATTTTGTTTTTTCATACCTGATGACAACGAAATTGGTTTAACACCTAAAAAAGACTGAATACTATTCAGCGTTTGTTTCTGGTTATCTCCAGTTAAATCGGAATAGGTAATATTCAGTGTTTTGTGCCCTTCCAATTTTTTGGCCGTAGTACTCACCCAATCTTCAGTTTTCTTAAATTCTTCAATACAATCCGATGGGCTTAGCGTTACCCGTTTATCGGTTAGATCTACCGCGCTTTTTCCCGACTTGTCGTGCCAGACTTTGGTTTTAGCAGCAATTTGTCTAGATAAATAGGTACGCAAAACATTATCGCGCTTAAGATGAATGATGGGAATGTTCTTGTCATTAATAACTCTATCCCAAACCCAAGTGTCATCACTATCTGCAGGGTGGTAGTAGAAAATTTTGAATCCAACCAGCTTTGTTGACCTCGATTTATAGCCAAAAATGCTTTCCCATACCCACTCTGACTTACGTCCATGCAGAAGGTTAAACATTTCACCAAAAGCTTCAGTTTGAGGATGAGAATCTAACAGGCTTACCAGCAAATTGGAACCCGTTCGTGACCTGGTAATGATGATAAACTTCTTGTAATCAGCATAGCCAAATACTCGATAAAACTGATTGCGAAGCGCAAACCACAATAACCTAACCGGACGCTTAACGGAAGCAGTTAATTTCATATGCATATTCTAAGTTGCAAAGTTAACAGCATAAGTGTGTTAACTAAAGCTGATTCCCTCAAGTCATTTTTCATCTGCCAAGGAGTGGACTATTTGAATCTGGTGATGCTAATTGAGTATTTTTGAAGCGTAAATCGACTTAGACATGAACTCCAAAAACTCCAGACTGATTTGGATTTTCCTTGGTTACGATATAGCCCTTATAATTGTATCCTTTCTGAGTAGTATTTACTTGAAGTATGACTCCTTCGAGCCAGGAAAGTATTATGTTATGCTTCCGCTGATACTGATTAGTTGGGCAGGAGTTGTACTGGGATTTAAATCTCAGAATTATCAGTTTCGCGATGGGTTGATTGAGCGACTAAGAAAACAGTTTGTAGACTTTATTTTCTTTGTTGGTATTGTTTCTACCCTTGTATTGGTGTTGGAACTTAAGCTATACTCAAGACTTGTACTTTTCGGTACCAGCACCCTTTTTTTTACACTAAGAAACGTAGGTTTTATACTACTGTACAAATATCTAGGCCGCATGAGGTCTAAGGGGCGGCATGTAAAACGACTTCTTATTATTGGAGCAGGAAGAATAGGTAAACAACTAGACGATGAGATAAGAAAAGATATTGGCCTAGGTTACAAGGTACTTGGGTTTTTAGATGACAACCCAGGTGGCGCGTTGGTTTCTACAAGTCGAATACATGGTAGGCTTGAAGATTTGGAGAACATTATTGTATCTCAAAGGGTGGAAGAAATCATAATTGCGATTCCACTTCCAGAAAAAGCAAAAATAGCAGATATCCTTGAAAAAGCGGATTTTCATGGTCTACGAATAGGTATGGTACCAGATTATTTCAGAGTTGTAGAACGGCCATTTGAATCAAGTATGCTTGCGGGACTTCCTATTGTCAGGATCAGAGAAATTGCTCTGGATGGATTCACGAATCAAGCAGTAAAAAGGATGTTTGACATTGTTTTTTCTCTATGCGTACTGGTAATTCTGCTTCCGTTATTTCTTGTTCTTGGCATATTGGTGAAAGCAAGTAGTCGTGGTCCCGTTTTTTACGTTCCTGCTCGTATTGGTCTTGGCGGAAAGGAGTTTGGGTGCCTCAAGTTTCGATCTATGGTTGTTGATGATAGTAAAGACCACAATTTGAAAAGCACTGTGGTTGGCGATTCCAGGATTACGAAAACTGGAATATTTTTACGCAAGTATAGTTTGGATGAACTCCCACAGTTTATCAATGTACTTCTTGGAGAAATGAGCGTAGTAGGACCAAGACCACATAGGGCTTTCCTTAATGAGGATATGCAGAAAAAAGTTGGGGGTTATATGTTGCGTCACTATATAAAACCAGGCATTACTGGCTGGGCACAGGTAAATGGGTGGAGAGGTCCTACAGAGACATTAGAGCAGAAGGAACAACGGACCAATCATGATTTATGGTATATTGATAATTGGAGTTTTTGGTTGGACATTAGAATTGTGCTGCTAACATTAATTGGAAAATCAGGTCATAATGCATTCTAGCGTTTTTCAAAAGTCACTCTTCTTTTTCTTCGTTTTCTCACTTGCTGCTCAGGTCAAAGGCCAAGTGGCCTTTTATGATGATTCTAATACGGAGGTCTATGACTTTCTGGAAGAAATGGCCTCGTTAAAGGTTATTCAATTGAACAATGCCGTGCTTCCGCTAACCCGGAAAAGTATTTATGAATTACTCGAACAGGTGAATAATCAACCTGACAAGCTTAATTTGAGGCAACAGAAAGATCTTAAGTTTTACCAGCAGGAATTTGTAAAAGACGGCAACCAATACCAGGGGCTTGACTATATAGGAAAAGGGTTGAAAAAGGGGTCGGTTTTTCCTCTTAAGGAGAGAGTGAAACGACATGATCTGTTTCATTACAAGGATTCCCTGTTTAGCATTACGGTTAATTCCAGGTTTGGCGGGGAGGGTTCATGGACCAGTGGAGAACTGTACTATAACAGATACGTTGGGGCAACCATATTTGGGAATGTGAGCAAATACTTCAGTTTTTACGCGGATATTAGGGATTACAGTGAATCGGTTCAACTAAGGAGAGAGCGATTTTTGAACCAAAACATTGGTGCTAATTACAAAGCCGGAACGGATTATAGCGAGATGCGAGGAGGTATGTTTGCTTCTGTAAAGTGGGGATATATTGGACTGGTTAAGGATCACTTAAAGTGGGGAACGGCTTATAACGGCCAGAATATTTATTCTGGTAGAACACCTTCCTTTCCAATGATAAAACTCCATTTAGAACCTGTTAAATGGTTCTCTTTCGATTACATTCATGGTTGGCTTGTATCAGATGTGTTAGACTCGGCCGCAACATATCAGACAGGCAGTACACAGAGAGAGATAATGCGCTCTAAATTTATTGCGGCCAACATGTTCACGGTGAGACCGGTGAAAGGGCTTCATTTTTCCTTCGGGAATAGTGTGGTTTATTCCGATAGGTTTAATCCGGTATACCTCATTCCATTCTTATTTTATAAATCTGTCGATCATACGCTTAATAGCACAGGGCCTGGTAGCAATTCACGAGGACAGAATTCTCAAATGTTTGTCAATGTGGTAAGTCGTAATATTCGGTATTTACAACTTTATGCCTCTGCTTTTGTGGATGAAGTAAGACTTAGTACTATGTTTAATTCTTCCAAAGCAAGAAATCATGTCAGCTGGAAGGTTGGAGCACGGTTTACTGCTCCAAAGTCTATAAATGCTTCATTTATTTTTGAGTACACCAGAACTAACCCATACACGTATCAGCATTTTGTTTCCACCACAACTTTTGAGAGCAACAGTTTTGGACTAGGACATTATCTTAGAAATAATGCAGAGGAGTTTTACTTTGCCATACACTATAAGCCAATAAGTCGATTGTTTGTTAAAACAGAATTCATGTTGGCAAGAAAAGGCGAAACATACGCATACACCATTGGTTCTGATGGAGAAGGGGCTAAGCACATTGCTAACGAAAAGCTTCGAAGATATCAGGGTAATTTGTCAGTCGGGTACCAATTTGCCCATGACCTTAAGGTACAGATGTCATATCAATACTTCAAAGAGACGGGTGAGTATGCTTATCGCTTTGTACCCCGTGTTTATAGTTCTGGACCGCACACGCTGTCTTTGAAAATTATGGTGGGAATCTAATTGTTCGTGTAATACACAATCCTGTTAAACCACTAAAGGCACATTGAGACCTCATGCCGTAACACGTTGGTGAACAGCTTTTAGTCGACCAATTCGCTAGCTAAAACGAGAGAACCCAAGCCTTTCCCACACTGTCTTGGGAGCAGTCTCGGCATAATTACCGTATCCATAACCGTATCCATAACCATATCCGAAACGAGATGCTTTTACATCATTGAACAGAATTGATACGCTCTTGATCTTTTTAGAATCGTATAGCTCACTTATGTAGGTAAGGCTATTTGTATTGGTGATATTCTGCCTCACTACATAGATGGTAGTTGCTACCAACTCCGAAATAATAAGACTATCGGTAACTAGTCCAATTGGAGGCGTGTCGAGAATTACGTAATCATATTTTTCTGACAGGTTGTCCAACATTTTTTTGAGGGCACCGCTCATAAGCAACTCTGAAGGGTTTGGGGGAATGGGTCCTCCTACCAGAACATCTAGGTTATTTACTTCCGTCTTAATAATGGCCTCTTCAAGGGAAGAAATGTTGGCTAAAACCGAGCTTGCTCCAATATCGTTAGAGGAGCTTAAATAGTCGGCCAATTTGGGTTTACGCAAATCCAGACCAACAACAATAGTTTTTGACCCTCCTAAGGCTAGCGAAGCAGCTAAATTGATTGAGCAGAACGATTTACCTTCAGACCCCATTGCGGACGTTAGCTGAATAACTTTGGGGGATATTCCTTCAGTTAACTCATCCTTTCTGACTAGGAATGAAAGATTGGTTCGTATTGACCGGAAGGATTCTGCAATTGCAGAATGATTGTTGTGCTGAACCACAATGTATTCTGCTGTCTTGTGATTTGGAATAATTCCTAACAGCGGAATACGAGTACTGCTTCTAAGATGGTCAACTCCTTTTATGCGGTTATCTAAAAACGATATAATAAGGACAATAAGAGAAGGAAACCCAATGCCCACAAGTAAACCTACAAAGTAGATGAGTTTCTTTTTTGGAGCAATAGGGTCTTCCGAACTTCTGGCGGTATCAATTACCATATTGTCCGAAACAGTGGAAGCAAGTAGAATGGCGTTTTCTGACTTTTTCTCTAGCAATAAAAGGTAAAGGCTTTCCTTGATTGAATATTGTCTTTGAAGAGCAAGTAATTCGTATTCAGCTTTTGGAAGCGTTCGTACTTTTGTTTCCACTTTACCCAGCTGTTCTTTCAGTTCCCCCTTTG
>JBLHEU010000200.1:0-5455 GCA_047614525.1 Bacteroidia bacterium | reverse complement strand
TACACCATGCTGAAGTATAATGCTGATATTAGAACACTTGCTGTTTTTACGCTCTATTTCACTTGCTCCATTTTGGGTTGGGTTTACTTTCCAAAAGAATGGTATTTGAAACTGCCAATTGTGTCGGTTTTAGCTGTGCTTTCTTTCTTCTGTGCGGTAACGGTGCATAATACCATTCATCATCCCATTTTTAAAAGCAAGGGAATGAATAAACTATTTCAGATTGTGATGTCATTTACCTACGGGCATTCGGTGAGCGCTTATGTTTCGGGTCACAACTTTAGCCACCATCAGCACACACAAAAAGCGATGGATCGTATTCGCACTACCAAATTGCGCTACAAATGGAATTTCCTTAACCAACTCTTGTTTTTCTTCCATCATGCACCTGGCATTATGAAGGACGAAAACGCCTTTGCCAAGCGAATGCTGAAGGAGAAACCGCGATGGTTTTACCAGTATGTGCTGGAAATGGCAATTGTGCAGGGCGCAAAGTTTGGCCTCTTGTTTTACAATTGGGAATTGGCGCTTTTGCTAATCTTCATTCCACATCTTTATGCCGCTTGGGGAATTGTGGGGACTAACTTTTGGCAGCACGATGGTTGCGATGAGAATCACCCATATAACCATTCAAGAAATTTCATTGGACCAGTGATTAATTTTATCGCCTTCAACAATGGATATCATACAGTTCATCACGAGCGGCCCGACTTGCATTGGAGTTTATTACCAGCTTATCATACTGAGCACATCAGCCCACATATCCATCCTAATTTAGAACAGAAAAACCTGTTTTTGTATTTATGGAGAACTTGCATTTGGCCGGGCAAACGATTGGATTACTTAGGGAACTCTTTGGTTTTTGATGATGCTATGGAACATGAAGATTGGATTCCGAGTGCAGATATTGAAGCGAACAAGTATCAATTAGGAGTTGAACAATGAGAAAACTTTTAGCGCTTTCGTTATTGACCGTGTGCTTCGTTGGATGTTCTGAGGATGACGGAATTTCCAATTATAACTGCGAAGAATGGACAACCGTGTGTTCAGACACAAACTTAGTCCTAGACCCAACCAAAAGCAATAGGAAAGTTCTTATCATTGGTATAGATGGTTTTAGATCTGACGCAATGCAAGAGGCTATTTCGCCATTTATGTTCCAATTGGCACAAAACCCAAACACATATTTCACAGATCAAAATCACGTTCAAGAACTAACCTTTAGCGGGCCAAACTGGGGTAGTTTGTGCACAGGAGTTGATTTATGCAAGCACAACATTACTTCTAACGATTTTGACGCCAATACCCTTGATGTGTTTCCACATTTCTTCAAGTATGTAGAACAAGCTAACCCACAGAAGAACACCGTTTCGATAGTGAATTGGACTCCTATAAATGAGGAATTAGCAACACCTTTTGCCGATTACGCCCCAACGGAAAGCATGGATGACCATGATGTTTTTCTAATCGCCAAGAACGCTCTCGTTCAGGGTGTGCCAATAAACCCTGATGTCTTCTTCCTTCAATTTGATGAACTGGATGGTGCCGGCCATGAGTATGGATTCAATCCCGATGTGCCTGAATACGCCAATTGGGTAACTACGTTAGATGGCTACGTAGATAGTTTGGTTAGCATTATCGAGGAAAAAAGACTGAATGGTGAAGAATGGCTAATCTGTATTATTTCAGACCACGGAGGTGATGGGAAAAGTCATGGTGGCAAGTATGATAACGAAAATGTTCGCCATACCATTATGTATCTGAATTCGCCTAATGAGACCTTTAAGCAATGGTACACTAGTTCTCAAACAGACCTTGCTCCTACTGTACTTGATTATCTTGGAGTAGAAAGTGCGGAATTCAACTGCAAAACAGACGGAATATCTGTAATTGAAGACTAGTCCTCTTTTAATCCCTTATCCATTTCGGGACCGTTCATTATGTAGATGCTCATCCAAACGGCAATGCTGAAGTAGAGCGTCATCCATACAAATTCGTATTGCCAATCTGCGTGCGCATAGGTTTGTCGCCAAACGGTTGCTACTTGATAAAATCCCTCTGCAAGTGTTGCGTATACCTTTCCGTCTGCTTGATTTGCTATCCAATGATTTACATAAGCAGGAACATCTACTGTTACCATGTAAATCACATACCCGAAAGCGGCTATTATACCTGCTGTAAGGAAATTCCGTTGTTGACCTAGATAAAACGGACGAGATTTGATAAACGCCATAAGCGTTAAAGCCGCAGCTAAAGCCCAAAGGCTTTCTTCCACCATTGTTCCCAAGAAGTTAGTTGTGGTGCAAGCATACCAAGAAAAACACTCAGCAACCACAATCATGGGCACAATAACGTTAGAAACCCAAGTGGCAGTTCTATTACCTGTACTCTTTCCTATTTCATGCAGAATAAAGGCCCACTGTGCTACGAAAGCTAACTCGGCAATTGTGGCAACTGTTCGACCAATGGCAATGGCAGAAATCCAATGGTCAACCAACACAATTCTGCGTACATCTCCCCTTGGAAGTATTGATCTAAACCCACAGCCAATGGTGTAAGTACTAGCCAGTAAGAGTTGACACTTCCTAACTCCTTGAACCAACTGGCTCATATTTGGTAGTTTCCTAAGAAGCATTTTTCTAGTGATGAAAAGCATAACCAAGTTGAAGACGGCTATTGCTGACATACCGCCCCACCAAACGGCTACGGATGTTGGTATTTGGCTAAAATCAAGCATCTTAACGGAAAACCCAGTAAAGAGCGATTGTAGCGGCTATAATCAAACCACTCCACAGTTTTAAGCTAAAAGGCAACTTGATATCATAATCATACTTCACAGGAATTACAACTGGTTCTTTCTGTGGATATTTTAATGTAAAAATTGTGATGAAGATGCTGATAAGTACAAACGTTATCATCATGTAATGTAGAAAGGCAATTTTACCATCTTCGGGAAGCACCAAACTATCAATGGCTAGTAATGTTCCATAAATAGGGATGTTCAATAATATACCTCCGATAATTGCTTTTGCAGGCACTTTTTTCCATAAAAGTCCGAACATAAAAGCCGCCAAGATACCTGGCTGTATCAAGCCAGAGAACTTCTGAATGTAATCGTATAGACTGTCGAAACTACCTACTATAGGAGCCCATAAGCAACCGAAAATCACCAAAACAATGGTGGTGATCCTTCCAACTTTCACCAAGTTTTTTTGAGATGTGTCTTTGGCGTAAAAAGGAACAAAAATGTCCATCGTAAAAATGGTACTACACGAATTTAGAAGAGAGTCAATTGTACTCATGACGGCTCCAAATATGGCGGCCATCATTAAACCAAAAAGTCCAGGTGGTAGAATCTGCTTTAACAAATAAGCATACGCCTCATCTTGTTTAATACCCTCAGCAAGCATAACATCACCGTATAAGTAGTAGGCCATTATTCCTGGAAAAACAACAATAAAAGGAATCAGCAACTTCAGCGTTGCTCCAAATAGAATTCCCTTTTGTCCCTCTCGTAAATCTTTAGCTGCTAGCGTCCTTTGGGTGATAAATTGGTTCAATCCCCAATAGTATATATTGGGAATCCACATTCCGCCAATGAAAACGGCCACCCAAGGAAGTTCGGGATGGTTGGCTGGTAAGACTGTATGAAGTCTGTCTTTAGCAACTTCGAAAAATGAGGTTATTCCAACATTAATGTTGTCCATTCGACTGGGCTCTAAGCCTTCAAGCAAGTCTTGTCCAAACCGAATACCGAAAGCTTCGAAACCTAGGAAGGTAACCACCACTCCACCGATAAGCAACGTAGTGGCTTGAATCAGATCAGACCAAACCACAGCTTTTAAACCACCGTATACAGTATAAGCTCCCGCAATTCCACCAATAATCCAAATTCCTACAACCTTATCTAAACCAAAAATTGTATGAAGGGCTAAAGCTCCTGAGTATAATACTGTTGCCAACGTAACTAATACAAAAAACACGATTACCAGAACCGCCATTAATGTTCTTGCATTTCGATTAAAACGATACTCCAGAAATTCCGGTATCGTATAAATTCCAGCTCTTAAAAAACGAGGCAAAAAGAAAACTGCTACAAATACCAATGTAACAGCCGCAATCCATTCGTAGCTGGCAATTGCCAGCCCGACAGAGCTAAATCCTTTTCCGGACATACCTACAAAATGCTCAGACGAAATATTTGACGCTATAAGCGAAAGACCGATAAGCCACCAAGTGAGCCCTCTTCCCGCAAGAAAGTAATCCTCGGATGTCTCCTCCTTCCGACCTGCGTACAGTGAAACTCCAATTACAAGTACGATAAACGAAATAAACGTGACTAAATCGATTGTACTAAACTCCATAGACTGTGATTTTTGAACTCACTAATCTACGATTTGAACTAATATCAGAGCATCTTAATCAGCTCCAGGTCAATAGCGCTAACTACAACTGCAACCTCGTTTCGTCTATTAACTAATTGAAATGGTGGGTTATAGCCCATGTACCATGGCGCAGATTGGGGTTCAATTCCCATTGTTTCCAATGCTTTTATTAGTAGGTCTGAATTTTGCTTAATCTTTTCGTCATTCGACCAGCCACCAAACCGAATAGCAACCACATATTTCTCTTCAGATTCACTAAACTTTATTCCTCTATCGTTGGGTTTTGGCAAACCGTCTAGCGCCATATTTGATGGCATTACGAAACTCATTTCGGAACCTTTTTCATCAAACGTCATGTGAACGGGCGAAGTCATGGGAATAGATTGGCTTTTTTCATTGCCACCAAAAATGTACCCAGCAAGAACTCTAAAATGCTGATTGGATGAACTCTTATAATCGGATGACGAACCCGTTACCGTAGCCATTACAGCCTTGGGATAATACCTCGCTTCAATGATGTCATTCTTCCAAATAACCTCATAAGCTTGTTGTTCTGTCTTTGCCAAATCATTCACTACGTATGCTTGTGCAGCGGTAAATATGACTACTAATGCCCCAGCTGTGATTATCAGATATTTCATAGCCTATGAACGGGAAACGAGGGATGTGGTTCATTTTGTTTCATATTTCAACTTTTTCGTTAACCAGTTGTTGATGGTGTAACGCAACCAAAATGAAGACAATACTAAAAGTTTCAGCACTAGAGAAGTTTTATGGGGATTTCCATGCTCTGAAAGGTGTTGATATGGAAGTTAAATCAGGGGAGATATTTGGTCTTCTTGGGCCGAATGGTGCAGGTAAAACCACCATGCTAAGAGTATTGGTAGGATTAATAAGACCAACCTCTGGAACCGTTGAATATTTCGAGAATATAGGACTGAAGGATATAGGAAAAGTGTTGCCACGAATTGGCTGCATTATCGAAGAGCCAAAGTTCTACCCGTATTTAACTGGGTTGACCAACCTGAAAGTTGCCGCCAAGTATTTTCCAAATAAAATTGGGGATGATA
>JBLHEU010000199.1:0-5462 GCA_047614525.1 Bacteroidia bacterium | reverse complement strand
AGGAGCTGATGGTGTTGATGGTGCAGCAGGAGCAGCAGGTGCAGACGGAACAGACGGTATTGATGGAGTAGACGGAGCGGTAGGAGTAACAGGAGCTGACGGAGCAGTCGGAGCAACAGGAGCAGATGGCCCCACTGGCCCAATTGACCAAGTAGCGGCAAGAGATTTTGCATTTGCATTTACAGCAACAACAGATTTAACTCTAGAACTCGCTTCTTCTATAAGTGTAATTACACATGGTAACGATGTTTTGGCCACCGCTTCTGGCACAGCTGTTCTTGACGCAGATTTCGTGGCCTATGCGATATTCCGAGACGGTACAACACTAGTCGGAGGGAATATTCCAGAGGCTTGGTTGATTGCTTTAGGAACTAGTCAGTGGGGATGGTCAATATCCGGATTGGATGAAGCTGTTCCAGCAGGAGCACATACCTATGGGCTATACTTCTTTGCGAGCGATTTTGCAGCTGACAATGACATTACAGAAGGATTTTTCCAAGTAACAGAAATTAACGAATAAGCTTATCCGACTCATTAACGATAAAAGAAAAACGCAATGAAAAAAGTTATAGAAATAATAGGAAGAGTAAGTGCCGTATTGGCTTTAGTTACACTAATCGGGTCTACTTCTTTTGGTCAATCAATGGAGGAATTTCAAGCTCAGCTTGATAAAAAAATTGCCGATAAAACCATTCCTGGTGCAACGTTAGGTATGGTAATGTGTGAAGATGCTACTGGCAATATGGTGGCTTGCTCGGGCAATATTGAAGAGTCAGTTGTCGGTATTGTGACTAACGTGCCTTACGTTACTCTTAACAAGCCAGTAAGTAGAAATGCAAGTAAGTTCATCTTTGATTCATTTGTATCAGCCGATAAGGGTAGTATTCTTAAGGGAGATTACTTAGTTGCTGGCACAAACGGAAATTTTGTGAAAACAGAATCAGCTAATCTAGCTTACGCCATTGCGCTGGCAAATGTTGAATCTGGCCAGCAGACGATTAAAGTTAAAGTGCTTAACAAGTGATAATCCAACTCTTGTGATTTTCATATCAATCAAACACTGATAAAAAGATGAAAGGATTATATGTAAAGAAGAAACGGAATCTGACGAGTGCTCTATCCTTTTTAGGGTGTACAGCATTAATGTTAGGATCTTTAACCCTTCAAGCTCAGTTTGTTGTCTTTAATAACGGTGCAGATGTTACCGTAAGCCAAGGCTGCATTGTAAGCATTAGTACTGGCGACCTCAATAATGATGACGGTACAATGGACAATCTTGGAAGAATAACCGTAGACGGTGATTTGACCAACAGCGACCTACTTACAGGAGGTGGCGGTGCTACCGGAACCTTTAATGTCACGGGAGATTGGGAGAATAATGCTGTTTTTATTGCTGACCAAAGCATTGTGAACCTTACTGGTGCCAATCAGCTGGTTACGGGTACGTTTTTATCTGGTTTTTACAACCTGAATTTACTAGGGTCTGGTGTGAAAACGCTAGATATAGACGCTTCAGTTTTAGGGATTCTTCAGCTTAATGACAGAGAATTTGCCACTGAAAACAATACGCTTCAGGTTTTGAACACATCTTCTACAGCTGTTACAGAGGTAGGCGGTTTTGTCAGTAGTACCGGAAACGGTCGCATGTCTTGGGCTATGAACAGCACAGATACATACGTTTACCCTCTAGGTAGTAGTGTAGGAACTACTCGGATTCGTCCAGTTGCAATAACTCCGGTTAGCGCATCTCCTAACACCTTTGCGGCAAGATTGGCTAACAACAGTGCAACTGTTGATGGTTTTAGCCTGACGGATATAGCTCCTGAACTTTGTACTGCCAATGATTTGTTCTACAATCAAATTGATCATCTTTCAGGAACAGATGCTGCTGATGTTACGCAGTATTTTGTTGTTGCAGATGATGGTGATTGGGGATTAGGAGCACACTGGCAAGGACTTCCTCAGTGGGAAGATATGACAGCAGAAACTGCGGGAGTTATTGGTGGATACAATACCATTACAAACGCTGGTTGGACAAACTTTAGTGAACCAGCATTTACGCTTGCTAATGCACTTCCAGATGTTAGTATGGATGCAGTATCTCCTCTTTGTGAAATAGCCTCTCCTGTTGCGCTATCTGCAACACCTGCAGGTGGCACGTTCTCAGGACTTGGAGTTAGCGGTGGCATATTCGATGCAGTAGCTGCTGGTGGAGGAACGCATACAGTAACGTATTCTTACACTAACGGCTTTGGCTGTTCAAATTCAGCTTCAATAGACATTGAAGTTGGAGACGAGCCAGTAGTAACCATCACTTCAAGTAACAATGGAGCGTTGGAGCTTTGCAACGGAGAAACAATGGATTTAACGGCAACAGCAGGTTTTGTTGATTACGAATGGAACACTACTGAAACCGATGAAACAATTACTGTTTCAGGAAGTGGTCAGTATTCGGTTACGGTAGAAGATGCTAACGGTTGTGTTGGTACATCTATAATAGCCAATGTCACCGTTCAACCTAACCCAACACCTGTTGCTAATGCAAACGGGCCACTCGTTTTCTGCGAAGGTGAAAGCGTTGTCTTATCTACTGGCAATAATCAAGGAACTTATTTGTGGGATGGAACAAACGGAATGAATCCAACTACGGTTGCTTCAGAGTCTGGAGACTACTTCGTAACAGTAACCAATGCATTCGGTTGTGTAGGTGTATCTAATGCTCTTACAGTTGAGGTTACACCGTTGGATGAAGCGTTTATCATTGATAATGGTAATGATCTTACTGCTGATCCACCAGGAACAGGTTACCAGTGGTTCATTAATGGCGATCCTATTCCAGGAGCAACCAATATTGATTATCCAGCAATTCAAAGTGGTAATTATCACGTAGAGTACATTGGGCCAAATGGATGTCCAACCTCAACATATGTTCTAGAGTTCACCCTCCAAACCGGAGTTGAAGAATACAGCATTTTTGATGCGTTGGATCTTTATCCTAACCCAGGAAAAGGACAGTTCACAGTGCGCGGCATACTTCCATCAACGGAAGATGTGACCATTGAACTGACAAATATGTTTGGCCAAGCATTGCAGCCTGCTGTAACCATCAATAGCACAAACAACTTTACCCAGTCAGTTGATATTAGCGGATACGCAAATGGTGTGTATTTCATCAGAATTCAAGCAGCTGATAGTTATGTTACTGTTAGATACATAAAGAGTTAAAGGAGTAGGGAACACTTCCCCGATATCCGACCCTTTTCAAGTAGGCCCGTTCAGTATCTGAATGGGCCTTACTTTTGTCACGTGTTTAAAGAACTCTTTTCCAGCGCCATAATCCCTGCAAGCTTTGTAGTAGCATTGATTTTAGTAAAGCTGATTGAAATAACTTTTGATGTGGATTTTGTCCAATATGGAGTCTTTCCAAGAAGCGCATCTGGTCTCATTGGCATCTTAACCTATCCCTTTATTCATTCTGGTTGGGCACACCTCTTTAATAATTCAACTGCTATTATGGTGCTTGGCACCATGCTGTTTTATTCATATCGTCAAGTGGCGATTAAAACGGTGCTATGGGTTTATCTAATGAGTGGCGTTTGGCTTTGGATAGCAGGAAGGGCAAATTTTCATATTGGCGCTAGCGGAATTGTTTACGCCCTGTTCGGTTTTCTGTTTATAAGCGGGTTGATTCGCAAGCATTTGAAACTAATGGCGCTGTCATTCTTAGTTATTTTCCTGTACGGAAGTCTAGTCTGGGGTATTTTTCCAATGGACGAGAAAGTCTCTTGGGAAGGCCATATGTTTGGTCTTTTAGCAGGTGTTATTGTAGCAATCGTTTATAGAAAGCAAGGACCCGAGAAACCAAAGTATTCATGGGATTTTGTAGATGAAGAAGAAGTGCCAGAATGGTTCCCAGATGCTGAACGAGATAGAAGAAGGCAAGCAGAGCAACAGTTAGAAAAGCAACGTCAGGAGGAAAAAGCCGCTACCAAGCCGAAATTCAATTTTCAATACGTTTATAAGAAGAAAGATGGAGAAGAGGATAGAGGTTAAGAAGCGTGTTTTTGCTTTTATACTTTATGCATGTCTAGGAATTACTACCGAAGTATTTTTTACAGCATTTGTTGATTTAATAACCAGCGATTCGTTCGATAATTTATCCCTAATGGGATATAGTTACATCTGGATGTTCCCAATTTATGGCGTTACATCAATTGTATTTCCAATTGGGTTTGATATACTCAAGAAATGGAATCGAATCCTTCGTTATTTCACTTACGCTGTAGCCATCCTTGTTGTAGAATTATGCGCTGGATTTCTGCTTGAACAAATAACAGGAAGCTGCCCTTGGGAATATCAAGTAGGTTGGCATTTTGGTGGCTACATTCGGTTCGATTATCTACCGTTGTGGATGCTATTTGGTGCGATAATTGAAGAATTTCATCGTTTCAACAGAAGCATTGGAATTGCATAAAAAAAGGCGTCCGATTTAGTCGGACGCCTTTCATTATTCAAAAGTTCTTTGCTTAGCTATTAAGCATAACTGGCATTACCAGCATCAACAAGTTTTCGCCTTCAACAACAGATTCGCTTGGTAATAAAATACCAGCTCTATTTGGCTCAGACATTTCAATTACCACTTCTTCAGTCTCAACGTTATTTAGCATTTCAATTAAGAAACGTGAGTTAAAACCAATCTCCATGTCATCTCCCTTGTAGCTACAAGTCAATCGCTCATCTGCGTTGTTTGAGAAGTCTGGGTCTTCGGCAGAAACATGTAATTCGCTTCCGGCCATTTTTAATCGAACCTGATGTGTTGTCTTATTTGAGAAGTAAGAAACACGTTTAACAGAATTCAAAAATGCTCCGCGATTAACCGTTAATACGTTAGGGTTCACTTTCGGGATTACCGCATCGTAGTTCGGGTATCTTCCATCAATTAATCGACAAACCAGTGTTACTTCACCGAAGCTGAATTTTGCATTCGTTTCGTTGTATTCGATAGTTACATCAGCCTCCTCAGTAGCTAGTACAGTCTTAAGCAGAGTCAATGGCTTTTTAGGCATGATAAAGCTTGCTCCTCCATCTACTTTAACGTCTGTTCTGGTGTACTTCACCAATTTATGTGCATCGGTAGAAACAAATGTGATGTTGTCTGAATTAAGTTCAAAGAACACACCAGACATAACAGGTCTTAGTTCGTCATTACCAGCTGCAAAAATTGTTTTGCTAACCGCTCTGGCTAGTAAATCTGCAGGAACTACGGTAGAGGCAGCTGCTTCAATTTCTGGCGATTTAGGAAACTCTTCTCCATTCAAACCAGCAACATTATACTCTCCATATTCAGATGTAAACCTTACGGCAAACGTCTCTTGATTAATCGAGAATGTAATTGGTGTGTCTGGAAAACTCTTGAGCAAATCAAGAAGGATTCTAGCTGGAATAGCAACTTGACCTTTTTC
>JBLHEU010000198.1:0-5478 GCA_047614525.1 Bacteroidia bacterium | reverse complement strand
TGTGCAGAATGAATGCACTACGCGAAAGAATTTTCCAATCGTTAAAAGCGGCATCATTTCTAGATGCAAGCGCATAACTGACGGCTGCAACTAGCGCAGAAACAAATGCGATAATGATGCTAAGCTGGCCAATCTGACCAGCCCAGAGATGCTCTCCAATATAGTTGATGTCCATTAAGAAGATGCTGTTTTTGCGGTGAATTCTTGCATCTCACCTTCTTGCCCTTCGTTGTATTTAGATGGGCATTTCATCAGAATTTTGGATGCTTGAAATGTGTCGTTTTCGTACTTGCCAACAAGAACAATTTGTTCTGAACGTTCGAAATCTTGAGGTTTTGAACCAGCGAAATGAACCCGCTGTTCAGCACCCTTGTTGTCAATCATATTAAAGGCAAAAAGGTTGGCATCCACTTCAGGATCATAATTCATTGCAGCCTCTTTATTGAGCTGTCCCACCACGTGATATTCCTTACCAGGATTCTCAATAGCTTCACTGAAATTGGAATAGGTACTGCTGTCAGAAACCGTGGTCATAATGGCGCCAATAGCGACTGCAATCACGATAATGGCAAGAATGTGTGTCTTTTTCAATGCTTCTAAATTTGATTTAACGCAAAGACCCAGAGTTTGCGCTGAGGACGCAAAAGCAATAACTCATTCGCAAAACCCGAAATAATCTATGCGTTTGTGACTGTAACATTTCGAACTTGAACTTTTCGTGCTTCGAGTTTTATTTTTCTTCCTTCTCAATCTTAGTCAACCTACGGTCGATGGCTATGAGGTAAACAACTATACCAACAAAAATGATCGCTATAACTCCCACAACCACGTAAATTTTTCCGTTTTCGTGTAACAAGTCTGCCATTTCTACATCTTGAGCGATGGAAAGAAACGGTAAAGCCATTAATACTAATAGATTCAGGAATCGTTTCATTGGTGTGACTTCGTTAATCTGTTTTCTTCTATTGCCTTTATCCTCACCCGAATGTTGATGAACCAAACACCCAAAAGCGTCCAGCCAATAATGGCGGGATAAAAAACCATTCTCATATTGGCATTAAGGTCGTAACCACCGAAACCAGGATTACCACCGTTGCCAGGGTGAAGACTATCTGTCATTCGTGGTAGGACCATTATAAAAACCATAAACATCACGTAAGCGAAGATGTTGTAAACTGCCGAAACACGGCCCCGTTTCTGTTCTTCGTCCAAACTTCCTCTAAGCACAGTGTAAGCCAAATAGACTAACATTCCCATTGCCACGCCATTCAATTTGGCATCGCCTGTCCAATAAGTGCCCCACGTGTTCTTTGCCCAAAGCATTCCTGTTAGAAGGCCCAGAACACCCATAAAAAGCGCTACGTTAACCGCTTCTGCAGCAATAATATCTGACCTTCTATCGCCTTTGGCGAGATGAATAATGCTGTAAACCAAAGCGGCAGTTAGA
The DNA here is from genome assembly GCA_047614525.1 of Bacteroidia bacterium. GTDB lineage: Bacteria > Bacteroidota > Bacteroidia > UBA10329 > UBA10329 > UBA10329. Next base: position 4,031 of record JBLHEU010000198.1, on the reverse strand, counting down.
ATAATCATCATCCCAAACCACTGCGTTACGTGGTAGTAGAGGTTACGGATGGTTTCGTGTAGAATCGGTAATCGAGGAACATCTAAAATCATTCCAGCCGTGAGCGAGAAAAGTATAAGGCCTATTGACAGCCACTTCCACCAAGCAAGCCCTAAAATTTGTGTTGATGTTTCTCCGATTTTGAGCATCGATACTTCGGGAATTTAGGGTCGTTTTACCCTTCATTTTTAATCGCGCCAAAGGTAGGGAAATAGAATGTAGCTAAGGGCAAGAACCATCACGATCATCATCACTAAAACGGTAATTAGTCCGTAGCTGACACTTGGGTCCAACCCATCAACTGCATTTTTAGATAGTTTTATTAATGTGATGAGAAATGGCAATTGCACCGGGAAACTCAGAATAGCCATCAAACTCATGTTATTATCCGTCTTAGCAGCAATGGCAGACATGAGCGTGAGAATAAGCGCAAAACCTGTACTTCCTAGCACCAACGCTACTGAAAACATAAGATGATCTTGTACTAAATCTCCGATCCACCAAGCATAAATGGCATACGCCAAAAACGTAATAACCAACATAAGAAGCGAATTATAGGCCATCTTAGCTAGCAGAAATGCCTGCGGAGAAGCTATGCTGTAATAGTAAAGCAGCCTTCCTTTTCGTTCTTGAATGAAAGAACGACCAACTGCGTTCATTGAAGCAAACAACATGATAATCCAGAACAGCGCATTCCAAACGGGAACAGAAACAATATTTCTAAAGCTTAAATAGCACACAAAAACGGTGCTGATTACATAAAGCAACATGCCGTTTAGCGCATAACGATTTCGCCACTCTAATGTGAATTCTTTAAGAAATAAAGTTTTGACCTGTGCAAACACACCGCAAATTTACACAACCCTAAATGCCTAATTTTCGAACACATAAACATTAGAACCGTTCTGGTGTTTTAAATCAAAACAAAACTCATGAAACAGATATTCATTTTTCTATTAACAATTTCAACCAGCACGATTATGGCACAAGGGAATTTTCATCAATTTAAAGCAACCACGTTAGATGGTGGTGAGCTTGATTTTTCTTCTCTAAAAGGGAAGAAGGTTTTGGTTGTAAACGTTGCTTCAAAATGTGGGCTTACCCCGCAGTATGAAGATTTGCAAAAACTTTACAGCGATTACGGTGGCGACAATTTTGAGATTGTTGGGTTTCCCGCAAATAACTTCATGGGACAAGAGCCTGGAAATAGCGAGAAGATTGCTGAATTCTGCGAAAAAAACTACGGTGTAACTTTTACCATGATGGAAAAAGTGAGCGTAAAAGGAAAAGACCAAAGCCCGATTTATAAGTGGTTAACTTCTAAGAACGAAAATGGGGTTATGGACGGGAAAGTGAGCTGGAACTTTGAGAAATTCTTGATAGACGAAGACGGGAATCTTGTAAAGAACCTAGAGCCAAAAACAAGCCCAGTTGACGGTGAAATAGTAAAATGGTTAGCTGGAGAATAATCAGGCAAAACATATTATAAAGTCAAGCGCGGAGAAGCAATGTTTTCTCCGCGCTTTTTTGTGTTCTGTAGTTTAGGTAATGGTTAACGTAAATTTGCGGTTATGAAATTGGATATTCTTGCTTTCGGAGCGCACCCAGATGATGTAGAGATTTCTTGCGCTGGAACAATTCTCAAGCACATTGAACTAGGTTATAAATGTGGTATTGTTGACTTAACTCGTGGAGAGTTAGGAACCCGCGGAAGTGGTGAATTACGATTAATTGAAGCCGAAAAAGCCCAACAAATTCTTGGTATTGATGCCAGAGAAAATCTAGGTTTTGCGGACGGTTTCTTTCAGAATGATAGAGAACATCAGCTTCCAATTATTGAGGTGATTCGGAAATACCGTCCGGAAATTGTGTTAGCTAATTCTGTACATGATCGGCACCCAGACCACGGAAAAGGTGCTAAACTAGTAGCAGATGCTTGCTTTCTTTCTGGCTTGATTAGAATTGAGACTGGACAAGAAGCATGGCGCCCAAAAGTAGTTTACCATTACATCCAAGATGAGTTTATTCATCCAGATTTAACGGTTGATATCACTCCGTATTTCGATAAAAAAATTGAAAGCATATTGGCTTATAGTTCTCAGTTTTACGACCCTGAAAGTGCTGAACCTGACACACCTATTTCTGGCAAAGAGTTTTTGAACTTTTTAAAAGCACGGGCTCAAGTCATGGGTCGTCCAATAAGTGCTGAATTAGCCGAAGGTTTTACAGCGGCCAGAAATATTGGCGTTAAGAATCTGTTTGATTTGGTTTAGGAAATCAACCAATAGGCCAACCCAATAATTACCGAATACCCCAAGTGCCATTTCCATGGCCAATAGCTGGTTGGCGATACGTTTAGTGAAGATTTGAGAATTAGCATTAAAACCAGCTTATCAAGGACACTTGCAATAACCGTTGCAAACGCAATTCCGACCAAACCAAATTGCTGAACGAGGAAAATGCTTAGCCCAAGGTTGACTACCAGTTCTAAACCAGCAACAAGCATTATGGTTTTGGTTTTCTTTAGTCCAATTAGGAGTGTTTGAGGAAAAACCAACCTACTTATTACCAATAGTAGATAGACATTGAACACAACCGCGCTTTCAGCAAAATCAGCACTGAATAGTCGAGGATAAAGCCATTGGCTAATCAGCATAAACCCAATGGAAATTGGAAAGAAAACGTGCATCAACTTTAAGCTTTCTTTCTTGATGGTTTTTACGGCTTCTGCAACTCCAAGTTGCGCCACCTTTGGCACCATTCCGTTACTGAATGCATTGGCTAGCAACATAACCAACGGAAATTCCTTAGCCCCATAACGGTAAACCGCAAAGGTTCCTTCATCAAAATATTTGGAAACAATAAACCCGTCTAAATACTCTGCAGAACCAGAGAGCAATGTGGCCGCCATTAATGGTCCAGCGGTTACTAGAAATTGCTGAATGTAATTGGTGTCAAGTTTGAATGCGGCATACTTAGCAAGTAGGCCAAGTGTAATTATAAAGCGAATAACGGAGCTAGCAACTAAGCCAAACAAGGCTTCTTCTAAACCGTAGCCCAAAGCAATAGGAATTGCAACAGCGGCTAATTGAACACCAAATGCGACTATTCCGTAAAGCACTAATTCGTTTGCTTTCTCTTTGAGAAGAAGCATGTATTCTACCAAAAAACTTGGTCCGATAAAAAGCAAATAGAATGAGAAGGTACCATAGAAATACAGCATCTCGGGGTTGTTTGCCATAAATGAATATGGCGTAATCAGTAACCGAAATGCGATGAATACGATGACCGAAATTCCGACAAGAACAAGGAACGTGTTGAAGAATTCTTTTGACTTTTCCTTAGGCTGATAGTTAGCTAAAAGTGATTGCGTTAATCCTGAAAGCCAGAAAAAACTGAGCACGCTTCCGAGAAAAAGCAATGCTTCGTAAATCCCAATATCGTAAGTGCTTAGCCCGAGTTTAGTGAACAGAATTCCTGTAAGGAAGAATGTTCCGAAACGGAGAACTTGAAAAAACTGAAGAGCTCGGACTGGAGACAATTGAAGCAATTAGCAGATTAGATGGTTAGCAAATTAGCTAAGAACTTACGCAACGACAATTATATGCGTCACTCTGGACTCGTTTCAGAGTCTGTGTAAGATGAATAGATACTGAAACAAGTTTGGTATGACTGCAAAGTGTATTGGTTACGCTTGCGTTAGGGATTGCAGCGGTTACCCCACATCGAAGCGAGGAGTAAAAGCGAAAAGCCCGACCCGTAGGGAAACGCCCACTTCTTGATGCATCAGACAAAAGTGCGGGACTCGAAATGACGATTTCGTTGGAGTTATGTGGTATAAAGGGTTTCGGGAACATTGTTTTTGAATGAGAAAAAGGTGCGGTAAAACTCGAAACTTCCCCAAAGAAAGGCAACGAGGTAAAACGTTGCGATTAGCTCGGGCATGAATAGGAGCCATTCTGTGTGGTTAAAGTTTACACCTACCAAACCGT
>JBLHEU010000197.1:0-5485 GCA_047614525.1 Bacteroidia bacterium | reverse complement strand
CGCCGGCTTCTTTATCACCCGATGGGTGGACTGATTTCTTGAAGCGAGCCATTGTGACTATCTTGTCCAATAATGCTTGAACTTTCTAGAAGATTCCCTGAAAAACGCGCTTTTATAACAGGAGCAGGTTCCGGCCTTGGGCTCTGCCTTTGTAAAGAATTAGCCGCAGACGGGTGGACAATTGGCATGTCTGATATTGACGAAAATGCACTTCAAAAATCCGTAGACGAAATCTCCAAAATCGGTGGCAAACCGTTCTCTTACAGACTAGATGTTTCAGACAAAGACCAGTACCAAATTGTGGCCGATAAATTTCTTACAGAATTAGGCGGAGTCGACCTTTTGGTGAATAATGCGGGCGTTGGCGATGGCGGCTGCGTAGAAGAGTATGGCCTCGATAATTGGGATTGGTTACTTAGCATAAACCTCCACGGTGTGATCTACGGAAACGCACTTTTCATTCCAACTTTCAAGGCTCAGAAATCGGGCGCAATCATCAACATTTCAAGTGCAGCAGCATTTACCAGTTTACCCAGAATGGGAGCTTATAATGTGAGCAAAGCAGGTGTTCGAGCGCTTTCAGAAACCATGGATGCAGAACTGAATCATCTTGGCGTTACGGTCTCCTGCGTAATGCCCACTTTCTTCAAAACCAAAGTGATGCAACATGCACGTGGCAAAAAGGAGGAATTGGAAATGTCTAAAATGATCTTCGCCACTTCCGAGCTAACTCCAGAAAGAGTGGCAAAGCATATTTTAAAAAAGGTGGGAAAAGGCAGGTTTCATATCATTCTACCAGCAGATGCCAAGTTCATGTTCTTCATGAAACGATTCTTCCCAAGCGTATTATTGAGAATGTTCAGGCACGCTGAAAAACGACAAGGTGCGTTTAGAAGCAACCTTAAAAAGAAGTACGCTAAAGCGGATAAAAAAGGTAAGGTGGATCACCAATACCTTGACGAAGTCTTTAAGAGAGATTAAACGTTGAAACGGAAGTGCATTACGTCTCCGTCTTGCACGATATATTCCTTGCCTTCAACCTTCATTTTACCAGCATCTTTCACAGCGGCTTCAGAACCTAGCGTCACAAAGTCATTGTAAGCAATCGTCTCGGCACGAATAAATCCTTTTTCAAAATCTGTGTGAATAACACCTGCGGCTTGCGGGGCAGTCATTCCTTTTTCAATTGTCCAAGCACGTACTTCTTTTACACCAGCGGTGAAATACGTTTGAAGCTGAAGCAACTTATAAGCCGAACGAATCAACTTATTTACACCTGCTTCTTTTAGCCCCATATCCTGTAAGAACTCTTGGCGCTCTTCAAATGTGTCTAAATCCGCAATATCAGCTTCAGCAGCAGCAGAAATCAGAATCACTTCCGCATTCTCATCTTTAACGGCTTCCTTCACTTTTTCGGTGAATTCGTTTCCGTTAACTACAGAAGCCTCATCTACATTACATACATATAGAACCGGTTTCAGCGTCAGCAAATGGAAAGTTTTAGCCAACTCCAATTGACTCTCGCTAATCGGAGCCGTTCGAGCAGACTTTCCTTGTTCAAGCGTCAATCGAATAACATCAAGCGTATCATATTCTCTTTTCGCCTCCTTATCACCCGTCTCAGCTTGCCTCTTCACTTTTGAAAGACGCTTTTCAACAGCATCCAAATCCGAAAATTGAAGCTCGGTATCAATAACCTCTTTATCTCTAACAGGATCAACAGAACCATCAACATGAACCACATTTCCGTCTTCAAAACATCTTACGACATGGATGATAGCATCCGTTTCACGGATATTTCCGAGGAATTGATTCCCTAATCCTTCTCCTTTACTAGCGCCTTTTACAAGTCCAGCAATATCTACGATTTCAATAGTTGTAGGAACAACGCGTTCAGGATTCACAAGACCTTCCAGCTTCTCCAGACGTTCATCCGGAACTGTGATTACACCAACATTAGGTTCAATTGTACAGAACGGGAAGTTTGCCGCCTGAGCCTTTGCGTTAGAAAGACAATTAAAAAGGGTTGACTTTCCAACATTTGGAAGTCCTACGATACCACATTGTAAAGCCATTGCGCTAAATTTTTGAGGCGGCAAAGGTAATGCAATGGTTAAATGATTTTTCGGCTTAATTGACTTAGTTAATTTAGCCAAGCAATAGCAGAAATGACTAACTACCAAACCAACCTATCTCCTTCCGAAATTGATGACTGCCTAAAACGTGCTAGGTATCAGAATGGCGACATGTTAGTTTTCTCAGGAATCGCGGGTCACAGAATCAGAAAAACAGTCTAGTAATTAAAGGTTTCGTCTGTAAGATGGATGCCTCAATAATTCAGACCGAGAAAAAAACGTTTGTATCCGGATTTACAGAATTCGTATTCCCTCTAAAACTAGTCCTTTGGTTTCTTGCAACTATGGGCTTCATGTTTATAATATGCCAAAACATTGTGATTAATGGAAATGCCGACCCAAGTATTTGGAATCGTTTCCAGGCGTTTTCGCTAACGCTTATTGTAATTGGCATTTCAGTGATTCTGTTCCATCGCCTAAAGGAGAAGTTTATTAGACGAATTGAAAAAGCGTTGGAACTTGAAAAAATGTAAACTCACTGAGATTTCACTTCTTTTAGCAGCATTCATCCTCCCTTCTACTAGATATTCAATCATTTGGCATTTCAAGACACTTGATGCTAAGATTCTATCTCCTTAAAAAAACCAACCTGTTCTAGCGTGACCTTATTTGGGCGAATGATGTAAAAAATCTTATTCCCAACTAGAGGTATTTTCCCTGTGTAACCGTACCTGAAATTGTAGCCAATAATCGCAAACTCGTTAGCATTCTCAGCATACGCAGACATAATATCTTCAACATTGCTTGGTATTCTACAGCGGTCTTTCCTACCGACAACCAACAATTCATTATTACTCATATAGTTTAGCTGATACTGCAAAAACTCGTTGGTTGTAAACACATATTTGACTCCTTCAGATTTGAATTTTAGAATGAGCTTTTCCATTACCGCTTCATCATTCTTAACATGCTGATCCACCTCAGTTAAAGACATATTAACAAAGGAATATTTATTGAAATTAGGCATCGTACTCAGCCCCATGAGACAAAGTAAAATGGACATTCCCAAAATTCCTTTCTTAAGCTTATCGTTCTCCATTTCTCCGTAAACGGAAACGATTGTAAGAAGAGCGAAACCAAAAAACGGCAACAGATATCTTGGTTCGGATTTCACCAAAAAACCAGAAAATGAGAATAGCGTGGACAAGAGAAGTATCGCTGACAGGCCCAATCTTTTTTGCCTCACCATATAAACAATTCCAATAGCCGTTATTGCTAAGAACGCAACTAAGAAAATGGTTGCATACGATTGATTACTCGGTTGGTAGCTAGTAGATAGAAAGTAGTTTCCTCCAAGAGTTTTGAGTAGCACTTCCGGAATTTGATCAATCAGGGTTAAGCGCTTAGCGAAATTTGGTTGCGGAGCTTTGTAAACCACTTCAATAGTGGATTTAACGTAATAGAATGCAAGAGCGGAAATACCACCTCCGGTTACAAATCCGCCTAAGGATGGCAACTTTTTCATCAAACTTCCCTCCTGCTTCCATAGAAAGAAACCAATTATTGGGAGCAAACACGGAAGCCAAATGGGATGCGTTTCGTACACCAGCGTTAGCGAAACACCGATAACGGCCCATATCACCAAATTGAGCTTCTCTTTGTACTCTACCAATAAAAACAAGATAAGCGAACTGAAGAAAAAACTACTGAGGTAGCCTCCTCTTGCTTTCATAGACCAAACAAGCCAAGTAGGTGAGGTTATCAAAACCAGAATAAATAAAGCAGTGGCCAATTTATTCTGTCGGCTAAGTTTAAAGAAAGTGAGTGTTAATAAGGAAACAGCCGAAGACCACAACGCCAGCATTAGCACTTTAACAGCCAACATACTAGTCCCGAAAATTAAGACTCCAAAACTGACCAACAGTGCTTCTAATGTTGATAGCCCATAATTCTGCCCAGAGAAGTACAATGGGAAATGTCCGTCTAACGCATCGAGCCCCATTAACGCCACAATTGCCTCATCTCCATCGAAAAAAAACACGTTTGAATTAACAAATAGCAATCGAGAAACGAAGCAAGCCACAAGGCCAAATAAAACGAGAAACAACTTCGATTTCATGTATTAACATTTAGTGCATCAATTGATTGGCAATTTATCTATTTGAATATAACCAACGGCACTAATACTGCAAACAGGGCCGCGTTAGGGATTGCAGCGGCATCCTTTTTCTAGCACTTGCATTTCGTCTTAGTTCAATGTCTGACAGAAAAAGATACAGCGAAAAGCCAGACCCCGATTCTTATTCGGGGTAACTCTCTACGACTCCGCTCAGGGCAGGCCTAAATCAAAGTCATTTTAAGCTTTTAAAAAGTTATTAACTCAGGCCTAAATGCGCTTAGCGTTAAGCTACTTTTGAGGACAACCAATCAGTCGCAAAATGCCCTCCACCCAAGAATTGAAACGCGTTTGTTCCCAGACGAGAAGAGACATTGTAAGAATGGTAGCCGCTCCAAAATCGGGGCATCCAGGCGGATCTTTGGGCTGTGTAGAATTCTTCGTTTCATTGTATCATGAGATTATGAAACCTGATGCTTCCAACTTTACAATGGATGGCAAAGACGAGGATTTATTCTTCCTTTCTAACGGGCATATTTCTCCTGTTTGGTACAGCGTTTTAGCACGCTACGGGTACTTTCCTGTTGATGAATTGAAGACGTTTCGATTTCTTAATACGAGATTGCAAGGTCATCCAACCACACACGAAGGATTACCTGGCGTGAGAATGGCATCTGGTTCTTTGGGAATGGGAATGTCATGCGGAATTGGTGCTGCTTTGACCAAGAAACTGAACGGAGAAAGCAACTTGGTTTACACGCTTCATGGCGATGGCGAATTGCAGGAAGGTCAGATTTGGGAAGCTACCATGTATGCCGCTGCCAATAAAGTTGACAATATCATTGCTACGGTTGACGTTAATGGAAGACAGATTGATGGCGATACGGATGACGTGCTTGCTCTTGGAAGTCTTCGGGCAAAATTTGAGGCTTTCGGTTGGAAAGTGTTTGAATGTGACGGCAACAACTTGGAAGATTTGCTAAAAACTATGGCTGAATGTAAAGCTGCAACTGGTAAAGGCGTTCCTGTAATGAACCTCATGAAAACCGAAATGGGCATGGGAGTCGACTACATGATGGGAAGTCACAAATGGCACGGGATTTTCCCCAACGAGGAGCAGTTGAAAGATGCACTTGGTCAACTAGAAGAAACACTCGGAGACTATTAAAGACAGGCCTGAGATATGAGTAGAGAGGCGTAAGTAAATGTGCTCAAAACCTAACATTTGATGCTAGCTGATAATTCATCATTCCAAATTCACAATTAAAAAAGTGTTCCTACTAAGGAAACATAT
>JBLHEU010000196.1:0-5499 GCA_047614525.1 Bacteroidia bacterium | reverse complement strand
AAACCACAGGGATGCCGGACGGAAAGCTATGGCGTTGATTAGTGTGAGTAATGCTAGAATTGCGAAGACTGTACCAAGACTAAAGAATCCTGCTACGTATGATAATACGCTAAGAACAACTTCAACTCCTATTGTAATGAGTAGCGATTTCCAGTTTATTCCTGTATCGGTGTCTTCTTTTTGCATGAAAAGGGCCGCAAACACAGGGTTGATTACCAATCCTACAAACAGCGAAGAGCCTAGAACAGCCATAAGTGTTATTGGCAAGAACTTCATGAATTCTCCCATAATGCTATCCCAAAATAGCAGTGGAGCAAAGGCAGCAAGAGTAGTAGCAGTTGAGGAAATAATTGGAACAGCAATTTCGCCTACTCCGTACTTGGCTGCGTCCATTTTAGACATGCCGTTAGAGTATAAACGATAGATGTTCTCAATGGTGACAATACCGTTATCAACCAGCATTCCGAGCGCTAGAATGAGCGCAAAGAGTACCATCATATTAATGGTTACGCCCATTGATCCAAGAATTGTAAAACTCAAAAGCATAGAGAGCGGGATGGCAATTCCTACGAACAAGGCGTTTCTCAAACCAAGGAAAAACAGTAGTACCAACACTACCAGAATTACACCTGAGTAAATGCTGTTTTCTAAGTTTAGTAGCTGCCCACGAACTTGGTCACTTTGGTCGTTTGTAGTCGTGATTTTAAGATCGGAAGGGAAACGATTTTTCTTTGCATCAGCAAGAATTGCAAACACTTCATCTGTTGCGTTAAGCAGGTTTTCTCCAGACTTCTTTACAATGTCGAGGGAAACCACAGGGTCACCACCCAATCTCGCGTAGCTATTACGCTCTTTGTAGCCATCTTCAACCGTAGCAATATCACGCAGGTAAATAATGTTGCCGAATTCCGCTTTGATAATGGTGTTTGCAATCTGATCCATGTTGGTGTATTCACCAGAAACACGGATAGTTCTACGGGTTTGGTCCATAAGAATGTCTCCACCAGAAACACTCATGTTTTCGTACCCAATTGCACTCTCAATGTCGTTAAAGCTCACCTGAACCAACTCCATTTTATGGATGTCAACATTGATGTTGATTTCTCTTTCAAGCGCACCTCTAAGATTGACCGAAGAGAGCTCTGGAATTACCTCCATTTTATCCTGAAGCAATTCAGCGTATTCCTTCAAATCGTCAACGCTATAATCACCAGAAAGATTGATGTTTAAAACAGGCATTTCAGACATGTTTACTTCCATCACCATCGGGTCCATATCGAGGTCGTTTGGGAGTTCACTTTTTGCCTTATCAACGGCATCTTTTACATCAGAAAGAGCCTCTTCAACCGGAACATCAGTATTAAACTCAACGATAATAATTGAGTTATCCTGAACAGAAGTTGAAGTCAGTTCATTAATGCCTTTTAACGGCTTAATTTCTTTCTCAAGTTGCCGTGTTATTAGGTTTTCAATATCTACTGGCGAGTTACCAGGATAAACCGTTCTTACGTAAATCTGTGGCATAACCACCTCAGGAAAAAGCTCCTTAGGCATGGTTGAATACGCGAGAATTCCGCCACAAATAATCAGAAATGTGAGGATAAGCACACTTGTGCTATTCCTAAGGGATAGGGAAGACAGACCAAATTCCTTGATCATGCCTTTTTTGTCTTGTGTTTCGTTACTCATATTAAATTAGTTGCAAGTGACGAGTGGCAAGTTTCGAGTTGGTTTTAAGCATTTTCGCTCGCAACTCATAGCTTTTGGCTCGTAACTAATTTGTCATCCTTGAATACGCACTAAATCGCCATTGGCAACCTCGTTATAGCCTTCAACCACAACTTGATCTCCAGTTTTCAAACCGTCAATTACCATGGTCTTACCGTTGCTCGTTCTATCCGTTTGCACGTAAGTTTTTACTGCCGTATATTTTCCTTCTTCTTGGTTTACCACGAACAAAAAGTCTCCTTTGGCATCTTTACTTATGCTAATTGCTGGTACAACTAAAGCGCTATCAGCGGTAAAGTCTTTTATCTTGATGGTAGCAATTCCGTTTGGCTTTAAAGAACCGTTTATGTTAGGAATTCGAACTTCAATAGAGAAGGTTCTGTTTAGCGGATTGATAATATTACTAACCGACCTAATGGTGGCAGTGGTGCTCATCCCAAAAGAAGGGAAATCAACATCTACTTCAGCATTTGCTTTTACGGTTTGCACGTAGTTTTCAGAAACGTCTGCTTTCACTTTCATTTCATTCATGTTCACCAATGTTAGAATTGGCTGACCAGGTGCTGCCAATTCACCTTCCTTCTGGTGAAGAACATCAACAATTCCAGTAAATGGGGCTTTAACTGTACCCATAGCCATTTGGGCTAGGGCTGTTTCTCGTTTTTTAACAAGAGCGTCTAAATTGTTTTTGGCTTGGAGCAATTGAATCTCAGAACCAATTTTCTTCTCCCACAATCTCGCCTGACGGTCATAAACTGTTTGTGCTAGAGTAATTTGATTATCAAGTTCCTCGATGTTGCGCTGAATAACGCTAGTATTCAATTTTGCAAGTACAGTTCCAGCAGAAACACGGTCTCCTTCTTTAACAAGAATCTGCTTAATCTGTCCGCCCTGTTCTGGACTTACATTGGCTTGTTCAACAGCTTCAATTCCTCCGTTAATTTGAAAGTAATGCTCGAAGGTTTGAGGCTTTATTTCCTTTACTTCTACAAGAATTCCGGCCTCTTTCTTTACAACAAGGCTTGAGTCAGCTTGCATCAGCTCACTTTCCATTTTACTTATCTCATTTTGGAGTTTTCCAAGTTCAACTTTCTTGGTGTCTAAAGCCGCTTTTTTGTCTTCTAGCGTTGGTTCGCCTCCGCAGGAAACAAGACCTAGAAGCACAGCGATAATTAAAATATTCGTTTTCATATTTGGATAGTAAATGCGTTCTACTTAGTTGTTTTCGAGTACTACTTTCATTTGAATCTTAGCATCCATCGCTTTAAACAGCGTATTGATGTATTCTGTTTGCGCCTGAATCAATTGATTTTCTGACGTGGTCAGTTCCATGCTGGTAGACATACCTTCTTGGTAACGGATTAGCATTTTTTCTTTGATTCTTGATGCCAAAGCAATGTTTGCAGTGCTGGTCAGTAGCTGCTCTAAGGCTGAAGTGAAATCAGACTTTGCAGTAATTTCTTGAAGCTTTAATGCATTCTCAGTATCAACCAGACGGTTCTTGATTTTTTGTTGTTCTAGCTTGGCTTTATTAATGCTAGCCAGTCCACCGAGGTTATCCCAAATTGGAACGTTCAATTTAACGCCCCACAAGGTTTGTGGGTACCAAGATTTGTCGAAATCGAAGAAGTCAAACTTGTCTCTGAAAGCCTGATGCTTATAGTCGAAAAAGGCGTGTAGTGTTGGGTAGTACTTTGCTTCTTCAAGCTTTACCAAGTAGCCATGCATTACCACATCTTGCTTAATAAGATCGTATTGCAGATTATTATTCAAGTCCAAATCAAGCGCCATCAATTCCTCATCAGATTGCATTCCCCAAAGGGTTTCTAAGTCATCAGAAAGCGTAATCTTGGTGTCAATGGGCATTCCCATTTGATACTTGAGGAGGTTTAAAGTAGCCTCATGTTGCCGTTGAGCTTGCTTTGCACGGTTCTTAATCTGGTTGATAAGAAGATCAAGTTGCTCAACATCCATTTCCTCCGCAAAACCTTCTTCATACAACGCGCTAGTTTCTTTCAGTGTTTTGTCCATGTTGGCGATATTCTCATTCAACAATCGAACGTTCTCCTTGGCTATTTGAGAAGTATAGTAAGCCTGAGCTATCATGGTTTTGACCTCATTATTGGTCATTTTTTCCATGTCTCGAATTAATTTCTGATAGCCTTTTGCGCCTTTAATACCGATGATATAAGAACCATCAAATAGCTGAAGACCAACATTTATTCCAGCTTCCATGGTGTAAGGTTGACCAAATTGCAATTCTGCGAGTTCTCCTGGAGCGGCTAATGGATTGAAGGCAGATGCATCAAAAACGGAGGTAGGAAGGTCAAGGAAGTTGTTAAACCCAAAATTTCCTTTTACAATAGGTAAACCTCGTGCTGCTTGAATCCAAACTTCCTTGTCTGCTTGCTGCACATCAATGGCGGCATTTTTGGCCTTTTGGCTGTTCTCCCAAGCGTATTTAACAGCATCATGCACTCCTAATTCCATAGGAACAGATTCTTGTGCCAATACCAGGCTTGAGATAAATAAACTGATGGTAAGTATGAGTAGGTTTCTCATCGCTAAAAAATAGGGTGCTGTGTGTCTAATGTTTTAAACTTGTCTTTCAAGTATTCCATGCCTTTTTCGCTTGCAATTCCTCTAATATGATAGCGAATAGCTTCGAAATAGACATCCTTTGCATTGTACTGTGCGGCAGGAAAAAGCTGCTGATCGAAAATGATATCCATTCTTCCAACGTACAATCCGGCCACAATGGGAATATTGATGTTGTCCCTGTACAATGCTTGCTCAACACCTTGTTCGATGTTTTTGGCAATGCAAGACATAATAACTTGAGTCTTGTATTCATTGAATTTTCCAAAAGCCGCAGGGTAATATTTCTCTAGGTCGAAAAGAATGGATGGGTGCATGCTTTGCAAGTGCTTGCTCACATGCTGAGATATCAGAAACATCTCTTCAATCGCATTTTCACTCTTTTCTTGAATGGAGCAAATAGCGGTAATCTCATCATTCATATAAGCCTGAATGACTTTAATAACGAGATCAGCTTTGTCAGAAAACGACTGATAAAGGGTCTTTTTAGACATCCCCAAATGACGAGCAATATCATCCATGGTAAGGCTTTTAATGCCGTACTGCATGAACAGAACTGTAGCTTGTTCTAGTATTTTCTGTGTTTTCTCTTTCACTTTCAGTGTGCAAATATATTGCTTTAAAAACTCAGGAAACGAAAATAATGTTAAAAGTTTCCTAAGTTTTCAATGATGCTACATTAGTACAAGAGAGAATGTTCATCTGACATTCGAAAACACGACTAGCTCGTATATCTTTGCTCCCTTCAAAATTAATGGAAATGCAAAGTGTAAAGGGGTTATTAGCAAGTACCGAGCTAGATCGAGAAGTTACAGTAAGAGGATGGGTAAGAACCAAGCGCGGCAACGCTTATGTGAATTTCGTTGCGGTAAATGATGGCTCCACCATTAATAATATCCAGTGCGTATTTGAACTAGAAAATGCTTTTAAAGAGGCAGATATAGCTACAGTTACAACGGGAGCTTGCGTTTCTATTACAGGTCAATTGGTGGCTAGTGAAGGAAAAGGACAATCGGTAGAGGTAAAGGCAACTTCTGTAGAAGTACATGGCGTTGCAGACCCAGACGAGTTTCCTATTCAGCCTAAGAAACACAGCTTAGAGTTTTTGCGGGAGAATGCGCATTTAAGAATGCGTACCAACACATTTAGTTCGGTGTTTCGAGTAAGACATGC
>JBLHEU010000195.1:0-5601 GCA_047614525.1 Bacteroidia bacterium | reverse complement strand
CCACGTTTTTTGTCTTTCGGTTTCTCAGGTTGTTTTACCCCATAAGTTGAGAAAGCATCGATTAAAGAAGGATAAATGTGTTTGCCAGAAAGGTCGGTTTCAATCGCCCCTTTGGGAACAGAAAGGCCGGCACCAACGGCAACAACTCTTCCTTCTTGAATGAGAAGCGTTCCATTGTCAATTACCGTTTTGGCATCAACATGAATGGTAGCGTTTGTAAAAGCGTAAACCGCAACATCGTTGTCTTGCACGCCATTTATCGGGAAAGTTGTCTGGGCTTGAAGGTTGAAAACGGAAGCAAGTCCGAATACCAAGCAAATTGACAGAAGAAATCGAGTCATTTTTAGAATGATTGTGAGGGTGGCAAAACTACAGAATTTGCATTCGCGGAGTTTGTGATTTCCGAAGCAGGAAGCGAAATGATTAGCTTTGCCTCGCAAATGAAAAACCATGTACGAAATACTACTTCGCTCACATTCAGGCCTTAGTTGGGTTGTGCTTGCGTTGGTGCTTGGCGCCATTGTGAAAAGCGTAATAGGAATGAGCGAAGCCATGAAAGACTCGGTTATGAGATTTTGGTTGGTTGAGCACCTTTTTGGAATGCTTATCGGAATTACTCTTATCACAATTGGAAGAATTACTTCTAAGAAAGTGACTGAGGATAAAGCCAAACTCAAGAAGATTGCGGTTTATTCCACGCTTGGATTATTCGCCATTATAATCACAATTCCTTGGCCTTTCAGAGAGGCTTTAGGTAGAGGTTGGTTTTGATGATTAGAGCGCTAATCCTGTTTTTTAGTGTGGCACTTTTCTCTTGCGGAAACGTGAGTTCGCAGAGTGCCGATAACGAGATGGGGAAGCAAACCTATAAAACGTATTGCGTTGCTTGCCATGGTTCAAACGGAAAGTTGAAACTGAATGATGCTTCTGACTTAGCATTATCTACCATGACACTAGAAGAACGTATTGAAAACGTGACAAAAGGCGGAAGCATGATGCCTGCGTTTGCTGAGGTAATTTCTAAGGAAGAAATTGATGCAGTAGCCGCGTATATTGAAGAATTTAGAACAAAGTAAAAGTAAGTTTTGGGGAATTATTACACGACATCGGACGAAGAAGAACAGACCACAGTTTTGGTCGGATTAATCCAAAGGGAGGACACCGAGGAGAAGGTAGCGGAGTATATGGAGGAATTAGCTTTTCTCTCAGAAACGGCTGGCCTTGTCCCTAAAAAGCGCTTCGTTCAAAAGCTTTGGAAACCGGAACCTAGAACGTTTATGGGTTCAGGAAAAATTAATGAAATAGACGAATACATCAAGGCTAACAAGATTAAGGTGGTGGTTTTTGATGATGACCTTTCTCCGTCTCAACTACGAAACCTGGAGAAAATATTCGAGATTAAGATTTACGATAGAAGCCTTCTAATTCTAGATATTTTTCAAGCAAGAGCCCAAACAGCACAGGCCAAAACACAAGTGGAATTAGCGCGTTACCAGTACTTGCTTCCGCGATTGACCAATATGTGGACTCACCTTGAAAGACAGCGTGGTGGAACAGGAACGCGTGGTGGAGCAGGGGAGAAGGAGATTGAAACGGATAGAAGACAGATTAGGGATAAGGTAACGTTGCTGAAAAAGCAATTGAAGGAGATTGACAAGCAAATGGCTACCCAACGGAAAAGCCGTGGTAGACTTATTCGTGTGGCTTTGGTTGGATATACCAACGTTGGAAAATCGACTGTGATGAACATGCTCAGCAAATCGAAAGTGCTTGCTGAAAACAAACTTTTCGCAACGCTTGATACAACAGTTAGAAAAATGGTGATTGAAAACCTTCCGTTTTTGATGTCGGACACCGTTGGCTTTATCCGAAAATTGCCTCTCCAATTGGTAGAGAGTTTCAAATCAACGCTTGATGAAGTTCGCGAAGCGGATATTCTTCTTCATGTTGTAGATATTTCTCACCCCGAGTTTGAAGATCACATCAGAGTTGTGAATGAAACGCTAACGGATATTGGTGCCCGAGACAAGAAGATTATCATGGTTTTCAATAAGATTGATGCCTACACCTACGTGAAAAAGGATGAGGACGATTTGACTCCCGTTACACGAGAAAACTGGACGTTAGATGAGCTGAAAGCAAGCTGGACCACTTCAATAGATGAAGATTGTGTTTACATCTCCGCCACGAAAAAGCAGAATATGAATGAATTAAAAAACCTGCTTTACGACCGCGCCAAAGCGATTCACATTACACGATACCCCAACGATAAGTTGTTGTACTAGTCGATTCTGAGACGAAGAAATCGTCACCGTGTGTGTTTCCATCTATTGTGCGACCCAACTCAGTATAAATACAACCAACAAATAGCTCTTTATGCAGGGTTTTTTCTTGGGTATCGATTGCCGCAATTGAAGAAAACTTAGGCAATTCTGCTTTTTCGTTTTTCCTTTACAGTCATGGGAATTCGCTCTTTCTTCGCTAAACCGCTTGCTTGGTGGACTCATCGCCAAACCTTGGCGTGGAGCAGAAAGCCAAAAGAAACTCAAAACAAGGTTTTTCAAGAGTTGATTTCCAAGGCGAAAAACACCGCTTTTGGTCAAGACCACGATTTCCTACGGATAAGAAACCACGCAGATTTTGTTGCACGAATTCCCATCCGAGATTACGAAGAACTGAAGCCTTATTTTGACCGTACCGTTGAAGGAGAAGAGAATGTTCTATGGCCTGGGAAACCACTTTATCTGGCTAAAACCAGCGGCACAACATCTGGTGCCAAGTACATTCCAATAACCCGAGAAAGCATTCCAAACCACATAAACGGAGCCAAGAATGCTTTGCTCAGCTACATCCACGAAACCGGTAACGCCAAGTTTGTAGATGGCAAGCTGATTTTCCTTTCAGGTTCGCCAGTTGTGGACCAGAAAAATGGCATTCACGTTGGGCGGCTTTCTGGTATCAGCAATCATTTTGTGCCTAGCTATTTGCGCACTAACCAAATGCCGAGTTACGAGACCAATTGTATCGAAGATTGGGAGACAAAAGTTGAGACGGTTGTTGACGAAACGTTGAACGAAAGAATGACTCTCATTTCGGGAATTCCTAGTTGGGTACAGATGTATTTTGATAAGATTCAAGAGCGAACCGGAAAGAAGATTAAAGATGTGTTTCCAGACTTTTCGCTGTTCGTTTACGGAGGTGTGAATTTTGAGCCATATCGCGCCAAAATGGAAGCCACAATTGGAAGAAAAATTGACAGCATTGAGCTGTTTCCTGCTTCGGAAGGGTTCTTCGCGTATCAAGATTCTCAGAAGGAAAAAGGCATGTTGCTCATCCTCAATGCAGGTATTTTCTATGAGTTTGTTCCTGCGGATGAAATCCACAACGAAAAGCCAACACGTTTAACAATTGCCGAAGTAGAATTAGGAAAAAACTACGCACTTATTGTGAGCAGTAATGCTGGGCTTTGGGGCTACAACATTGGCGACATGGTTCAATTTGTAAGTAAAGCCCCGTATCGCGTTATCGTATCTGGACGAGTGAAACATTACACTTCCGCCTTTGGCGAACATGTAATTGCAAAAGAAGTAGAGACCGCATTGAATGAGTCTCTTTCTGTACACGGTGGCGAAGTGATTGATTTTCATGTGGCGCCACAGGTCAACCCAACTGATGGGCTTCCGTACCACGAGTGGTTTATAAGCTTCGCGAAGCGACCAGCAAACATGGAGGCATTTGCCGCCAAAATTGACCATGAAATGCAAGTACAAAACATCTACTACAAGGATTTGATTTCAGGGAATATCCTGCGTCAAGCGGTGGTTACGGCAGTCAATAAAAATGCATTTATCGAATATGCCCGTTCTCAAGGAAAGCTTGGTGGGCAGTTCAAATTACCGCGTTTGGCTAATGATAGGAAGGTGGCGGACCAGCTAAAATAATCGAATGAAAAGAAGAGCCTTTGTAAGAAATTCTACTTTGGGTTTAGCTGGTGGTTTAATCCTTCCAGCATGGATAAGTGGGTGCAAAAAACCACTCGGAAATTTCCCGGAAGGATTTAAAATTATTGTGGTTGGCGCTGGAGCGGCAGGCCTATACGCGGCTAAGAAAATGAAAGAGCATGGAGCCGAGGTTCAAATACTGGAAGCTAGCGGTGTGATTGGCGGAAGAATTAAAAAGACCGATGATTTTGCAGATTACCCCATTGACCTTGGAGCAGAATGGATCCATGGTCAGAAATCGCTAACTCATTCTTTGGCCTCTGACGCTGGAGTACCTTTTTATGTTGATAATTCCGATTCAAAGTATCTCGTAAACGGAACGTTACAGAATGATTTTTCCAATGCGGACCTCAATCAGATTGAAAATCTTTTGGAAGGGGATCAGAACTACTCTGGGCCTGACATGTCTGTTTTAAGTTATGCGCAACAAATTGGCTTGGATGCATCTATGTACGATCTGCTGGAGTTTATAACCGGAGAACTTGGTGCCGCTGCATCAAGAATCAGCATTAAATACACCCAACAGGAGTTTGAAGATTGGTCTTCTGGTGGAACCGATTTCAAGTTGAAAACGTCATACTTTGACCTGCTTCAATCAACAGTTGCCACACATGTGCAAGATGAAGTTGTATTAAACGCACCCGTTGCGGCAATAGATTATTCGGGTCAAATGGTTCAAGTAACAACAGAAGGCGGAAGCGTTTATGAAGCAGACCGAGTGCTCGTTACAGTTTCAATCCCAGTATTAAAATCAGGGTCTATATCATTCAGCCCTTCATTACCTGAAGAAAAGCTCACCGCTATTTCTGTCATTGGCATGGATGCTGGAATGAAAGTTTGTCTCAAATTCAGCACGGATTTTTGGGGTGGAAATAGTTTGATTGGTGCCGATAAATCGCCTGTTTATTGGAGTTCGGCTTACGGAAAAGACGGTTCAACACCTATTCTAACTGCCTTTGTTATGGGCGAAAAAGCTGAATACTTGAGCTCATTAGGTCAAGGGGTGGTTCAAGAATTACTTGTGGAATTGGATGCTGTTTATGGAGGCCAGGCCACATCAAGCTTTGTAGACAGTTTAATTCAGGATTGGGGTCAAGAACCCTATATCGGTGGGGCATATTCCTACAGCACAATAGGCATAGGAAATAGCCGAGCTATTCTTGCAGAAGCAGTTAATAGCAAACTGTTTTTTGCTGGGGAAGCGACTAACTTTAACGGTCATTTTCAAACAGTGCAGGGGGCAATGGAATCTGGCGAACGGGAGTTTGAGAAGATTCTTTGTTCAGTGTAGAAAGGCAATTGGATTCAATTTAAAACATGAATAAAAAGGTTAAACAAATCCTAGCGCTTTTGGCGCTCGCTTATTTCATTCCAACCGCTTACCTCAACTACATTGAACCAGTAGAACATTGGGATTGGGACGAGATTGATTTGGATGATATTTCGTTCCCAGAGAACTTCATTTGGGGTGTGGCTTCAGCCGCTCATCAGGTTGAGGGAGGGCACACTTCAAACAACTGGGCCGATTGGGAGAATCAGGTAGATGAAGAAGGCAATTCGCGTATTGCAAATGGCGAAAAATGCGGTGATGCTTGCGACC
>JBLHEU010000194.1:0-5632 GCA_047614525.1 Bacteroidia bacterium | reverse complement strand
CTGGACGGAATTGTTCAGGACGTTACCCGTCAACGCTTGCTAGAGCAAGAGCTTTCTGATAAAGAAGGTGTGTTGAGAGAAATGGCAGAAAACATTGGTGAGGTTTTCTGGATAACAGACCTAGCTAAGAATAAGGTTTTGTATATCACACCGCAATACGAGTCTCTTTATGAAGTGCCGGTGCAAACCATTTACGATGACCCTGAGTCTTGGGAGAAGCGTATGCACCCAGAAGATCTACCAAGAATTGCTAAGGCTTTTAGGGAAACTGCCATTTTAGGGACTTACGATGAGGAGTGTCGTTTACTGATGCCTGATGGTAGAGTGAAATGGGTTAGAGACCGAGCGTTTCCCATTAAAGACGAGAGTGGCAAAGTGGTAAGAATGGCTGGCATAACTGAAGACATAACTGGCAAAAAGAAAGATAAAGAACAAATAAAAACGTTGTCATTGGTTGCTTCTGAAACCATTAATGGTGTTCTTATTCAAGGCACCACGGGCAAAATAGAATGGACAAACAAGGGGTTTACCAAAATTACTGGCTACTCTAAAGAAGAAGTTGTTGGAAGAAAGCCTTGGGCATTCTTGGCCGGAGAAGAAACCGACCTAAAGCTTGCCGAACTTACGTACAAGAAGTTAAAAGAAGGCAAGTCTTCTACGACAGAAAACACCCTTTATTCAAAAGCTGGGAAGCCAGTTTGGGTCAGTTTAGCGGTATCTCCAATATTTGATAGCGCTGGTAAGCTTAGCAGGACGGTTGCTGTAGCAACCGATATTAGCAAGCAGAAAGAACTCGAGGAGCTTCAGCGAATAATGCTTACCAGAATGGAAGTCCATGTTGCAGAACGTACTGCAGAGTTAAAGCAAAAAAACGTTGAACTAAGAGAGGAAATGTGGGAGAGCCAGCGCATTAGCGATGAACTTTATCATCATAACCTCGACCTAAAAGACAGCATTGAATACGCTAAACGTATTCAAGAAAGCACCTTACCTGATGTGAAATCACTTCAGCAATCATTCACTCATGGGTTTGTTCTTTTCCTTCCTAGAGATATTGTAAGCGGTGATTTCTACTGGTATTACAAACGAGGGAACCTGAGCTATTTTGCGGCTATTGATTGCACCGGACATGGCGTTCCTGGCGCGCTAATGTCGATGATTGCAAACGAGCTAATGAACCAAGCAATTATTCAGGAAAAACTGACGGATCCAGGAGAGATTCTTTCGTCACTGAATAAACTGATGATAAGAACCCTGCGTCAAAAAGAGGGGAGTCGCATGCGTGATGGTATGGATCTTAGTCTGATTGTTCTGAATCAAGATTCAGGATCTCTCAATTTCAGTGGTGCGCTTTCGTCTATGTATATAGCCTATAAGAATGACATTGCGTTTTATCCAGGAAGCAGACATTCGGTTGGCGGCCACTTAGAAGACGTGAAAAAGACATTCGACACAACTCAAATTGACCTACAAAAAGGTAGTACAATCTATCTATACACTGATGGTTATATCGATCAATTTGGTGGGCCAGAAGGGAAAAAACTCATGAAAAGACGTTTTGCAGCGTTCCTTGAAAGTATTCAGAATCTGCCCTTAGGTGAGCAAAAAAATGCTTTGCTAGAGAAGTTCAACGAATGGAAAGGCACCTTAAACCAGGTGGATGATGTGCTTGTTGCTGGTCTTAGTTATTGACCAAAGAAACAGAGAAGGCGTTTGAGTAGCTTTCTCCCGCATTGAGCACAATTAAACTGTCTTTTTTAAAGAAATCCGCGTCTTGATTGGCGTTATCTGCACAACCCACCCAAGGTTCTAAGCAAACATAATTACCGCCCGAAACCGACCAAATACCTAAGTGCGGAAACCCAGCATAATCCATCATCAATCTCTTTCCTCCATTTTTATTTTGAATCCAAACTTGTTTAGACGGGATTTCTTTGAAAACCAATGCGTCTTCTTCAAACAACTCGTAACTGAGTTCAATTTTATTAGCCCGTTCAGAAAACACTCTAGTATCTCCGCTGTATAAGCCATCCTCGGTTAACAAATGACGCTCTAGTTTAAACTCAGAATCAAAACCAATTTGATAATCATCATAGTTCTCCCCCTCTAGAAATGGAACGGCAAAAGCAGGATGACCACCAAGCTGAAAACCCATATTACTTACGCCCGTGTTAACTACTTCAAACGATTGAACGAGTTGGTTTTCAATTAGCTCATAAGTAGTTCGAAACTTGAAATCAAACGGGAATTGACGTAGCGTTCCTGGGTCACTATTCAGTTCTAAAACAACTTTATCTCTTTGGCCTAAGACAACAGCAAAGTGCTCATTTCGCGCAAATCCATGTCGTGCCATTGGGTAATCCGCGCCATCTACATTAATCTTTCCGTCTTTACTTTCGCCTATTGCCGGAAAGAGAATTGGCGCTTTCCGAGGCCAAAATTTTGAGTCGGCTTTCCACATGTGTTCTACCCCATCTCGCTTATCAAAAAAGCTTTGCAATTCTGCACCCAACGTCCTTATTTCAACGCGTATTTCCTTATTCTCAATAGTAACTGTCTGCATGTGGGCCGAATTTAAAAAACAAAAAGTGCACCTGAATGGCGGGGTCTTTCTTCTCGCTCTTTGACTCGAACCAAGAACCTTGTGATTAACAGGTAATCATACCTTATTTGTGCTCAAAAGTCATCCAAAACTGGGTAAGAAAAATAACCAGAAAGAAATTCAAAATATAAGTGTGTTACAAAGCTGGCGTGTCATCACACCACTGATGTACCATAAATACATTTATCTGGCTAAAAATTAACGGAGAAGAACAACAAAGGTGTAATGCCCATTGCAGACTGATACGATTTCTTGTCGTTTGCAAACCTGATAACGTTGCTATAACGGACGTTATTCGTATTGGTAACATTCAGAATGGAAATCCCCGTTTCTAAGGTTACTGATTTTAGCTTTTTCTGATACAGAAATGCGGCATCCAATCGGCTGTAAAGCCTACTGTAAGTAGAGCCATCAGCTCTTCTTAATGGGAAACCAGAGCCGTAAACGTAATTCAACGAAACAAAGAAGGGATTTAGATTGAGGACTGCGGCCGCCTTTGCCTCATGCCGTTGGTCATGTGGTGCTGGCTGAAAAGTGCCATTAGAGATGCTATTAAACGCATCTTCGCTTTTAGACCAACTGTAAACCGCGCTGAGGTCCAATTTCCAAACCTGCTTCTTCACGGTCACGTCAAACCCAAAGGAACGACCTTCTCCATTCGCATGGAAAAATGGAGCATCATTCTGTTGGTCATAACTCCACCTAATCAGGCTATTGTGCATTTTGTAATATCCCTCCAGTGCTACATTCAAACCCCATTTACTGAAAGACACTCCGGCCACATTATGCATGCTTCTTTGAACAAAGGTGCCCGTTCCATCCGCCACTTGCCAGAAATAAAGTTCATTTCCAAAGACATCCACCAAGGCATTTTCAGCAATAAACTGGTTGTACATTCCCCAAGCAAACCGCAACCTCCAATGCTTGTTTGGTACTAGCACAACCGCAAACCTGGGTTGGAAATACCCTTTTGGGATTTCGGTGGTCACATCCAATCTAAGTCCTGGCTCAAGTGTTATCATTCGACCAATACGGACGTCATCCTTAACATAGAAGTTGGCTCTTGAAACTTGGCGCGATACGGCACCAGCCAGAGACACGGAACTATCAAGGACTATAACCGATTGATTACGGATATAGGCTGCACCAACACTCAAACTTTGAACCTTTGTTGCCACAAATTGATGTTCCAGCTTTACGTTGAGTTCAGAAATACTGTTCGCTGAATTGGAAGAGATTAAAATGGAATTGTTTGGGTCGATTTCATCTTCTTGCGAAAACGCGTTTTCGATAGTCGATTCAAAATGTGAATAGGCCAATGAAGCCCGAGTGGTTCCAAAACGTTTCCAACGTTTTGCGTATGCAGCACTTCCGCCCACCTGATATTTACCTACCTGCTCTTCGGATTCAAACGTGGAAGGACCATCCAATTTAACGCTCGATTGAAACATCTGTTCTCCTGCGCCAATCAAACTCAAATGAAAGTTATCTCCATTTTCCAAGCGCCCAGTCAATTTCAGGTTGGCATCAACAAAAAGGTTTTTACCATCTTGGCCGTTGATGCCATTTTCCACCAGCGTTCCAAAGTTCTGCGGAAACACATAGCGACCTGCAGCTTGAATAGTTAGCCCCTTACCTAGCGGAACGTTCAATCGCACTGCAGCTGACTGATCACTTATGCGCATGGTGCCATGAACACGGTCTGTTCGGCCCTCGGTGCTTGTGATGTTGACAACCCCACCAACTCGATTGCCAATGTTGACGTTATATCCACCCTTCAGCACTTCAATATCGCTAATCATCAGCGGGTTCACTGCGCCAATATTATCGCTAATGCTGCTGAAGTTGAAAAGCGTAATGCCATCGTAAATTACATGGCTTTGCCCTTTGTAAGAACCCCAAATAGTAAAGTCGTTTGTCTGTTCCCCAGATGCCAAAATACCAGGTTGCAATCGAAGGAGATTAATGATGGTGTTATCGCTGCTTCCGGGAAGAAAGGCTGCCATTCTTCTATTGAGTTTTACTACCGAAGGCCGCTCAATAATGTGTGATAATTGAGGTTTTTCTGCATTTGCCAATACAACAACTTCATTCAGATTAATCGATTGGGGTTTCAGCCGAATAGTCTGCGTTCCAACTGCTGAAAGGAATAAATCCGATTGATAATAACCTACGTGAGACACGCTAACGGGCACTACACTGTCATTTACCACAAAAGAGAAACTCCCGTTCACGTTTGAGGCCAAACCCGAACGATTTACTCGAACAGCAGAAAATGGGAGCGGCTCGTCTGTTTCTGCGTCTACTACCTGGCCAATGAGTTTGTAATTACGTTTAGGGGGCTTTTTCGTTTGTTTTCGGATGACAAAAACTTCGCCTATCAACTCATATTCTAACCCGCATTTACCGACCAAAGACCGAATGGCCTCTTCAATAGAACCAAAGGTTTGGGTTTCGCTGATGAAGCATTCAGCAAGCAGTTTATCATTGAATGAAAAATTGACGTTGTACTGATACTTCAGTTCAATAAAAACCTCGTTCAGTGGTCTATCCGAAATATCTAAACGAACCTCTTGCGCCTGCAATCCAGAGATTACAGAAAGAAGATAAACGATGATGAGTGCTGTTCGTTTTTTCAGAGCTACTTGGCTTGTGATACTAAATAGGTGTTTCCACCTGTTTTCACAAAACTAAGCTCCATTCCCTGACAAATGATATCAAGAACACTATCAACCGTTACAGATTTAGTAAAGTATCCGCTATAGGTCAACGCGCCTAACGAATTTTCTGAAAGAGAAATCTGCACATCATATTGCAACTCTACTTCACGCAGAACGAGTTTCATTGGCGTGGCCGTAAACACAAACTTGTTCTCCATCCAACCCACAACGTCATTCTTATTGTTGATGATTGTTTTATCCAATTTATTGTCAGCATTGGAAGAGGCTAAACCGTTAGGCTTAAGCAAAACCTTGCTGTATTTGTTGCTCACCCGAACTTGGCCAGTAACGCACAAAACCTCATAACCAT
>JBLHEU010000193.1:0-5660 GCA_047614525.1 Bacteroidia bacterium | reverse complement strand
GCAATACAGCACAGAAAAAATAGAATTCCAAACGTGATTTTTTTGTTTCGCTTTATCGACAAAAGGGCCACTAAAGCAATGCCTATAGAAGGAACTACCGAAGCGTAAACGAACCATGGAATTGGCTGGTCAGGAATAAACGGATAAGGGTGATATGCAGATAAGTGAAAGGGGGCAATGGCTTTGAAAACATAAATCATTAGTCCGTAGGAGGCCACAAAAAATGACTTGATGAACGAAATATTCTGCATGCCATCAATGGCTCCAACTTCTTTCTGTCCGACCGAAGCAATTACGCCAAATAGAACGCTTAGCAAGATGAACGGAACCTTCTCTATAGCAGCTTTTAGATAGTTTGTGCGTGTTTTGAAATAGTCTATTAATAACAAAACAATGGGAAATGTTACAGCCATTCCTTTAGAAAGTAAGGAGCAAACGAATAGTACCAAGCACAGCAACAACCAGCGTTTAGCCCCGTTCGATTTCGCGCCCAAGTACTTCAGATAGGCAAGCAGCCCGGCTAAATAAAACATAGCGTAAAGCAGGTCTTTTCTTGAGGTAATCCACGCCACTGGTTCGAGCTGAGTAGGATGAATACCAAATAGAATCGCGGTAATTACAGAAATGTCTGTTCTACCTGTAAGCAAGAAAATCAGACTAAAAACAAGCCAAATATTAATGAGGTGAAGTAGTAGGTTGGTAACATGAAAACCGGATGCATCAAAACCACCAATAGTGTAGTTGGCTGACCAGGACAACAGCACTAGTGGGGTGTAACCACCGTTATCGTCAATTCGAGAGAAAACCTCTTTGACATTCTTTAGAGAAAGTTCTGTTACAAGCGGGTTATTTAGAACGAACGATTCATCATCCCAGTTTACCCATCCGTTTTCTACTGTAGGGAGCATTACGGCCAGCGAAACAAGTACGACCAGCAAGGCCAAAATGGATGGTTTGGCTAATAAAGGATGGCTAAATACTGGTCGCATACTTCAAACGAATATAGATTAGAATTATAAGCCCTTCCGATGATTCGGTTTTATTATTCGATCGAGTTAAGAAGCTCATCATTTTCCCAAATACCTTGCTCCAAAATATCACCTGCAGCATCGTACAATATTCCGTGGCCATTCCTTTGCCAATTCTCCCAATTTCCAATGTATTTCTCTCCCGTAGAGGTGGTTAGTGTTCCTCTGCCAGAGATGCTACCATCAAGCCATTCTCCTTCGTATTTCTGTCCACTAGACCAGCTAAGAATGCCAAAACCGTCTTCTCGATTATTTCTCCAACTGCCTTGATAAACCCTACCATCAGCCCAACTAAACTTCCCAAATCCGTGCTTTAATAGGTTCTTCCTTTCTCCAAAATACCCGATATCCATTCTTAATTGGCAAATCTGGCTTTGCTGGTTGTTCTCTTTATCTGCAATGTAAATGGGAACAACTTTTCCAGAATAGTAGTTTGCAGCAGGGAGCAAATAGTGGTCATAAGAACTGAAGCCGAGCTCGTCAAAAACGAGATGAGTTACTCCTTGTCTCTCAAGATGATTGAAGAATTCAATCGGATCAGTTGTAAACTTGTACCTAACAACTTTTCGTTGACTAAAGAGGTAAAACAAGGTGGGTTTTCGGCACGCGACAACCGCATCTTCAGGCAGGTTATTCTTTGCCCATTCTGCCATTTCGTAATAACGTTGATGTCCAATGCTAGGCCCTTCCTTTGCTTTTTCACTAAGCTTTTCAAGCTGCGGGTAACTGAATAATAGCAAAAACAAAGGCGCAAATGAAACCGTCTGTAACTGAAGGGAATAGCTTTTTGCAGCCAAACGTTTCCCTACCCAGGAAGCTATTTCAATTATTGCTTTTGAAAAGCCCAACAGGAAGATTGGGATGATTGGGATAATAAATCTCGGCCCCAACCATACCTGCGGCCAAAGCATAAGTAAACTCATGGTTCCCAGGCAATACCACCCGAGGATATTTCTCAGGCTTTTAATTTTAAACAGTCCGTAAATAATCGCGCTTACAATTAAAACCCCGGTAAGCCACTCAATCGGGGTTGAATCAATATTATAGTCTACCTGTTTAGGGAAAATGGTTACGGGTATTTCTTTAGTGATGTATCTGCCAGCATTTTGCATTACGCGGGCGGGCCATTGAGTTAAATCCATCGTTCCAAATTCAGGTCTGAATGAATTATTCTCAAAGAGCGTTTTCATGTAATTCCCACCTCCAACTGTGCGTACGCGTAAACTCCAGGGAACTGTGAGACTTAGAATACTTATAACCGTTGCTAGAAGCATTTTCCACTCTCTCGAAAACAGAAAATAGCAGCAGGCAGCAGTAAGAATAGCAATGCCTATAGAACGGATGTAGTAAAGAGAGACAAGACATAATAGAAACAACCAAAAGTTTGGGTCTCGCCATTTAATGGAAGGATTTACTCTTTGTAAAAACAAAACTCCAAGCATAAGAAAGAACAAGAATGCAATTTCGCTCATCATTATGGTGGCGTATTCCAGAAGATGAGGGTTGAATATGCAAAGCATTGCCACTACAAACGACAGGCGTATATCGGCAGTAGCTTTTTTTATGATGAAGAATAGCAAGATGATGCTTCCAAACAAAAAAGCGTAGTTCAATAGTTTAACTCCCGAAATGCCTGGTCCAAAAAGCTTAATTGATCCAGCAATTATTGCAGGATACCCTGGAGGAAAGTGTGTTGCATTTGTCGCCTTAGGCGAATAAACATTTGTATACCCGTTGCCAGAGGCAATAGATTCCCCGAGAAGATAATAGGTTGCATTATCTCCATGATGAGAGATACTTTGGTCAAACGTATAATTGAAAACCCACAGAAAACTTACACTCAAAATCACAAGCAATCCCGTTTCTAGACTGAACTTTGATTTGTTTGGAACGGAAGGTTTAAGATTCAACTTTAGACGGATTGAGTGATTCGCAAATTATAGTCTATGTAGCTTGTGAAATTACGTGAACCGAAATGTATTTGAGGGTTGTTGCCCTCACCGTTGTAAATTGCAAGCTGTAATCAACACAACACGCCTAATATTTATTTTTTTTGAAGGTTATAATAATTGGCGCAGGACCAGCAGGATTGAGTTGTGCATACGAACTGGTTAAACAGGGCGTTGAAGTTCATATATACGAAGCAAGTGAGCATGTTGGCGGAATGTCTAGAAGTTTCGACTTGTGGGGACAAAGAGTGGATATGGGCCCACACCGGTTCTTCTCAAAAGAGGAGCACGTTAATCGGTTTTTTAGTGAGATTGTAAAGGACAACTATACTACCGTAAATCGACTTACGCGGATTCATTACAAAGGACGATTTTTTGAATATCCGCTTAAGCTCAGTAATGTTCTGGCAAACCTACCTCTACCCACAATAGTCAGAATTGTATTTGACTATGTGTTGCAATTACTTCGGCCATCTGGTAATCCCAAAACGTTTGAAGATTGGGTGGTGAATAGATTTGGTAACACTCTTTTTCAAACATTTTTCAAGAGTTACTCGGAGAAGTTATGGGGAATTCCGTGTTCAAAAATTGATGCTGACTGGGCGTCCCAACGCATTAAAACACTTTCCCTTTTTGGAGCCATTCTAAACACATTTAAAGACCGCAGAAACAATCGACACAAAACCTTAATTGATGAATTCTCATACCCTCACAATGGTATGGGTCAATTATATGAATCGTGCCGAGATGAGATTCTTGCTAAAGGCGGCTTTATCCATTTAAATTCTCCAGTAGCTAGAATAATTCAGGACGCTGAAGGCAAGGTTAAGGGGTTGGAGCTGCAAAACGGAAGTGTAATTGAGTCGGAACACGTGGTATCTACCATGCCGTTAACTCATTTGGTTAAAGGGTTGAAGACTGTTCCTAGTTCGGTAAGTACTGCTGTAGACAAACTTTATTTCAGGAACACGATTCTTGTTTACCTAGAAGTGGATGGTAAAGACTTCTTTAAGGACAACTGGATATACGTTCACTCGCCAGAATTAAAACATGGCAGAATCACCAATTTTAGAAATTGGTGCTCTACGCTAACCAAAGAATCTAACCGAACAATTCTTTGCATGGAATTTTGGGCGTTTGAAGATGATGAGTTGTGGAAAATGGCTGATGAAAAAATTGAAGAATTAGCGAAAGAAGAAATCAGGACACTCAATTTATTCCCGTCCGAAGTTGACATCGTAAACAGTAAAACGCTCAGAATTCCAAAGTGTTACCCTGTGTACGAAACAGGTTACCAGCAAAATCTAAAAGTGGTAGAGTCATACCTCAACTCAATCGAAAACCTGATTCCGATTGGTAGATATGGTGCCTTTAAGTACAATAACCAAGACCATTCTATACTTATGGGGATTCTTGCTGCAGAAAAAATTCTCGGTAAATCTGATGTTGACCTTTGGAGTGTAAATACTGACACAGAATACCAAGAAGAAGGAAGAATTAAAGACGTTTTACTACAGTAATTTGAGGCTCTGTGATTAGCACTCGAAATATTGAAATTGTCAACCTTGGTCTTATTGGTATTTCCCTTGGGTTGGCTTTTCTATTGCCATTTCGGATTTTTCTCTTTGCCTACGCGGTACTCGGACCACTACACTATCTCACTGAAATTAACTGGCTGCACGGTAAAAGTTACTTTGTAAAAAGCAGGTCTTGGCTTCCGTTAAGCATTGGTTTGGTACTAATTGTTGCATTACCAAAACTATTCGGTTTTCTGGGGTTAACCGAATATCCTGTTGTGGCTCAGGTGATGAATAAAATGAACTTAGTTTCCAATGGCGCAATATTTATTGGTATTTGGACGGCTTTTGTTTGGGTTTTTATCTCAAAAACTCATTTGCGTATTGCAGGTTTCGGTTTGGGGCTTATCCTCGCTTATTCCTTAAATCAAGTTGCGGGCTATGTTCTTTTATTTGGCGCCATGCTGCCCACCGTAATACACGTTTACGTTTTTACTGGGCTGTTTATGTTGCATGGTTCCTTAAGGTCTAAATCCACTTATGGGTACATTTCTGTGGTTGGGTTTGTTTTAGTGCCGTTCATTATCGCATTGGTCGATTTGCCTCATACGTTCTACGATTTTGCCGTTCCGGTAAAGGACACATTTCTAGAAAATGGGTTTCACAAAGTCAATGTTACCCTTGGTAAATTGTTAGGAATTACAGACGGTAAGACTTTCTTTTTCTATGGCGCATGGGAGTTAAAGGTTCAAACGTTTTTAGCATTTGCCTACTTGTATCACTACCTCAATTGGTTTTCTAAAACCACCATTATTGGCTGGAACAAAGGGTTAACTCGGAAAAAGAGTGCCATTATTTTAACACTATGGATTACACATGTACTGTTATTCTATTTCGACTACCGCCTAGGCTTCATATCTGCTCTTACTCTTAGTTTTTTGCATGTTTTTGCCGAGTTTCCGTTAAACGCAGCAAGTTTTGCCGAAATAAGGCGGCAATTATGGAACAGAATAAGTTGAAGCATGCTATATAACGAGGTTTTTTACACCTTGCATTCGTAGACAATCCATGAGCCACCCTCCATCCATGATTCACAAAACCATTTTTCTAATACTCATTGGGATTGCTTATTGCCCTGGCAATCTTTTTGGTCAAAGCTTGGAAAG
>JBLHEU010000192.1:0-5719 GCA_047614525.1 Bacteroidia bacterium | reverse complement strand
GATATAGGAAAAGTGTTGCCACGAATTGGCTGCATTATCGAAGAGCCAAAGTTCTACCCGTATTTAACTGGGTTGACCAACCTGAAAGTTGCCGCCAAGTATTTTCCAAATAAAATTGGGGATGATAGAGTCAACGAAATGATTCAATTAGTTGGTCTAACAGGCCGTGAACGCGATAAAGTTTCAACCTACTCTCAGGGAATGCGGCAACGTTTAGGAATCGCGCAAGCAATGCTAAATGACCCAGATTTGATTTTCCTTGATGAACCTACAAACGGACTTGACCCGAAGGGAATAATTGAACTCAGACAGTTGATTCTACGACTTAAAGAGGAGTTTGGGAAAACAGTGATTATTTCATCACACATCTTATCCGAGATTGAAGAAATGGCGGACAGTATGGCCATTATCAACAAAGGCGTATGCGTGTCGCAAGGCTCGGTTTCTGAATTACTAGCTAAAAACACGGTTACAGTAAGTATAGAAACAGACGACCAAGAAGCTGCAGAAATTGTTCTCTTGAGTCTAAACTACAAACCAATTAAAGACCAAAACACATTGGTGTTTCAGG
Source organism: Bacteroidia bacterium (assembly GCA_047614525.1). Classification (GTDB taxonomy): domain Bacteria; phylum Bacteroidota; class Bacteroidia; order UBA10329; family UBA10329; genus UBA10329. Next base: position 5,148 of record JBLHEU010000192.1, on the reverse strand, counting down.
CAGAATTAAACGAAATACCTAAAGTGGTTGACAAGCTCATACTCGCTGAAAGGAAAATTTACAGATTGGATCATAGACGAAAACTGGAAGATTACTTCCTAAAACTCACAGCGGCATGATTCGAATTCTACAGGCAGAAATTCTCAAAGCATTTGCTCGACCGAGAAGTTATATCGGTCTAGCATCTATAATTGCGTTGGTTGCACTCATAGATATATCATTCTACTTCACTGGGGAGGAATACATAGGGCTGCTCTTTCAAAGTTTCGATCAAGTCTTTTCTCTAGAAGGAGTCCTCATAAATGGCAATCTCATTTGTTTCATTATTCTGCAAACGCTCATTATTCAACTTCCATTATTGGTCGCTTTAGTTACTGGAGACCTCATTTCAGGAGAATCAGCCATGGGAACGCTCCGTTATGCACTAACGAAACCTATTAGCCGTTTTAAATTCGTCACGTATAAATGGATTACAGCAATGCTTTATGTGCTGGTAATTCTTGTACTGCTTGGGATTTTCGCCTACTTCCTATCTCTGGTAATTTTTGGTGATGGAGATTTGCTTGTGCTTAACGCGGATGGCCTAGTTATTCTTAGAAGCGCAGACCTCTTCTGGCGTTTTATGGCATCGTTCGTTTTCGCATTCATCAGCCTTACCACGGTAGCATCGCTATCGCTGATGTTCTCAGCCTTCTCAGACAACAGCGTTGGCCCAATTGTACTGACAATGGTTGTCATTATCGTCTCCACGGTAATTAGCAGTTTCGAGATGAGTTTTTTCGATCCAATAATGCCATTCCTCTTCACAAATCACATGCATTTATGGAGACGACTTTTCTCCGACCCAATTCCAACCGTTGAGATTTTGCAGTCCGCTGGAGTTCTCATTCTACACACAGCAGCATTCTTCGGAATTACACAATACCACTTTAATCGCAAAGACATTTTTCAATGAAACGACTCTTCATTTCAGCATTCATCATGGCTTTTTCGCTCAACGCGATTGGTCAGGATGCCAATGCAATCCTTAGTAACGTAAGAAGCAAATTTGCCCAATTGAATGACCTTAAGTGTGATGTTGAGATGGAATTTAACATCCCTGGTGTAGCAATGGATAAGATTTCTGGCAAGATGATTTACAAGAAACCAGATAAATTCCGTGTTAAAACGAAAGGGTTAATCTTCCTTCCAAAGCAAAATCCGTTCTCACAATTAGAGATTTTGGACGACCCAACGGCATACATGGCGGTTCCCGCTGGAACTGCTCTTTCTAACGAAATTAACTGCAACATTATTAATGTGATTCCTACCAACGGAGGTGAATTGATTCTTATGAAATTGCTAATTGGAATTGACGATGGTAGAATTCACGAATCTGAATTAACCCTTAAGCGCGAAGGCACGGTGCAGTATTTCAATACCTATGCTTCGGCAGAAGATTTCATTCCAACGGTAATGGAGTTTAAAGCGGATTTTAAGCGTTTTAAGATGCCCAAAGTCATTACTGGAGATTTTAATAGTAAGCCTGTACGGGAAGAAGAAGGTCAAAGCAAGTATGAAAGCGGTCGGGTGAAAATGACCATCTCAAACTTAGAATTGAACCGAAAAGTTAAGGATACCGAATTTATAGACGAAGACTTATGAAAGAAATACTTGTAATAGGAGGTTCATCTGGAATTGGAAAAGCCATTGTAGAAAAACTCCTCAAAAAGAACGAAGTGGTGCATGCCACTTACAATCAAAATCCGATTGATGAAATCAACTTTCATCATTTAGATGTTACACAAGACGAACTCAACTTGGATTTTGTGCCTGAAGAACTTCATGGTTTGGTTTACTGTCCGGGAAGCATCAATCTCAAACCTTTCCACAGAATAAAACCAGAAGAGTTTGCCGCTGACTTGCAGTTGCAAACAATTGGTGCAATCCGAGTTATTCAAGCAGTACTACCAAAGCTAAAAGCTGGTAAAGGATCCATTGTATTGTTCTCAACCGTTGCTGTTCAGCAAGGATTCAATTTCCACGCTCAAGTAGCAGTTTCTAAAGGAGCCATAGAAGGATTAACACGCTCATTAGCCGCGGAATTTGCTCCAACTATCCGAGTAAATTGTATTGCGCCATCATTAACCGATACACCGTTAGCTGAGCGGTTATTGAGCAGCGACCAGAAACGTGAAGCAAATGCAGAACGCCACCCACTTAAGCGAATTGGAACAAGCGAGGATATTGCCAATGCGGCCGCCTACCTCCTATCGGATGATAGTTCTTGGGTTACAGGTCAAATTTTAAAAATAGACGGAGGAATGTCTTCCATAAAAGCATAAATCATGTTCGGAATATTCAAGAAGAAAACAGAAAAAGAGAAGCTAACTTCTCGGTACAATAAGCTAATGAAAGAGGCTTTCGAATTATCTAAAATAAACCGAACTGCCAGCGATAGTAAATACGTGCAGGCAGATGCGGTTCAGAAAAAACTAGATAGCTTGCCATAAACGCTTAATCGCGAAAAAATGCCCTTATGAAAGTTCTTCTAACTGGTGCAACAGGATATATAGGAAAAAGACTGCTTCCGGTTCTTCTTGATGCAGGCCACACCGTGGTTTGTGCGGTAAGAGATAAGGGTCGATTTCCGAAAACAGGCATTTATTCAAATCCACGAATCAGTGTCCTAGAAATTGACTTTTTAGAAGAAAACACTGAAATTCGAATAGACGCTGATGTCGAAGCAGCGTACTATCTAGTGCATTCAATGAGTGCCAGTACTTCAGACTTTGAATCGCTTGAGGCAAAATCTGCTGAAAACTTCGTTCAATTGATGGAACAGACTACCTGTAAGCAGATTATCTACCTCGGTGGTATTGCCAATAAAGAAGAACTTTCTAAGCATCTTTCATCAAGACAACGAGTCGAACAGATTCTAAGAACAAGTAACGGTGCAGTAACAGCCCTCAAAGCAGGAATCATTGTTGGATCCGGTAGCGCTTCCTTTGAGATAATGCGTGATTTGGTTGAGAAACTGCCCGTAATGGTTACTCCCCAGTGGTTGAATACCAAAAGTCATCCAATTGCAATTAGGAATGTCTTACAGTTCCTCAGTGGTGTTCTTGGTAGAGCAGACACCTATAACAAATCGTTTGATATTGCTGGACCAGAAGTGCTCACCTACAAGGAGATGTTGCTCCAGTTTTCTGAGGTACGAGGGTTGAGTAGATACATTTTTACCGTTCCCGTAATGACTCCTCGTGTCTCTTCCTATTGGCTTTATTTCGTTACGGCAACCTCATACAAACTTGCCGTGAATTTGGTTGATAGTATGAAAATTGAGGTCATCGCTAAACCAAACGATCTTGCCCAAAAGTTGAATATTGAGCTTATAAAGTACCAAGGAGCAGTGGAACGAGCATTTCAACGCATAGAACAGAATAATGTGGTTTCTAGCTGGAAAGACGCCTTAGCCTCCAGTTTCGATGAAAATACCCTCAGGACATACATCAACGTTCCTTCTAACGGATGCTTTGTAGACGACAGAAAAGCTGTATTTACGCGAAATGCAGACGAAATTAAAGACAACATCTGGTCCATTGGTGGAGAAAGAGGATGGTACTACGGCAATTTATTGTGGCGCATACGCGGTTTTATGGATAAGCTATTTGGTGGAGTTGGATTGAGACGCGGCAGACGGAGCCCTAGTGACATTGTAGCTGGCGAAGCGATTGACTTTTGGCGAGTTCTACTTGCTGATAAAGAAGAAGGTCGACTACTACTCTACGCTGAAATGAAGTTGCCGGGTGAGGCTTGGTTGGAATTAAAAATTGAGACTAATGGCGAACAAACTTCCCTTAGACAAACAGCCACATTCCGACCTAAAGGATTACTTGGCCGACTTTATTGGTACAGCGTTCTCCCGTTTCACTTTTTTGTTTTCGAAGGAATGCTGCAGAACATCGCCAATTTCAAGGCATAAAAAAACCGCCTCCATTACTGGAGACGGTTTCAGCTTTTCTAATAGAATTACTTAGGCATTACAACAGAATCAATTGCATGGATAATTCCATTTGATGCCTTTACATCTGCAATCACAACTGTTGAAGTGTTTCCAGCTCCATCAGTAAGAATCACGTTCTTTCCTTTCAAAGAAGCTGTTAACGTTCCTCCTTGAACAGTTTTGATAACGAATTTACCTTTGTTTTTCTTAATTGCGTCAACAACCGCAGCGGCATTAAATTCTCCAGCTACAACATGGTATGTTAGCACAGCAATTAATTGGTCTTTCGACTCTGGCTTCAACAAACCTTGTACAGTTCCTTTTGGCAATTTATCAAAGGCAGCGTTGGTAGGTGCAAATACAGTAAATGGGCCTTCACTGTTTAGTGTTTCTACCAAACCAGCAGCTTTAACAGCAGCAACCAAAGTGCTAAAATCTTTGTTGCCAGCAGCAACACCAACGATGGTTTCTCCTTCTCCATCTTTTCCTCCGTTGTTAGCAAAAACAGCAGAACCAGTAAGGGCAACGGTCATTAGGGCAATAAATACTTTTTTCATGATACTTCTTTTAAGTGATTAATTTTATAATGAACATGTCCGCAGTCTTTTTGTTTAACTTATTGGTTAATTTATTAAACATTTGTACGAGTTGTAATGTTAGAGCATAAACAATCACGGTAACTAACGCATTAAACAGCATGAATCGATCAGACCAATTTTTCTTTGTCTCAGCCTTTTTCTCCTTCCTTTTTTCCATTTACTTGTGGTTTAACGGACAGCAACAAGAAGGAATATTTGTAGGCATATGGGTGCCATCCATACTAAGCGCAGCCATTCTCATCAAACAAATAACCAATCAAAAAAACCAAAACCCATGATCTCCAATACTTTCATATTCATTTTTGGTGTAGCCATGTTTGGTATTTGGGGCATCGCGTCCTATTTAGAATTGAAGAAAATAAGCGAAAAACCAGAGGACTTCCGCTAATTCAGTAGAACTACAACCAGTTGTTTCTGCCCAGAGAGAATAAAAGCCAATTTCAATGAGAATGAGGTTTAAGATACTTTCGTACAATAATGCACGAAGTTTATCACCTAATTCATTTGAGGAGGAAGCGCTACGCATTTTCAGCAAGTTGCTTTGAAACTGTCCGTTTACCACGG
>JBLHEU010000191.1:0-5814 GCA_047614525.1 Bacteroidia bacterium | reverse complement strand
GTAACCGCACCATCTCTGTAGTTTCTGCTACGGCCATAGGCAACGGGATCAACCCCGTCAATTTGTTTAAGAATGCTATTGTAGTCAGTTGTTTTCAAGTTCTTCCAATTATACAATTAACAAACCCGAATGACACTAAATGGTTGAGTGCGGTCCTGAGATTTTGATAAAACTCAACGGAACGAACCTAGATTTAATTGACTAGCGGAATAATCGGTTCTGTCGCATTAACTGAAACCAGGTTAGTTATTATCCGATTCGGTGAAAACAAAAAATCGTAAGCCATTGATTACTTGAGTCTTATCTTTTTTTAAGACCTTGACCTTTCAGAGGAAAATCGTCAAAAAAGGATTAATGCGACAGAACCTTATTCTTTAGTAAGGCTGAAAAAACTGAATCTATCCAAGGTCTTTTACTGGACACTGGTTTGCCGGTGTATTGTGTAACTTTTGCAACAACTTTAACATCAGTCTAACACCTTCAGGTATGAAAACAATTTTTACTCCAATTCTAGCAGTTTTTTGTTGCTGCTTCTTTACAAACCAGCAAGCATTAGCCCAATGCGCTACTGGCGAGGTAGAGGTTACACTAGAAATTAGCACAGATGCTTACGGATATGAAAGCTATTGGGAGTTAGTTCCTGGAGGAAATGCCTGCGGTTCTGGTACCATTGAAAGTGGCGGAAATACTGCTCAACTCAATTGTAACTCTGGTGGCGCACCTTACACGGGAACTACTGGAAACGGTTATGGAAACGCCCAAACCTATACAGTAGATGTTTGTGTTACTGAAGGTGCTGCTTTATCGTTGCATCATGTAGATGATTATGGTGACGGTGGGCTAGGCTTTGCTGTTTACGTTAATGGGTATTTGATAGAAGAATTCGCTGGTACTGGAGACGGAAACATCTTCAATTTCAGTGCTGATTTACCTGCAACGTTTGATTTTAACGCCATCGAATTACAAAGACCTTTCCCTTATATGCAGCCGGGTCTGGTTTATTTCAAATGCGGGTTCATCAATGCAGGAATCACAACAATTAATGATGTGATGATTAATTATCAGGTGGATAATCAACCTGTTCAATCTATGCCAATTAACGGGCTAATTATTACAAATAACGAATGGGTAACTATTGAGCATCCAACTTCCTGGGTTGCGAGCATTGGTACTTACCAAGTTAAAGCGTGGGCATCTTCCCTGAACGGAAATGCTGATATGAATAACGTGAATGATACGCTTTATAGAACGGTTGAGATTGGACCTGGAATGACCAATATTGTTGACAGCTATATTGGAGTGGGCACTTACATTCAGGAAGAAATGGGGTCCTCATCAGATGGTTTAGATAAGCCTACTGATCTAGATTTTCATCCGTTTTTAACCAGAAAAGAGCTCTGGGTGGTGAACAAGAAAACTGAAGGTAATGGAGGTTCAACCACTACGTATTCAAATGCTGGAGAAAGCAATCAAACTTCAATTACCAAGGAAGACGGAAACAACTATCACTTCATGTCTTTACCAACTGGTATTGCCTTTGGCGAAAACCAAAACTTTGGAACATCAGCAGGAGTGTATGATGCTAACCATAATGGTGGAACACCTTTCACGGGCCCAACACTTTGGTCAAGCGACCCGGCTGTTTATGCTCAACCTTCAGGAGGTAATGGAAGTCATTTAGACATGCTTCATGAGAGTCCGCGAAGCCAAGGAATTGCGCATGAGAAAGACAACGTTTATTGGGTGTTTGACGGAAATGGATTTGATATCGTTCGCTATGATTTTGCAGCAGATCATGGCCCAGGAAACGATTATCACAGCGATGCTATTGTAAAACGTTATTCTGAGAATCAGGTACTTAAAGACCCTAACGATAAAGTGGTTAGTCACTTAGTTCTAGACAAAGAAACCAACTGGCTGTACGTAGTAGATTATGGGAATCAAAGAGTAATCAGAATAAATATTACTTCTGGCTCGCAAGGCGGAGCTGCATCATTTGTTGGTGGCGAGGCTTTAGCGCAGTATTATCATGTGGTTGGTTATACACAAGAAAACGTAGTTGTTTCTGGACTTCTTCAGCCTGCAGGAATTGACATAATTGAAGACCGTATGCTAGTAACGGACTATGAAACTTCTGATATTATTATCTACGACATTTCTACCATGCCAGCCGTGGAGTTGGGGAGAATAAACACTGGTGCAACAGGTATTATGGGAGTGAAGATTGGACCAGAAGGAAGAATCTGGTACGTAGATTATGATGCCAATAAATTGTACCGAGTAGAAGGCCTAGGAGTTGGCATTGAGGAAATGGCAACATTGGAGGCTTCATTATATCCTAACCCATCAAACGGCAGCTCTGTGATTGTTTCTAGTCCAGAACTTGGGAATATAGATTTGGATATTCTGGATATGACTGGACGTGTTGTTCAAACTACTCGTTTTGCTCAGAGAACAGAGCTTAATTTAGATTTGAACAACGGTATTTACTTAGTTAGGTTGAGACATTCAGAGTCAAACATGACTTCAGAGCATCGCTTGGTAATTACCAACTAAGGCTACTTAATTGTTGAGTTGAAAAGGAGGAAGCAGTTATGTTTCCTCCTTTTTTATTTGAGACCTTGAATAAGCGATTGTAAATAGCTTGGCGCCAGTTTCAATCGACTCCCGTACCAACTAAACATCTCGCCATCAACTAGTGTGATTGTGGCTTTGGGAAGCAGTTCTTGCAAGTCCTGAATGTGCTTTTCTTTGAATGGAAATGGCTCAGACGATAGCAGAATCAATTCTGGGTTTAGCTGGATTACTTTCTCTTCTACAAGTTCGGGATAACGCGATTGACCCGTAACATTTTCAAAACCACAACGGTTCATTAAATCATGGATAAACGTGTCAGACCCAGCAGCCATAAATGGATTCTTCCAAATGAGATAAAGCGTTTTGCTGGTAGGCTGAATTGGCTTTAGTTCTGCAAATCCATTGCGGATTTCTTCAACAAGTTTTGATGCATCTGACCCAGTAACTTCTCCAATCTTTTCAATCATCATTAAAGAAGATTCAAGATCGGTGATATCGCTGACCCAAACAGGAAACTGCTTTTCAAGCCGCTCAATGTCTTCCTTGTTGTTCTCTTCCTTATTGGCTATTATCAAGTCAGGATTTAGAGCTGCGATAGCTTCAAAATTCAGCTTTTTAGTTCCGCCAATTCGGGCCTTTCCCCTAAACCATTTGTCAGGATGCACGCAGAATTTGGTGATACCAACCACTCGTTCTCCCAAGCCTAAATCATACATTAATTCTGTCTGACTTGGAACCAGCGAAACGATTCTTTGCGGAATTTTTGGGATAAGAACCGTTCGACCAATTTGGTCAATAACAGTTCTTCTTTTCATCTTAATCCGCGATAGCCTTAATAATATCGTGCTTGGTTAGAATGCTATAACCTGCGGAGCTTTTATAAAGTACAGCCGCAGTTTTCTTGTCGAATTTTTCTGCAACATCAGTCAGTGTCATATTTCCATCAACAACCTCAAAAGGCTCTTGCATTACATCGCCAGCTTTTCTTTCTTTTACAGATGGATTATTGAACAACTCGCTAAACAATTTACTCTCCGTAATAGAGCCAACAGGCTTATCAGCATCAAACACAGGAATCTGAGAAATACCATTCTCCGTAATCATGTGAATTAGGTCGTTTACAGAGTCGTTCACATCGGCCTTAATCAATTCTGGCCCATGCAATTCGCCAACCGAAATCCGTCCTTTGTCTAGGTACCCTCGATCACGCATCCAATCGTCATTGAAAATCTTGCCTACATAGCGTGTGCCGTGATCATGAAACACTACCACAACCACATCTTCTGGATTCAGTTTGTCTTTCATTTGAAGCAAACCTTGGATAGCACAACCAGCACTGTTTCCCACAAGCATGCCTTCTTTTTTAGCCAGTTCTCGGGTCATTAACATCCCGTCTTTGTCAGTCACTTTCTCGAAGTAATCTATAACGTCAAAATCAACGCAAGAAGGTATAATGTCTTCACCAATTCCCTCGGTCACGTACGAGTAAATTTGGCTCGGATCAATCTTCCCCGTTTCGTGATACGCCTTCAGCGTAGAACCGTATGTATCAATCCCCCAAATCTTGATGTTTGGATTTTGCTCCTTCAAATATTTTCCAGCACCAGAGATGGTTCCACCGGTACCAACGCCAACGACTAGGTGGGTTATTTTACCCTCAGTTTGTTCCCAAATCTCAGGTCCTGTCTGCTCATAATGTGCAATTACATTGCTTGGGTTGAAATACTGATTTGGATAGTATGAATTCGGAATTTCCTTGTTCAACCTCTTGGCAACTTCGTAGTAAGAGCGTGGGTCATCGGCCTCAACATTTGTAGGCGTTACAACAACCTCAGCACCCATTGCACGAAGTATATCCATCTTCTCTTTACTCTGCTTGTCTGGCATGGTGCAAATGAGGCGATAGCCCTTTACAATAGCGGCTAATGCAAGCCCCATTCCCGTGTTTCCCGAAGTCCCTTCAATAATGGTTCCTCCTGGCTTCAGTCGTCCGTCAGCCTCGGCATCCTCAACCATCTTTAACGCCATTCTATCCTTAATCGAATGACCAGGGTTAAACGTCTCAACCTTCGCCAAAACCGTGCATGGCAGGTCCTTACAAACCTTATTTAATTTCACAATTGGTGTGTTGCCAATTGTCTCGAGAATATTGTCGTAAATCATGTCGCAAAGATAATTTCCTCTTTCGGCTTGCAAAGCAAATTGATACAAAGAACCTTGGAAAGGTGCTTGCTGAGACAATCTGAATGATTTCTAGGAACCTTCAGACTTAATCCGCTTACGATTTAGGTGACCAGCAAGTTGTACTCCCATACTGAAACAAGCTTGAAGAAGGTAGCCGCCAGTCGGAGCATCCCAATCAAGCATTTCGCCAATGCAATACGTGTTCTTCAGTTTTTTCAATTTGAAGGATTTATCCACGGCTTTCAAACTTAAACCGCCAGTGGTGGAAATGGCTTCGTCCACTTGTGCAGAACCTATAATCTCAATCTCAAGTTTCTTGATACTTGCGATTAAAAGCTCAGAATTCAAGAACGTTTCTTTGGATGTATACGCTTTCAATAGTCCGATTTGCGCAGGGCTTAAATTCAACGCTGTCCGTAAGATATCCGTGGTGTTCTTCAAGGTTGATTTCTTGAATTTTTCTAGAAGTACTTCCTCGGTTAAAACAGGTTTTAAGTCTAAGAATACTTTGGCTGTTTTTTTGGCGTTCAGTTCCTCACGAATTTGTGGGCTTACCGCGTAAATGGCATTGCCTTCCAGTCCAAGTTTTGTGATTACTAATTCTCCCTTTTGGCTTTTATCCAAACAGCTGACCGCAATATTTTTCAGCGGATTTCCCTCATGTTTACTGATGAATTTCTCAGACCAATCAATTTTATACGCGCAGTTTGAAGGCTGAAAAGGACTGACATCTAAGCCATGAGTTTTGAAAATGTCGAGCCAAGTTCCATCGGAGCCAGTGACTTTCCAACTGCCTCCACCTAAAGCAAATACCGTGTAGTCAGATTTTACTTCTGTCTCTCCATTAAAAACGAGGTGATTGTCTTCATTCCAACCTGTCCAAGTGTGTTCATATTGAATTTTAACTCCTTGATTCGAGAGCACATTGACAATGCCATTCAGCACCTCAATTGGCTTAATTCCTTTTTCTGGATAAATCCGTTTGCTACTCCCAATAAATGTGGGAATACCGATGTCTTTCAGCCATTTTTGAAGATCATCGTTGTCAAAATC
>JBLHEU010000190.1:0-5827 GCA_047614525.1 Bacteroidia bacterium | reverse complement strand
TAAAATCTGGAAAGTATTTGGAGGAAGGAAAGTTCCGTCCATGGATGCTGAGGATTGCGCACAACTTGGTTGTAGACCACTTTCGTAAGCAGAAGAAAATGCGGATGCAACACTCTACCGAAGAGTTTGATGTGTTCTCTGTAATTGGAAGCGAGGATATGAACCGAGAAGAGGTCTACATTCAGGATCAAATTCATTCTGATTTGAGAAAACTGGTTGCGTTGCTACCAGAAGATCAGAAGGAAGTGCTGTTAATGCGAGTGTACGCTAAAATGCCATTCAAGGAAATTGCATGGGCTACAGAAGTGAGCATTAATACAGCTTTAGGAAGAATGCGTTATGCGCTTATTAACCTAAGAGCTTTGATGGAAGAGCACAAAATTAAATTGGTGGCGTAACTCCAATTTAAACACGATAATGAGAGCGTTCTGAGAAATCAGGGCGCTTTTTTTTGTGCCATACAATATATCTTAATCGGTTGCGTATTAACCACATACCAAACAAAAAGATATGTCTAAAACTTTTACTCTACCAAAAGATTTACTAACCCAAACTACCGCACTCACAGCGCAAGAGCCTTGTGAGTTGTTGTATCAAACACAGATGATGAATTTCCTCTCTGAGGAGTTTGAAAGGGCTTCCTTTTCTCCGGATCAAACTGTGGTTGACAATATTTTAGCGTACAGCAAAGCGGTAGAGGTTAAAGATTCTTTAACAATGGTTGATGGATTACAAATAGTGATGAACTAAGAACGTTGTTAGGAACAGTTCTAGGCGGGTTTTCGAACGGAAGCTCGCTTTTTTGTGCTTAATTGTCCGTGTAAACACGTCCTTGGCGCCACATATCAACCGCGGTGTACCAGTTGCTCTTGTAAATAGGAGAGCGGTCTAATCGGTAGTCGTTAGCAGTAAACGGATTTTCAACTTTGTAGAAGGTTAATCCTAATGAAGAAGGATTACTTTCCTCACCGTAAATCCAATGTTCGGATTGTGAGTTTTTGTAGATGATGTTTGGTGGGCCGAAAATGAGGTATACCAAACCACGGTCGCTTTTCCAGCCCTCGGTATGAGAGGAGAAGAAAGCATTGGCATCTTCAACTCTTGAATAAAATTTCTGAATAAGAAGTTTAGCGCGATCTCTATTCCCAGCCAGATTCAACCAAAATCGATCAACTTCTGCTTTGGGAAAATCAGCGTCAGTCAATTTTTTGTATTCAGAATTACTGTTGATGAATCGTAAAGGAGCAATCAAATCATCCACTTCTTTTACTTCAGGATAAGATTCTTTGAAACGATAAACCGTAAAACCATCCTTGGTGCTGTCTGAAAGCTGGAAATGATAGAATCCTTCTCTTGGTAAAGTCAATGGCTGGCCGAGCGTAACTTCAAAAGTGCTGTCGGCCACAAAGTCGAATGCCTTTGGAGATTCTATAGAAAACGGTGGTTTTGGCAATGGAAACTCACGATTGTAATACCGCACCTTTGCATTGGTTTGTCCACTTACATGGTTGATGATTACCTCTTCATCTTTAGTAATGTAACTCCTAGAAAGTGGATGATTTCTGCCCACCTGTGTCATGGTGAAAAACTGTCGGCAATTAACATTGGATCGGTCAATTTCAAAGTAACGCATAACACGCGTGTTGCGTCTTAAATCCACCAAATCAACCTTCAGTAAAGATTGCTCAACGTTAGAAGGTTTTAGCTTGATGATTCCACTAATAGTTTTGCCTTCCATAACTAAAGAACTGTCTTTGAAAATGACAACAGAACTATCAATTAGCAACTTGCTTTCTAGTTGCGTATAAATCTCATATCGAATTCGAAATACAGCAGAATAGAAATCGCTTGTTTGATTGTGGAGATAGAGTAATTCGTTTGAGTTTACTCTGAAATGAAGTTCAGTAACGCTATCATTCTTGTGTTGAATATTGAATTCTGGATGAACAAACGAAGCATCTCTGTCATATAAATATGAAAGGTTCTGATTGGAAATCCGCTCCGTGTAGCAACCAGAGGCAAGAAGCCCAATGAATCCGAGAAGAACAAACGGTCTACTAATCTTCATCTTCCAAACCTAAGATTTCGCTGGGAAGTTGCTTGTTGGCTTTGGCTCCCATTTTTCTTAATTCTTCTGCGCGTTTCACCAAATTCCCTGTTCCTTCAGACAGCTTTTTCATGCCATCGTTGTATGCAGTTTGGGTTGAGTTTAAGCGCGAACCTATCTTTTGCATGTCTTCCACAAAACCAACAAACTTGTTATACATATCACCACTTTTTCGTGCAATTTCAATTGCATTTTGCGTCTGACGGTCTTGCTTCCAAATGGAAGAAACCGTGCGCAATGTGGCAAGTAGAGTAGAAGGACTCACTATTACAATTCGTTTGTCCCACGCAAAGTTGAACAACTCATCATCGGCACGAATTGATGCACTAAAACTGCTTTCAATTGGCATGAACATCAGCACAAATTCTGGGCTGTTCATTCCCTTACTCGTGTGATAGTTCTTCTCAGACAAACCTTTAATGTGCGCTTTTACTGAAGCAACGTGCGCCTTAATCCACTTATCTCGTTCGTCATCTTCATCAGCATTTACAAAACGTTCGTAAGCAACTAGAGAAACCTTGCTGTCAATAATAATCTGCTTTTCGTCTGGCAATTGAATAACTACATCTGGAAAAAGTCTATCGCCATCTTCGTTATAAGTCATTTCCTGCGTAGTGTATTCTTGACCTTTAATAAGGCCCGAATTTTCTAAAACACGTTCCAGAATAAGTTCGCCCCAGTTTCCTTGTTTCTTAGAATCACCTTTTAACGCGGTGGTTAGATTGTGCGCTTCTTGGCTAATCTGTTTGTTGAGTTCGTGCAGCGTTTTAATCTCACCTTTTAGTGATGCCCGCTCCTTTTGCTCGTTATCGTATTTCTCGTCTACTTTCTTCTCGAAATCCTTTATGCGTTCGCGAAGTGGAGTTAATATGAGCTCAATATTCTCCTTGTTCTGATCTGTGAACTTCTTAGACTTCTCTTCAAGAATCTTGTTGGCGAGGTTTTCGAACTCAGTATTAAACCGCTTATTGAGATCTTCAAACTCCTTTTTCTGCTCTGCCTGACGCGCCTCTTGGTCTTTGAAATGTGTTCTTGATGAAGCAAGGCTTTGTACCGTTTCCGAAAGCTTGTCCTGCGCTTCTTTTAAATCAGCTTTGAGGATATCTCGTTCTTCAGAAACGCGTCTTTCGCCTTCAGCGAGCGTAGCATTAGCAACTTTCAATTGAGCTAATTCTTCAGCATTAGATGAACCACTAGCACCACGTTTTCCAAGAAGAAAACCAACTGCCGCACCAACCAATATTCCAACAAGTAAAAAGGCAAACTCCATAGGCGATGAAGTTAGGAATTAGAGAAGGAGCAATGAAGTTGAATCAGAAATAACTCACAACTCCAAAGTGAATCTTTCCTGCTCGGAAATCTATCGGGTTATCGAATTGTTTACCAAGCGCATAATTAAGTGAGAACACACCAATTTTGGTGAAGAAGGAAATGCCTAATCCGAAGCCAAAAGGGCGATCTGAAATGCTCTTGTTGGTAGACGTGTTTTCGTAGTACGCTCCATCAAAAAATGCAAAAATGAAGCTGTTTGGGTCTAGAAGAAAGCGGTATTCAATGGTGCCAATTCCGAACATTGTGGCGTAAATTGATTCTTCGTCAAAGCCGCGCAGCGTTTTCAAACCGCCAATTCTGTAAGCTTCACTTTCAAAAAGGTTTTCGCTTCGCATGTATCCACCATTAAACGAGATTCTAATGGTGCTTCTGTTAGGTATTGGAATGAAGTACGCAGCTTTCAATACGGCATTCAATTGAAAGGAATTTATCTTCAAACCATCATATCTGGTTGCCTCAACAGTACCATCTGGGATTATCTTTTTGTTCCCTGCACTAGCTTCTGCGTATATCTCAAACCCTTTTCTAGGATTAAGCCGATAATCCAATCGTTGCATTTTGTAGCCAAAGCCGTAAAGCTGAGTTCTAGAATCAACATTGTCGGGGTTTAAAGTACTTGTAGATATGAGAGTAGAAGTGGCCAGTACATTTGTGTTTCTGATATCTGCAAACACCTTTATGTGATCATTTCCAATAAGGTGGTATTGAACTCCGATTACACCTCGGAGGTTGAGGTAAAGCGTATCTCGTTTGTAAAGTTCGAAGGTTCCATCTAAACCAAAACTGGTATTGAATAGAAAGGGGTAAGCCAGATGAATATTCAGGTTTTGGGTTCGAGCTTGAATTTTACGCCATGATATATCAATCAGTTCACCGCGTCTGAAAGCGCTTAAAAGCTTAATACTTAATTCACCGGTTACAAGCACCTTTCCTGGTTCTTCGCTACTTGGCAACACACCCAGAATGCCGTCAAATTGACTTGCTCTTTTTTTATCGACATAAACGTAAAGCTTGGCTTTCCCTTCATCTCCAAAAACTACTTCTGGTGGTTGTGTTTCGCTGACAAAAGCAATCTCTTTTAAACGTGTTGAAATAGGGGTTATTTTACTCTCGTTGTAAGGGCTTTTTTGCTTTATGCCGAGGTAGTTTTGGAGATATTTAGACTTAATCCTACCCGTGCCTTTAACAACAATGCTGTCTATTTTGTATGCCTCATTTTTCGCCAAGTTTAAACGTACAGAAAGTCGATTTTCTATCAACTGAAAACTATCTAATTGGACCTCAGCAAAGGGATATCCACGGTTTTCATAAAACTGTAACAGTCGCTTTTTAAGAGTGGATAGGTAAAGTGAACTAAGGCTTGCATCAGTCTGATTATTTGCTTTAAAACCAACTTTTTTTAGGACACTTTCCGATACGTTTCCAGTGTGAATTGTGGCGATTTTGTATCGTTTTCCGGTATGAAGTTTGGCAATAACCGTGTCTTTTTTCCACATATGTTTATCAATACCAGCCTCTGCATATCCAGTTGCTTGCATTGACAAAACCAAGTCTTTCATAGCTTGTAATGCGCTGATAGAATCAGGATAGGTTTCCTTCAATTTACCAATGCGATTCACCTTTTTAGGCGCGACTCCATTCTCATCTTGCTCAATAATTAGTCGCACGCGATTCTGCCCGTTTGCATCTAATCCTATAAAGGAAATTAGAATTAGGAACGGTATGAGTGGACGAAACATTATAACGGCTAAACGTAAAACAACCAGATCATTGTTCGGTCAAATTCCAATCAATTGAATCTAGTCCGTTGCTTTTCAAGAAATCGTTGGTTTGAGAGAAGTGTTTGGAGCCGAAGAAACCTGTGTGTGCCGAAAAAGGCGATGGGTGCGGGGCTTTCAATATTAAATGACCGTTTTCTTTATTAATGAGCGATTCTTTGTTTTGAGCAAATTTCCCCCATAAAAGAAATACCAAGTTATTGCTAGAGTTAGACAGTTTCTGAATCATCGCGTCAGTGAATCGCTCCCAGCCTTTTCCTTGATGAGAACCAGCGTTGTTTTTTCTTACAGTAAGTGTTGCATTCAAAAGAAGAACGCCCTGGTCTGCCCAATTAGTCAGGTTCCCAGATTTAGGTGCGTCCATTCCAATGTCTGTGCTCAGTTCTTTAAAAATGTTCCTCAGTGATGGTGGAAACTTCATTCCATCGTTTACCGAAAAACATAATCCGTGAGCTTGATTTGGTCCATGATAAGGGTCTTGACCTAGGATAACTGCTTTTACTCCAGATACTGGTGTATGGTTAAGGGCATTAAACATGTGTTTCTCTGACGGATATATTGTCTCAGATTGTCTTTCTACGTCCAAAAAACCCTGTAAGGTTGAAAAGTA
>JBLHEU010000189.1:0-5860 GCA_047614525.1 Bacteroidia bacterium | reverse complement strand
TTTTGCTGAAATTATGGATACCCTAGGTTTGGATTTATCTGACGATAGCCTCAGCGGAACACCAATGCGTGTAGCTAAAATGTACGTGGATGAGGTTTTTGCTGGACTTAACCCGAAGAGTAAACCATCAGTTAAGCTCTTTGAGAACAAGTACAATTACAAGGAGATGTTGGTGGAGAAGGATATTAAAGTTCACTCTTTCTGCGAGCATCATTTTGTCCCGATTATCGGTGTAGCACATATTGCGTACATCAACAAAGGAAAGGTTGTAGGCTTGTCTAAACTGAATAGAGTTGTCGAGTATTTCTCGAAGCGACCTCAAGTTCAAGAACGATTGACGGTTCAGATTGCAAATGAATTGAAAGAAGCCCTAGGAACCGATGATGTAGCAGTTCTTATTGATGCCAAACACATGTGTGTTTCATTGAGAGGCGTTGAAGATGTCTCTAGTAGTACGGTTACAGCCAGCTATACAGGAGCTTTTCAAAAAGAGGAAACGAAAAAGGAGTTTCTTCAATACATCTATGGTTCTAAATAGAATTATCTAATCCAAAAACGAACCCTGCACTAGTTGCGGGGTTTTTTATGCAATGAAGTTACAACAAGAGGTAAGCATTTTCTGGTTCAGGCGCGATTTACGTCTTAATGATAACGCAGGTTTGCATCATGCTTTACGTTCTGGAAAGCCAGTTATTCCAATTTTCATTTTTGATGAAAGCATTCTCTCAAAACTGGAAGATAAACACGATAAACGGGTTGATTTCATTCACAGATCGTTATCAGAACTGAAAGCAGAGCTACAGATTTTTGGTTCAGATTTACTGGTTTTTCATGGAAATCCGATTGAAGTTTACAATCAGCTCATTAAAGATTACTCTGTCAAATCGGTTTTTACCAACCACGATTATGAGCCTTATGCACAAAAGCGTGATGTGGAAATTTCTGAATTGCTTTCTGAACACGGAATAGCGTTTCAAACGTTTAAAGATCAATGTATTTTTGAGAAAGGTGAGGTTCTAAAGGATGATGGAAAGCCTTACACTGTTTATACGCCATACTCCAAGAAATGGAAAGCAAAGTTGAACTCGTTTTATCTAAAGTCTTATCCAACAGAAAAGTACTTCTCTAACTTCTTTATGTTCGAATCTGAAAACTCTCAAACTCTGGAAGAGATTGGTTTTCAGAAAACGAATATTTCTATTCCGTCAACTGGGGTTGAACTCAGTATTTTAAAGAACTACCACGAAACAAGGGATATTCCAAGTGTTGAAGGAACCTCAAAACTGAGTGTTCACTTGCGTTTTGGCACCATCAGCATTCGTCAATTGGCGCAAACGGCTATGAAAACGAACGAGAAGTTCTTAAACGAACTCATCTGGCGGGATTTCTATATGACTATTCTCTGGCATTTTCCACATGTTGTAGATGGGTCTTTTAGACCAGCTTATGATAGAATAGAGTGGGAGAGTAACGAGCAACACTTTGACGCTTGGTGTACAGGACAAACAGGTTATGCCATTGTAGATGCCGGAATGCGTCAGTTAAATGAAACAGGTTGGATGCACAACCGCGTACGGATGATTGTAGCAAGCTTTTTTACCAAACACCTACTCTTAGACTGGAGATTAGGCGAAGCCTATTTCGCTCAGAAACTGATTGACTTCGAACTATCTAGCAACAATGGAGGTTGGCAATGGGCTGCAGGTTCTGGTTGCGATGCTGCACCGTATTTCCGCGTGTTCAACCCGTACTTACAAACAGAAAGGTTCGATTCAGAGTTGAAGTACATTCAAAAGTGGGTTCCTGAGTTTCAAGAGCTCACGTATCCGCAACCAATTGTGGATCATAAATGGGCTCGGTTACGGGCCATCGACCGCTATAAGAAAGCGCTGAAATAAAAAAGCCCTACCAAATTGGTAGGGCTTTTTTTGATTTGTTAGTAAGGTTAAACTACCTCAAAAGCTTGTTTGTTTTTATACTCACCATTCTGGCGAACAACCGCTACATACGAACCCTTGTCTAGCTTGCTAGTGTCTAGCTTGTTCAAACCCAGCCCTAGGTTTTCTTCAATCATAATTTCCCCAAACGAATTGAAAACGGAAATGGTCACTTTTCCATTGATCAACTTATCATCTACATCAATGTTTAATTCCGAGCTAACTACTGTTGGGTAAATCTCTACACCAGTTTCGCTAGCTGGGCCGAAACCAAATGCTGTTGTCGAAACAGCTAAAATCATTAATACTCCAAAAATCCTTCTCATTTTATCCTACCATTAGGGGGTTGTTACGAGTTGCGAATATATTTTTCACCGGTTTCCAAAACACTTAGCAAACTCCCTAGTTATTAACAATCGAACGTTCATTTTTGTGTTCAACTGTTTGTTGTTACGTTATTCACGCAACCTGGTCAAGAAAATCAGACTCGCTCTCTAACTCCACCATAATTGCGGTAGGCGGTAAGTATTTTTCTCTCACAATGTTGCAGATGGTCAATCGGTAGATTTTGTCCTGCGCTTGTAACTGCTGAATCTTTCTAGCCATGGTACTGCTAAGAATCCCCAATCGGTAAGAACCGTAGTTCACACCAAACATCAAATGCTGGTTTTCAATGCCACTAATCACATTGAGTTTTAGGATGCACCCTTTTCTCAAATGGTGATAAACAAAAGGAACATCGCTACCATCAATTCCACCAAGAAATCCGGTCAAAGCTGTAATGCCAGAGTATTGAATTCGCTCAGTAATTATGTTTGAATTTGATTCGTTTTTAAACTGCATAACGGTATTTTTTAGAAGGGTTAATAGCATTGTCTAATTCGGTTGTTGGTTCAGATAACTTCCTCAACCAGCCTCTAATTCCCTCAACGGTTTTAGCGTTGTCAGCGTTCAGGTTTCGTGTAACATCTGCCAACGAGTTTTGTACCAAGTGCTTAATGTCTTTATGAATAAAAACAGGTTTAAGATTCAACCATTCGTTGTTCTCCTCGTGCCAAACTTGGCGATTAAGCAAACCTTCATTGCTGGTGAAATCCATGAAAGATTTCCAGAAAGCTCGTTTCGTAAAAAACACGTTGAAATCGCTGCTTTCCGTTAGCGGCCTAGAGAAATCAACCAAGTCAGACTCTTCTAAAAAAAGCGTGGTTCCGTTTCCAATTTCGGTTCTGAAGATCAATCTTCTAAAACCGTCTTTTTGTACTTCAAGTACTAATTCTTTGGTGCTGTTTTCGTTGCTTTTCATGACGTTTGTTTTAATTACATCGGTAAATCAACTACCCCACACCGTAAGCTATTTACGGACTAAAATCTTTTTCAAAAAAAAAGCAAGAGACCTACTTGGGCATTCCCCAATTGCAAGTAAGTTGGGTCAGGCTATTCGCTATACCTTTTTTCAACGGACGTTGAGCGGATTCGAAATGTAAGCGCAAGAAAAAGGATGTCGTTTCTATCATTAACGCTAGTTCGCAGAATGCACGGAGCGCCAATTAACACATGAGATATTGTAACCAATAGAATAAAAAAGTGTTTTGTTTACGCTTACAGCAAGAGAGCAACGCGCAATTCTGGAGGTCTAAATCCTACTCCCAAAAATGGAACTTCCAACCCTAACCATGGTACTTCCTTCTTCAATAGCATGCCTATAATCGCCAGACATTCCCATAGAAACTTCCTTGAAACTAACTTGGTTTTGAAAAAACTGGCTTTGCAGCGTATCGAAAATTGATTTTAAGGTTTTGAACTCGTTTCTAACCTGATTTTGGTCTGAAGTAAAAGTGGCCATTCCCATCACACCAGCCACTTCAATATTCTTGAAGGACTTAAACCTCTCCGATGAAAGAAGCTCCTCAGCTTCAGTCAGATTCAAACCAAACTTCGATTCTTCATTAGCAATATGAAACTGAAGAAGCACTTTGATTATGCGCTCATTCTTTAACGCCTCCTTATTAATTTCTGCTAGCAATTTGTCTTTGTCAACAGCATGAATCAAACTAACAAAAGGAGCAATGTATTTTACCTTATTCCTTTGTAAATGGCCAATCATGTGCCACTCAATATCTTTCGGCAACTCTTCTGATTTGGCAACCAATTCTTGAATTCTGTTCTCCCCAAAAATGCGTTGCCCAACCTTATATGCTTCTTCAATGGAGCTGTTTGGTTTGGTCTTAGACACTGCAACCAAGACAACGTTTTCTGGCAGTTGAGATTTTACCTCTTGAAGATTTTCTGTTATCGTATTCATTTCGGCTACAATATTAAACATGGAATGGTTTACTGCTGATTGATGGATAAATTTGATGTATGAGTATTCTGGAAGAAATGAAGAAGCACGGGGAGTATGCACAACTCTCTGATGGTAAAGTGCGGTACGAAATTGGTGGTCCAGAAGACGGAGAGAAAGTAGTGCTTGTACACGGTTTAATGGGCCATTTTCATATATGGGATTATCAATTCAAGTTTTTGGTTGAGCACGGTTTTCGGGTTTTACGGTACGATTTATACGGTCGTGGTTTTTCTGAACGGGTAAAAGCCCAGCATGATGCTAGGCTGTTTATGTCTCAGCTTAAAGATTTACTGAAACACGTAAAGTTCAATTCCCCATTTCATTTAGTCGGATTATCAATGGGCGGTGCAATTAGCACGCGCTATACAAGTCATCATCCAGAATTGGTGAAATCACTTTTCTTGGTTGATTGCTATGGAATCCCAACTCCAAACGACCCGTTTATAAAGCTGGTTCAACCCAAAGGAATAGGTGAGGCATTTTTGGGGATATTGGGTCCTCCAATTCTAAAACGTGCACCAATAAAAGCGGTCTTCGATAAAAAGAGGCACAAAGGATTTGCTAAATGGTTTTCTGCTCTAACGGTCATAAAAAGATCTAAGCGAGCATTGCTAAGTACGTTTAGAAATTTCATGCTCGAGAATCACGTCCCGCATTATGAGAGAATAAACAAGTTGGATATTCCTAAGATGATTTTGTGGGGAAGAGAAGACGCGGTTTTACCCTTTAGTTACGGACAGAAAATTCATGCTTTGGTGCCAAGTGCCAAGTTTGAGGTTTTTGAAAAATGCGGTCATGTACCTCAATTCGAAGAAGCTGATAAGTTCAATCAATTATCACTCAAGTTTTTTCAAGAGAACTCATGAGAAGCGGGCTTGTAATTTTTTTGCTGATGTATTCTGTTTTCGCACTAGCGCAAAAACCAGCCGATTTTATTGATGAAATATCAGTGCCCGAAGGATTTAAAATTGAGCTGTTTGCTACAGATGTAGTTAATGCACGAACGTTGGCACAAGGGCCAAAGGGTGTGTTTTTCGTAGGAACGAGAAGAGAGGGAAGTGTTTATGCCGTTGTTGATGAAGATGGCGATTGGAAAGCTGATACAACTTACGTTTTAGCTTCAGGATTAAACATGCCAAACGGTGTAGCTTATAAAAATGGCGATTTATACATCGCTGAAGTAGGTCGTGTTTCGGTGATGCGGAACATTCTTGAAAACCTCGAGAGTCCTCCAGCCATGGAAACCATTAATGATAATTTCCCCACAGACAAGCATCATGGTTGGAAATACATCGCCTTTGGGCCTGACGATAAATTGTACGTTCCGGTTGGTGGGCCATGCAATGTGTGTTTGAAGAAAGATGAACGGTACGCTTCCATCATGCGCATGAATGCGGATGGATCGAATTTGGAACTCTTTGCTTCAGGAATAAGGAATTCGGTAGGGTTTGATTGGCATCCAACAACAAAAGAACTGTGGTTTACAGATAATGGTAGAGATTGGCTTGGGGATAATAAGCCGAATGACGAGTTAAACCATGCGCCACAGAAAGGAATGCATTTCGGTTATCCGTTCTGT
>JBLHEU010000188.1:0-6019 GCA_047614525.1 Bacteroidia bacterium | reverse complement strand
CCCGTAGAAACCGTGAATTTAGACGGGTCGATTAACAAGAAGTCGCTTGTGTTATTGGTGAACTTAGTTTTGAATTTCAGCATATCAACGCGAGATACTCCGTTAGTGAATTCCATCACCATTTCTTTTGTTTCTAACGCATCATCAACATCGGAGTAATAGTGGGTGTACTTAGGGTCGTCTTTCGGGTCTTTTTTTCTTTTTTGGGCGTAAACAGAACTTGAGAATGAAATGACAAAAGCGGCCATCAACGCTAGACTAATAACTTGCTTCATGATATAGGGTTTGATAGTTTGGGTCGAGAATTACAAGAATAATACCAAATCTTTTAAGCCAAAAGTAACCAGTTAAAATTCACCGAAAAAGTTACAAGTGAGCCTAGATTTCTTGTACTTTGATGATATTAACGGGGCAAACTTTGACAGCTTCTAGGCTTTCTTCTAGTTCGTCATCCCCAACAATTATCGAATGAAAGCCACGCTTTTCCTTAGCACCGATTAAAGTACACTTGCCGTCTTTCTTACTCATTCGCCAGCGCTGCAACGCCACCTCCACACAGTAGTTGCAACCGATGCACTTATCGCGCTGTTGAGTAATTCTAATCATTGTATATCGAACATAGGCGGACGATCGTACGCCCCTACGCTTCTTGAGGCTTAAGTATTGAATCAACTTTGTATAGCTTATCGGACGGACGAATTACTTCATCAATGGCTATAGAGAAATTGATTCCCTTCTCAACCATTTCAACGGCTTTGTCATCTACCCGAATCTCTTCAATAATGCGTTCAACCACACCAGTAGTTGGACCAGTAACCATAATCTTATCTCCAACCTTAAGAGAATGAGATTCCATTTGGAATTCAGCTACATTAATTTTCGGGAAGTACTTAACTCCTTTTCCAACGTATTTCTTCTTAGTTGTTGCTTGAGAACCGTGTCCTTCACTCCATTCTCCAAGCTCTTTTCCGAGATAGTACCCATCCCAGAAACCACGGTTATAAACTGTAGCTAACCGTTCGTCCCAGCCTTTGATTTTATCCTTGGAATACGTTCCATCCTGAATAGCCATTACCGCCTCTTTGTAGCAGATAGTAACCTCTTTTACGTACTCAGGTGATCGTCCACGCCCTTCAATCTTAAGCACGGTTACACCTGCATCAATTACTTGGTTTAAGAAACCAATAGTGCAAAGATCGTTTGGCGACATGATGTGCTCATTGTCGATCTCTAACTGGTAAGCTGCGAGGGAATCATATAATTCAATGAGTTTTTAGAAGAAGCATCTCGATTATAGCCTAGAGATTCTTCGTTGCTACTTCTCTACCTAAACAATCTCAACTAGCGTCACCCTGAACTCGTTTCAGGGTCTTATGGAGCTTGGAGATAGATGCTGAAACAAGTTCAGCATGACCGATACGATACGTTACATCATTTGTCATGCTGACGAAGAGCCTCCCCTGAGTTTTTATCGAAGGAACTGAAGGGTCTCTTTTTATGGTGTTGAGTTTTGTGCGCTATGGCAACGAGACTCCTCCCTTCGACTCCGCTCAGGGCGGGCTCTCGGAGTGACTTGACGGCTTTGTCGGTGACTTCTCGGCACCATTAAAACTCAGGTTACGGAACGAGAGAAAGAAGTACTTAGGTCTACTTTTTGGTGATTGTGGAAACGCGAATCGCTTTTCTTTCCCTTGGCTCTTGCTATCTGCTCTTCTTCCGGAAGTTGTGCGAATTCTAAACACTCCGGAGTACAGCAGCCTCCGTTCGCTTCATTGCATTTATCGCACTGAATAAATAGAAGATTACAAGTCTTGTTTTTGCAGTTTACGTGTTCATCACAAGGCTCCCCGCATTGATGACAATTTGCGATTACATCTTCTGAAATTCTCTCTCCTAACCTGTCGTCAAACACAAAATTCTTCCCAATAAATTTGTTCTCGATGCTTTCATCTCTTTCAAGTTGTCTCGCATAATCTATTATGCCGCCATTGAGCTGGTTTACATCCTTAAATCCATAGTGTTTAAAATAGGCCGAAGCCTTTTCGCATCTAATTCCGCCAGTACAATAAAGTAGAATCTTCTCATCCTCTTTACCTTTAAGTTCTTCTAGCACTTCGGGAAGTTCTTCTCTAAATGTTTCAGAGTTTGGACAGATTGCTCCTTCGAAACGCCCAATCTCACTTTCGTAGTGATTCCTCATGTCCACCACTATAGCACCCCTATCAATTGCCTCATTCCAAGCTTTGGCATCCATGTGAGTTCCCACGTTTGAGATATCATATTCGCCATAATCCAACCCGTCTGCAACGATTTGGTTTCTTGTTTTAAGTATGAGTTTAAAAAAAGACTTTCCATCATCCTCAATGGCAATCTTTTGATGCATATCGGCTAATTCCTCCCTGCTGTGCAACACTTTGATGAATTCCGTCCAATTGTGCTCCGGAACAGAAATTTGAGCATTAATGCCTTCCTTGGCTATGTAGACTCTTCCAAAAACCCCAAGATCGCTCCAATCTTGGTACAAATCATTCCTCATAACCTCAGGTTCAACGATATCTACGTAGCGATAGAAAGAAGTAGTTCTTCTTTCAAAATCTTCAGCGTGAAGTGCAGCTATTGCATCCTCATTACCTAGACGGTTTATAAGCTTCTTCTTTCCAGCGTTAGGATCCATTACAATTGAATTTACAAGGCAAAGTTAGGGCTAGCTTTTTTATTTTGATGATTAGAAACAAACGAAGAAGATATGAACGTTGATTCACCTTCGAAAACAGACTGAAGAGTTATTACTTCATAATAGAAACACGCTGTACTGACTCCGTTTCGTCAGCCTTTACCTTCACGATGTAGTGTCCTGAGTTTAGCGTACTCATATGCAGCAAAACAATTTCAGATTGTTATATGGTACTAATGCTCTGATTAAGGCACAACTTCCCACTCAAATCATACACCTCAATATCCAATTGTTTAACGGTATTGCTCATGCTGATGGTAACCAACGAATCAGGTATAAGGTTTTAGCAATTAGCCGATTACCTTTCGGGCAATGAAATACACCGTTCAAAACGCTCCATTTCCTCTCAAACAACTTAACTGGTTGTACGGATTTATAACCGGTGGATTGATGTTTCTAATCTTCTTGCTGATTAGACTTACCCAACGAGTAGAATACATAGGAGAAGAGAATTTAAGTTCAAGTCAGAACCATATCTATGCATTTTGGCATGATAATTTGCCTTTGCACTTTACAGCAAACCTGAGAATGAAAAAGCCTCAAATCTGGCTTCAGCACCCCATGCTATTTATGAAACCAATACACATAATGGTGAAGATGATGGGGCTAACCGAAATGGCTTACGGCTCTAGCGGAAACAAAGGAAAAGTCGCATTAGAACGTGTTAATGCTCAGTTAAAAAACAGTTACAGCACCATGATTAACCCAGATGGACCAGCCGGCCCAATCAAGAAACTCAAGGTTGGTGTGCTCATTATGGCAAAAGAAACGGGCGTTCCTATTATCCCGATTACAATGGATGCCTCGCCCAAATGGGTAATGAATACATGGGACAAAAAGAAGCAACCTCTGCCCTTTTCAAAAATTCGAATTGAATATCATGAACCTATTTATATTCGAGAAAACTTTGACGACAAAGACATCGAACACCTAGAAACCATTCTTTCTAAACCATGAACGTAGATAAAGCCACTAAAATCTGGTTTGACCGACTAGATGCTGTATCTTCTAAGGTTGATAAGCAATTTAGCACGTTAACTCACGAACAACTCAATTGGAAGCTATCAGAAGAGAAATGGAGTATTGCCGAAGTGCTGCAACATTTGAATCTGGTAAATGCGTCTTATGAAGAAATTCTAACCGATTCTGCCAACGGAAAATCGGATATGGGGTTTACTGGAAAGATTGGCTTTGTCGTCAACTTTTTAGGAGACATGATTTACAAGTCTGTAGAACCAACACGAGCTTCGCGTACCAAGACTTTCCCGGTTTGGGAACCTGTTCAAAATGATGTTCCAAAAGATGTGATTACTGATTTTAAGAAGCAGCAGGAAGCCATAAAGAAGCTTATCACCTACAACAAGTCTTTACTCGAAAAAGATGTGGTAATCCCTTCTCCAGCAAATCGTTACATCGTTTATAAACTCAGAAAAGCAATTGAGATAATTGTATCTCACGAAGAGAGGCATTTAAATCAGGCAATGGAGGCAAAAAGCTTGATTAACTTGTCGGCATGATCAAATTCTCCCGAAAAATCCGTCAGCAAATGCTAACCGAGAATCAATTCAGCAAGTACCTACTTTATGCCGTTGGCGAGATTGTGTTGGTGGTTATTGGGATAATGATTGCCCTCTCCATCAACAATGCTAGCGAAGTTGATAAACTGAGGCAGAAGGAAATAACGCTTCTATCAGAAATGCAGTAAAACCTGTCCATAGACCTGCTGGATCTTGAGGGCAACATTAAAGGGAACGCTTTGCGTATACGCGCCAATGAGATGGTTCTGAGTGCTCTTAAAAACAGAACACCGATGAATGATTCTCTCAAGTTCTTTTACGCGAGCGTCTTTGGTAATTATCAGCTTAACGAAAACACAGCGGCTTGGACCACGCTTCAGTCTGTTGGATTGGATTTAATCTCAAATGATTCGTTAATAAATGCCATTTCGCATCTCTATACAGTAAGATATGAATACCTCGAAAACGTGGAGAAAGGAGTGGATGACAACTATCAATGGAATGTCATGTATCCGCAGATATTAGAGCAAATTAACATGGACGAATTGTGGGTATCAGCCACACCAGTAAATCATGAAGCATTGATGGATAATAGGAAGTTTCAGGAAACGCTGAAGTTGAACCTCTTTTTCAGAAACCATATGCAAGGCATGTACAGGGACATTAATGATGAGGTAACTGTAGTTCGGGATAAAATGGAAAACCACATTCAAGCTTTGCAAAAAGCAAAATGATCAAATTCTACCGAAAAATCCGTCAGCAAATGCTAGCTAACAACAGTTAGTGGCTTTCATTTAATTCAGATATTTCACTTTCATATTTGTCAATGCTGAAAAAAATCAATATTTCAACAATCGTTCTTTGGTCTGCCAGAATAATGACTGCGGCCATTTTAGTGTTTGTCCTTTTCATGGTAGGTAGTCAGGTAGTTGGAGTAAACGAAGCTGGAACGGGGTTTCAATCAACCAAGGAAATGGCAATGTTTATTTGCTTTCCTATTACCACATGTTTAGGTCTAGTAATCGCATTTAAATATGAAGGTATTGGTGGGCTCATTGCCACATTGTCTCTGCTAGGAATTGGAATAATGGATTCAGATCTTATTTCTGCTCCGTCATTCTTTATCGTATTCGGAGTTCCCGGTTTACTAAACATCCTTTACTGGCTTCTTAACAGAAACAAATGACAACCGCTATAATCATTACACTTTGCACACTTCTGTTGGTGTCTTATGTGTTTGCACTTACATCTGCAAAAACCAAAATCCCATCGGTTCTTTTGCTTCTCATCTTAGGTTGGGGAATAAAACAGGCAACCGTATTTTTTGAGCTGCAAATCCCAAGTCTAGACCCAATCCTACCGGTTTTGGCAACAATTGGTCTAGTACTAATTGTGCTAGAAGGTTCGTTAGAATTAAAACTAGACCGAACCAAATTAGGTCTGGTTACCAAGTCGTTTTTTGGTGCCCTCTTCCCTATTCTCATCATCTCATTTGTCCTTGCTTATGCCTTTCATTATTTTGGAGGATTCGGGTTAAGGAACTGCCTTATTAACGCCATTCCATTTGCCATTATCAGCAGTGCAATTGCCATTCCATCCGCAGCAAATCTTAGAACCGAAGACAAAGAATTTGTGATTTACGAGAGCAGCCTCTCCGATATTTTAGGCGTTCTAATTTTCAATTTCATAGCTTTTAATGAAGTTTACAATCAAGAGACTTTCGGCAATTTTGGATTAGAGATTCTACTCATTCTGGCTATCTCGTTGG
>JBLHEU010000187.1:0-6021 GCA_047614525.1 Bacteroidia bacterium | reverse complement strand
AGATAAATTGGATTACGCTTTCCCAGGAAAAACAGCCACGCCAGTTGGCGTTGCAGGACAGATTATTCCTTGGAATTTTCCATTAATGATGGCCGCTTGGAAAATTGCGCCAGCATTAGCTTGTGGGAATACAGTGGTGTTGAAACCATCCGAAACTACACCGCTAACTGCCATGAAATTAGCTGAGCTAATTCATGATAGCGGATTACCCCCGGGCGTTGTGAATATTGTAACGGGCGCAGGTGCAACTGGTGCGGCCATTGTCAACCATCCGGATGTAGACAAAGTGGCTTTTACAGGCTCTACAGGTGTTGGAAAAATTATCCAAAAAGCCATTGCTGGAACAAAGAAAACTGCGACACTTGAGTTAGGCGGAAAAGCGGCCAACATCATTTTTGATGATGCGCCACTTGACCAAGCTGTTGAAGGAATTATCAATGGGATTTTCTTCAATCAAGGACATGTTTGCTGTGCAGGGTCTCGGCTTTTCGTTCAGGAAAACGTGAAAGACTTGGTCATCAAGAAATTGAAAGACCGAATGAGCACTTTAATTGTAGGCGACCCGATGGACAAAAACACTGATGTGGGCGCCATCAACTCAAAGGAACAACTCAATACAATCAACAAATACTTGAAGATTGGAGTTGAAGAAGGCGCTGAGATTTATCAGCCAAATTGCACGCTACCGAAGAAAGGAAACTGGTGTAAGCCAACGCTTTTCTTAGAGGCTTCTCAAAGTCACCGAATTGTACAGGAAGAGATTTTCGGACCAGTTCTTACTGTTCAGTCTTTCAGAACGATTGATGAAGTAATCGACAAAGCGAACAACTCTCCTTTCGGGCTTTCGGCAGGGGTTTGGACAGATAAAGGATCCAAAATCTTCAACATGACTACCAAGCTTCGTGCAGGAATTGTGTGGGCAAACACCTTCAATAAATTTGACCCTACTTCACCTTTCGGTGGATATAAAGAAAGCGGCTACGGCCGAGAAGGCGGATTGCAAGGTTTATCAGCTTACGTTAAATTGAATTAAGATGAGCAGATTGGAAGTTCAAAAAACATATAAGATTTACATCGGAGGGAAGTTTCCTCGTACAGAAAGCGGTCGATTTTACCCAGTTACGTTGAAAGACGGCACGGTAACCAACATCTGTTTAGGTAGCCGAAAGGATGCTAGAAATGCGGTTGTTGCGGCAAGAAATGCTTTCAGCGGATGGAGCTCAAGAGCGGCATTTAACAGAAGTCAAATCCTTTACCGAATTGCCGAAATGCTTGAAGGACGGAAATCTCAATTCATTGAAGAATTGATGGCCGTTGGAGCATCAAAAGCTAACGCTACGAAAGAGCTGGAAGCATCAATTGATAGATGTGTTTATTTCGCTGGTTGGTGCGATAAGTACACGCAATTGTTTGGCAGTATAAACCCAGTTGCCTCATCTCATTTCAATTTCAGTGTTCAAGAACCAACTGGTGTTGTTACGATTGTTGCTCCAGAAAGCCCATCATTGCTTGGCTTGGTGAGTTCTATCATGCCAGTAATTGCTGGCGGAAACACGTGTGTTGTGCTGGCTTCAGAAAACTCTCCGCATGTTGCTGTAACGTTTGCAGAGGTGTTGAACTCATCGGATGTTCCTGGTGGAGTTGTGAATATCATCACTGGAAAGGAAGACGAGTTGGTTGAGCATTTCAGTTCACACATGGATGTAAATGCGACCATTTATTGCCGAGAAAAGCATCTTAATCTCATCAAAGAAAACGCATCTCTTAATGTAAAACGCGTTTCAGATTGGAGTGATAAAGACTGGTTTAAAGACGGAGACGACCCTTATTTACTTCTCGAAACACAAGAGGTAAAAACTACTTGGCACCCGATTGAGAATATCGCTGGGGCGAAATCAGGATATTGATCTAAGTCAATCGCATGATTAACTCTTCTATGGCACTCGTTTTTGCGGTTATCATCTTTTTGTTGGTTGCGCTTTACAGCGGAAAACTACGCGCTGAAGTTTCCTTTTTCATTGCCGTAACGGTACTAATAATTGCAGGGGTATTAAGTCCTTCAGAAGCTTTGGCGGGTTTTGCAAATGAGCAACTGGCCGTAATCATGCTGCTGTTGGTCATTTCGGATATCATTCGAAAAACGGATGTCATCAACCTTGTATTCAACCGCCTTTTTCAAGGGACTAAAAGTGTAAGCGGTTTTATTGTAAAGATGGTCGCATTTGTGGCTCCAACATCTGCCTTCTTTAATAATACACCGTTGGTGGCCATGATGATGCCTTATGTTTATTCATGGTCGAAGAAAAACAAGATATCGCCATCTAAGCTGCTTATTCCCCTGTCTTATGCTGCTATTTTGGGTGGTTGTATGACCTTGGTTGGAACCAGCACCAACTTAGTGGTAAACGGGATGGCGGTAGATGCAGGTTTCGATTCGTTGGACATATTTGATTTTGCTTGGGTTGGGTTTCCAATGGTGATTATTGGAGGGATATATCTCGCTCTCTTCTCAGACAAAATTCTTCCTTCTCATAAGGATGCAATGGAGGAATTCAAGGAGGGTTGGCGAGAGTATTTTGTCGAAACTGAAATAGGGACCAATTCGCCTGTCATAGGGAAGTCGGTTGCAGAAGCAGGGCTCAGAAACCTATCAGGAAACTTCTTAGTGGAAATAATCCGCAACACCTCTGTAATCACGCCCGTTTCTCCCGAACATATTCTCAGTTCTGGGGATAAGCTCATCTTCACTGGCGAGACCAATAGTATCCCCGAGTTATCGAAGCCCGAGCTGGGACTAAGTTTACCCAAAGAATGTATTGCTTCAGAACTTTCAGATGTAGTGGAAGTGGTTGTCTCTCACAATAGCTGGCTGATTGGGAGACTTGTTAAGAACACCCATTTCCGAGGAAAATATGATGCGGCAATTGTTGCTATTCATCGCAACGGAGCAAAAATATCGGGTAAAATTGGTTCGGTGATTATTCAGGCTGGAGATGTGCTGCTGCTTTTTGCTGGTCGCGATTTCGATATCCGCGCTACAGGTAATGAATTCTATGTCATTTCGAAAAAGGAGAACAAAAAAGTAGATGCTAAAAAGGCGATTATGGTAATCGCAGGCGTATTACTATCCGTTGTTGTTTCTGCAAATACGTCTTTAAGTCTATTCTCCTGTTTATTGGTTGTTCTGGCCATATCCTTTTTTACCAAGACACTTACAGGTAGCGAGATAAAACGGGGGGTCAACCTCAATATGATGCTCATAATGGCTTTCGGATTGGCTCTCGGAAAAGCGATGAGCAACTCTGGTGCCGCTGAATTTATTGCCACTAATATTCTTAAAATCGCAGAACCTTTTGGTCCTGTTGCCATATTGGGGATGATATTTTTAGTCACCAATTTGTTGGCCAGTTACATGACCAATTTGGCGGCTGTCGCCATCATCTTCCCAATAGCAGTTGGCATTGCTCAGAGTTTGGGGTTACCGCTAGAGCCCTTTATTATGATTGTTGCTTTCGGAGGTGCAGCAAACTTCATCACGCCAATTGGTTATCAAACCAATCTTATGGTTTACGGGTCTGGAGGTTATTCGTTCAACGATTTTATGAAAATTGGACTTCCCCTAACAATCTTATATATCGTAATTGGAACGTTGCTGATGTCTCTTCGCTATGGTCTGTTATAGCTTTTTTACCACGAAAAAGTTCTACTTCTGAATCATGATTGAGCTACGTTGGGAATATCATCCTTACTAAACTTATATAACTCACCAGCCTCTTCTTCTTTTAACTTCATTACCAAGTTAAGTGCATCGGGCACAACATCCGAGCTCAGCACAATTAGTGATCCCTTCTTTGCATTATCTATAGCGTATTTGATTGCCTCTGCTTCAGATGGAATCACCTTTCGGGGCTTAGTCGGATCAACGGAATCGATACCTTTTTCAAGCAACCCAATCAACTCATCCTCAGATTTTCCTCTTAGATTTCGGTCTTGACGGATAATAACCTCGTCAAATATTTCGGCCGCGACCGCTCCAAGCTCAATCGTGTCTTCATCCCTTCTATCTCCGACTCCTGCAATAATTCCAATTTTTGGACTTCCATCCATTTTAAGAACCAAATTCCCAAGAGCTCTTAAACCAGCCGGATTATGAGCGTAGTCAAGCAATATTTGGAAATTCTTAAACTCGAAAAGATTTAGTCGACCCGGTGTTTGAGATGCGGAAGGCATGAATGACTCCAATGCCACCTTGATATCCTCTATGGAGAATTCGCGGATGTAAGCAGTCAATGCCGCTGGTAACACATTTTGTATCATGAAGGCTGCTTTTCCGCCCATTGTTAGTGGTACGTTCACCGCTTTGGTAATCCGAATTTTCCATTCGCCTTTCATCACGGTGATGTAACCATCTTCGTAAATCGCAGACAGCCCACCATTCTTAGCGTGCCTCTTAATTCTCGGATTGTTCTCATCCATAGAAAAAAGTGCCACCGCGCCTTTTACGTTTTCGCGCATAGCGTAAACAAGGTCATCATCAGCATTCAAAATGGCAGTACCAGTTGGTAGGACCACCTCAGGAATTACCCCCTTCACTTTAGCAAGCTGTTCAATTGTGTGTATTCCTTTCAGTCCAAGATGATCTGCAGCAACGTTTGTTACAATTCCAATGTCGCATCGATTGAATCCAAGTCCAGCTCTAAGTAAACCTCCTCTCGCACATTCCAGCACCGCAAAATTCACACTTGGGTCTTTAAGTACAAATTCAGCACTTGCAGGACCTGTACAATCACCTGTCATTAGCAGACGATTTTGGATATAAACCCCATCCGAAGTAGTGTATCCAACCTTGTAACCACGCATTCGTATGATGTGTGCAATTAATCTTGTGGTAGTTGTTTTACCGTTGGTTCCTGATACGGCCACAATCGGAATTCGAGAATTAACTCCTGGTGGGAAAAGCATATCGATTACATGAGCCGCAACATTTCTTGGCAAACCACTACTTGGTGCTAAGTGCATCCTGAATCCAGGAGCCGCGTTCACCTCCAATACCGCCCCGCCAGTTTCGGTCAAAGGCTTATCGATATGCGTGGTCATAATATCAATTCCGCAAATATCTAGTCCGATAATGCGGCTAATTCGCTCCGCCATAAACACGTTGTAAGGGTGAACTATATCTGATACATCCTCAGCAGTTCCCCCAGTACTTAGGTTTCCTGTATCCTTCAGCTTCAAGAATTCGCCATCTTTCAGAATGGAATCTAAATTGTATCCTGCATCATCAAGAATGTTCTGGGTCATGTCGTTAACCGTTATGTTGGTTAACACATTTTCATGACCATAACCTCTTCTTGGGTCCTCATTGGTTTTATCTATAAGTTGCTGAATTGTAGTCTTGCCATCTCCTACAACATGGGCGGCAGTTCTGCAAGCGGCCGCAACTAGCTTATAGTCGATCACTAATAATCTGTAGTCATCACCTTTGATGAGACGCTCTACAATAACAGACCGACTTATTTCTTTGGCCGCATTATACGCCACTACAGCATCTTCCCAATTCTCAATGTCACAAGTTATGCCTCGGCCATGATTACCGTTTATTGGTTTAATAACTACCGGATAACCTATCCTTTCAACCGCTTCTTCTAGTCCCGCTTCAGACCTAATAATATCACCCTTCGGAACAGGGACTTCCGCTTGTTCTAGCAGGTGTTTGGTGTCTTCTTTATCGCAAGCCAATTCAACTGCAATACTTGAAGTTTGACTGCTGATTGTAGCTTGAATTCGCTTTTGATTTGATCCGTATCCCAGTTGGACTAAAGAATATTTATTCAACCTAATCCAAGGAATTCCTCTGCTTTGTGCCTCCTCAACAATTGACCCCGTGCTTGGGCCAAGTCGTTCGCTTTCGCGGAGAACGCGCATTTCCTGGATATCCTCCTCTAAATCATATTCCTCACCAGCAATTAATGCTTCGGCAATTCTAACTGCAGATTTGGCCGCAAACCGACCAACTTTCTC
>JBLHEU010000186.1:0-6081 GCA_047614525.1 Bacteroidia bacterium | reverse complement strand
GGTGGAGTGTACGTTTCTACGGGCTTCAATGGCAGTAAGTCAGGAGGATTGTTTGCAGCCACATGGGCAGCTATGATGCACTATGGTAAAGAAGGTTATATGAATCGCGCTAAGCGGATTTTTGATGTGAATCTGCGTTTGAAAAACGTTGTACGCGCCATACCAGAATTGAAGCTATTTGGAGATTCTTTGTTCATGACAGCCGTTGGTTCTGATGAATTCAATATTTATCACGTAAACGATTATTTGAAAACAAAAGACTGGCGAATGAACGGTCAGCAGCATCCAAACGGATTTCACTTCTGTATCACAGGACCTCAGATTACCAACCCAAATATCGTAGCGGAATTTGATAGAGATTTAAGAGCAGGTGTGGAGTACGCTAAAGTGCAGAAAGGAGACCCAAAATCGGCCGCAATGTATGGTGGCGCAGGACAGGAAATTGACCCATCCCTGTATATGCCTATGCTTACGGCTTACACGGATGTAACCCAGAGCACTTATCCTTTCTAATTCTTCATCTCCAACCCCATGGCTGATTCTGCTTCTAAATGTGTACTCTCCATTGACCTAGGGTCAAGTGGGCCGAAAATTTCAATTGTAAATGAGAACGGGGATATTCTGGCGACTCGCTCCGGAATGTTCAAGAATATTTATGTCGAAGGAGGCAACGGTGTAGAACAGGATGCAGAAGAATGGTGGACCCAGATTTTACGACTCTCTAAAGAGGTTATAGAAGAATCGGGAACGGCTAAGCGGATTGTTGCTATCGGTAACTGTGCTCAATATTTCAGTTCTATTCCGGTAGATAGAAAAGGAAATGCCGTGCATAACTGCATTATGTGGGAAGATTCACGCGCCAGCAAGCACATCAGTAAAGTAATGGGTGGGTTTCCTTCCATTTTGGGGTACAATGTTTTCAAGCTAGTGCGATGGCTTTATTCAGTAGGCATTCCACCAATTCTGCTTGGTGTAGATGCAAGCAGCCACATGTTATTGATAAAGAATGAAATGCCCGAGGTATGGAAAAAGACCTACAAGGTTTTGGAACCATCAGATTTTATCAACCTAAAACTTACTGGCAAATTCCAGACGAATGAGAATAACGGATTTGCATATACAATGATTCGCAAAGCAGCTTGGGGTAAGGGCACTTACAACAAAACGCTGATAAAATATTTAGGGCTTGATATTGATAAATATCCAGACATTTTTCCTGTTGGAGAAAATCTTGGAAGTCCAAATAAAGAGGTAATTAAGCATCTTGGATTATCTGAAAATGTCAGCGTATTTTCAGGTATGCAAGACACAACGGCCTGTATGCTCGGTGGAGGTGCATTCGATGATTTAGATGCGGTAATTGAAATTGGAACTACGCTCAATACGGGTGTTGTGGTTCCAAAGCGCATCATCGATATACTTAGCGGTATTTATTCGGTGAGTAGCCCCGTGCCTAACAAGTATATTCTAGTAGGCGAACCAGGAGCTGGTGCTAAGTCGCTCAATTATCTCCTCAATAATCTTTTGCGAGTTGATGATTCACTTTCTCGTATTAATGATGATTCTGAAGAGCACCACGCCAAGATTGCCGATGAAATGGCTGGTACATCACCGGTTGGTAGTAATGGCGTTGTTTTCCTACCATGGATATTTGGTTCCACGTTTCCTGAACCAGACGTAAATATGCGTGGAGGGTTCATCAATCTCCGTCCTGATAATACAAGAAATGATATGATTCGTGCAATATTCGAATCGTACGCCTTGAACTTTAAATGGGTATTGGAGACGAAGAATAAGAGCCTTACAGGCAAGATTGCGAAGGTCAATTTTACTGGGGGTGGAGCTATGTGGCAAACTGCGCCTCAGATTGTGGCAGATGCTTTACAGATTCCTGTGCATTTAATGGATGAGCCGCGACAGGCAAACACAAAGGGCGTTGCATTCATGTGTTTCAACAATCTTGGTCTCGTTACGTATGACGAAATGAAACCTAAGTTGAAGGTGAGTAAGGTGTTTAATCCTCAGAAAGAGAATTTCGCATTCTATGATAAGCAGTTGGTCATCTTTAAACAGCTGTTTGAGAAGATGCGACCGATTTTCGCTTCGCTGAATCAGTAGGGGTGCAAGGCTTTACGCCCTTACAATTTCACAAACCATCCTTTCAGCGAATTCCCAATACCAAAAAGGGTCAACTTCCAGTTGATGATTTCTTTAGCCATTCCCAGAAGGGGATTTCCTGCAATCTGATTTCTCAGTTTTTCATCATCTGAACTTGCTGAAATTGTCGCTTGGTCAGATTTACCTTGGCTCTTCTTTATCCTGGTTAAGCTAACTCCTGTGGCGAGAACCTTTTCTGTTTTAAACCCCGTTTCCTTGTACACGCGTTTCAGCGTTTTTGGCGTGTAGTAAGAGAGATGTTCTGGATATCCGAGAATGTTCCAGTCAGATTTAAGCATATATCGTTCAACAGCATTGAAGTTTGGCGTAGTGCAGTAAACTAAGCCGCCTTTTCTCAAAAGCTTGTTAAAGTTGGAGAGTTCTTCCTGCGGATTATTGATATGCTCAATCACTTCAAACGAACAAACTACATCGAAACTTTGGGGTTCGTAGTTGGATGGGTTTACAACACCCAATTTCATTTTGGCTCCTTTTCCTTCGCAGATTTTCACGGCCTCTTCCGTGAATTCGGTACCGTAAACTTCCCAGCCTCGCTTTTTAGCAACTTCCAAAAAATAACCTATTCCGCAGCCAACATCAATTAGTCTGTTTGTCTTTCTAAACGGTTCTAAAGAGTCCAGAACACGTTCGTAAGCCTGAATGGTTAAGTCACTTAAATAATCGTTTCGACCATACCCTTCGTAAACCGCATTCAACTCACCTTGAGTAGGAATTGGTTTGCAGAATACGAAGCCGCAAGACCCGCAACTTATAAGATGGTGTTTCTCGAAACCTGATTTTGGTTTGAGTTTGCTTGAATTGCAAACAAGACAGTTTTGATGTTCTCCTTTGGGCACGGGACGAATGTACTTAATCGTGAAATTAAAAAGCCGCTTCCTTAAAGAAGCGGCTTTTTAAAATAAATGGTTCTGGTCTTATTCGTCCATGTGCTTTGGAGTAGCCTCGACCGTTACAGTAATAGTTGAGCTCATGTTTTCGCCATAACTCATGTGCGCACCATTAGCAAATTGCATTGTCAACTTGTAGTCACCAGGAGCTAGGTTTACTTCTGTTGTAAGTTGTCCCTTTCCAAAATGAATTAATGTTGAATCTCCAGCAGGAATTACATTCCCAGCAGCAACAAAATCATGATTGATAAGCAGGTGATGATGTCCTTTGTTTTCTTCAATTGTTCCAGCAGGAACAACTTCCATCCCTTCTACACCAAAATCAACGGTTAGCGGAGAAGTAACTACATCCCCGTCAACAATATTCGCAAAGAAGACCTTTTGACCTTCGGCAATTTCTTGCATTACAATTCCTTCAGGAGCCTCATGTGCGTGGTCATGGTCTCCATGGTCATGAGCATGGACTTCCTCCTCTGTGGTTTCTTCTTCATGATTTCCCTCTGCATCATGGGTGTGAGGTTTACATCCTGTGAAGAATGCGGCAACAATTATTGCCATTACTGAATACTTCATGTTTCTCATTTTAATTTTAATTTTCTAGATATTATTCAAATACAACTTCCATTTCCACTCTTCTGTTCTTCTGACGGCCTTCTTTAGTGTCATTAGGGTAGGCTGGTTTAGACTCTCCAAACCACTCTACAACAAATTTGCTTGTATTAACACCTTTGTTTTTTAGGTATTGAGAAACAGACTTAGAGCGCTTCTCAGAAAGTCTAGAGTTAGATTCTGCACTACCAACATTATCAGTATGTCCAGATATTTTTAAACGATACTCTGGCTTCTTAACCAAGAGTGCAGCTAGCTCATCAAGAGACTCGTAAGAAGACCCGGCAATAATATCGCTACCAATCTGGAATTCTAAATTTTGGAAAGCGGTATTCAATACTTCTTGCTCTTCTTTCTCAATCACAGGGCAACCTTTGTTTTCTATTGGCCCTGGTGTTCTAGGGCAGTTGTCTTCAAGATCAATTACTCCATCACCATCAGAATCTTGGTAAGGGCAACCTTCGTTGTCTGCTGGGCCAGGAACATCTGGGCAACGGTCTTCGTTGTCCTTAATTCCATCAGCATCTCTATCGCCCCAAGGACAACCGTCATTTTCTGCTGGTCCCGCCTCATCTGGGCATTTGTCTTCGTTGTCCTTAATTCCATCCTCATCTCTATCGCCCCAAGGACAACCAGCGTTTTCTGCTGGGCCAGGTATAGTATCGCAAGAATCAATATTGTCGGTTACACCGTCTCCATCACTATCTCCCCAAGGACAACCTTTGTTTTCTTCTGGGCCAGGAACATCCGGACACTCATCTACATTGTCTAAAATGCCATCAGCATCCTTATCTCCCCAAGGACATCCGCTATTTTCTTTCGGTCCAAACTCATCTGGACAGTTGTCTGTCTTATCCGGAATACTATCCAAATCTCGGTCTGGGCAACCAGCAAATACTTCTAAACCAAAATCATCTGGGCAATCATCTAGTTTGTCAATTATGCCATCGCCATCTCTATCCTTCAGTTTTTTGTCTTTGTAGTTAACCACGAAATTCAATCCGCTATGGAAATGAGCATTTTGGGAATGCTGCGGTATCACTGGAGCAAGTACATTATCCATTGCCAAATACCATTGCACTGGTCCAAGCGTTAACCCGAAGCCAAATCCGAAATTGGCGAAGCTCTGGTTGTTATACATGTAGCTACCAGAAAGGTGGAAAATGGTTCCGAATTTTCTGGTGTAGTTAAGGGCTACAGCAGGTTCAAAATGTGTTTTGTAAATCTCTCCGTAGAAATCTAGTCCTAATCTGTCTCTATCGGTGAATTTGTAAGCACCGCTTATGTAAATCTGTGAGCTTAGGCTGGTGTTGTAGTCGTTTTCGGTTTCCGTGAAAGGAAATGCAGCTTCAAGTGTATCAACAAACTCTTCGAATACATTGGCGCTATCTGGCTGGGTAAGGAATTGCGCAAGGTCTAATCCCTGAAATGTAAATTCAGAGTCGCCTATTGTCATGTTGTTTGTATTCTCTTTCCAGAATATCATTCCCAAATCGTTGGCACTAACGGCAACTTCCCAATGTTCGTCAATCAAATAGTGTGCACCAATATTGAAGGCAAAACCATGATTGCCGGTAAGGAAGGTTTTATATGAAATTCCATCTCCACCTATGTTGGTGAAATCTCCTAAAAGCCCAGCGGAATTAAGGGTAACATCGGCTTTAGCGGTAAGGTTAAAGTTGTTTGGGTCTGTGTATAAAGAGAGTCCTCTGTTGTCTGTAGATACGTTGGTAATTCCGTTCAGATATTTTAACATTATCCCAACTCTCAATTTTTTATCGAGCAATTTTCTAGCATAACCAAGGCTCCATTCTGTATAGACTGTGGCATCAACATTCATTTTCTTTAGGTCTATGGTCTCGCCTAAATATGCTCCGTTGCCTTTCCAAATACTATTGATTAAATCTCTTGGTAAAGTACCTCGCATGCCCATTCTTAATGTGGCATTTACGTACATGAAGTTGTTGGCATTTGGGCCAAACGTAAAACTGAATGAAAGGAGGTCGATTTTAGCATTTAATGATAGGTAATCTTTCTTACCCATTTTGTCTATCGCACTTTGCAGATCTACATAAAGCGAATCGTTTCCATCTTTTTTGATGAGCTGCGAATAAGCAAAACCGCTGTGCCCTAAAGTGATGTGATTACTAGAGAGAATCGGTAACCCAATGTGCCACTTGCTGTCTGGCACAAAGGCTGGGTTGATGTACATACGCTGAGGAACAAGTGTCATCCCTTGCATGGTGAAATCGTACTGTGCTTTAGCGCTGAAAGAGCAGACCATAACAAGAATGGCTACTACAGCTGCAAAGCTAATCTTAGAGTAAAAGTTGGTCATGATTTAATTCTGATCGGTTGAAAGAACTGGTTGGCCTGACTAAAACTAAAAGTCGTTGATGTCGGAAGG
>JBLHEU010000185.1:0-6177 GCA_047614525.1 Bacteroidia bacterium | reverse complement strand
TAGCGACCAGCGAAGAGGAATCTCAGGCATATTCTGGACGAATGGTTAGTAAAGTAAGAGGGTGGCTGGGAATAAGTCATTCGGTAGAAATCGATAAATCTCAAGACAAAACACTTAGTTATTTAGGTATGCTCAATAAATCGTATGATTTAATGCAAGACCGAATGTGTGAGCAAAGCATCGAAATCCACAAACCAGATATCGTAGTTAACATTCCAAGAGGTATTGGAACAACACTAGAGTTTTACCGAGCGCAAGAAATTGTAGAAGAAGGAAGAGTAGCGGCAAGAAAGGCCATTGCAAATTGGAAGCTTAAACAAGTTGTATGACGATAATCATTCTCATTATTACTGTGCTCGCATCTATTGCGGCTTTCCAAAGCCCAGAGCTAAAAGCCAAACTGATGTTCAACGCATCATTGGTAAAGCATTCCAATCAGTGGTATCGCGTTCTTACACATGCTTTTATACATGCAGATTGGATGCATTTAGCAGCCAACGGCTATGTGCTATGGATGTTTGGCGACACGGTTGAATATTATATGAGTGATTATAGAGGAGACCTTGGGCCGATTTATTTTTTAAGCCTGTACCTGGGCGGCATCCTTTGTTCTTCCCTGCCAGCATTCATGAAACATCAAAATAATTTCCACTACAATTCTTTGGGTGCAAGCGGTGCTGTTTCGTCAGTTTTGTTTGCTGCAATTTTCTTCGACCCTATGGCCAGTTGGGGATTGGTGTTCATCCCATTTATTGAGTTTCCTGCTATATTGTTTGGGGTGGCTTATTTGCTTTTTGAGTGGTACATGGATAAGAAGTCAAACGACAATATTGCTCATGATGCGCACTTTTGGGGAGCCGCCTTCGGGATTGTGTTTGTACTTGCCATGTTTCCATCGCACGCAGTAATTTTTATTGAAGATATTTTAATTGCCATTTTAGGATGAGAAAAGCACTTTTTTTAGATAGAGATGGTGTTCTAAATCGAGAGCGTGGAGATTACACGTATTGCGTTGAAGATTTTGAAATTCTCCCAGATGTATCTGAAGCACTAACACTAGCCAGGCAAAAAGGCTATATGTTAATTGTAATCTCCAATCAAGGAGGAATTGCCAAAGGCATTTTTACAGAAGAACGAGTTGAGTTACTGCACAAAATGCTCTGCCAACATTTAGCCAAAGGCGGAATTAAGTTTGATGAGATATACTACTGCCAGCACCACAACGAAATTGGTAAATGCATCTGCAGAAAACCAAATTCTCTTATGTTAGAAAAGGCGATAGCTAGGTTTGACATAAATACTGAAGAATCCGTTATGATTGGCGATAGCCAAAGAGATGTTGATGCAGCTAGTAAGGCGGGAGTTAAAGGATTCCTGATAGAGTCAAATACAGGCATTCTCAATATTGTTAAAGGGCTAAAATGAGCCAGTTTCAACTTTTTAACGGGGTTTTTCATCCTACTGATGAAGCGCTATTATCGGTTAACAATAGAGGATTTACCTATGGTGATGGCTTTTTTGAATCCATGCGTGTTTCAAATGGGAAAGCTCCACTCATTAACGGGCATTGGCAGCGATTAGAACGCGTTACAAGCTTTATGAGAATTTCAATTGCTCCAGAACTCAACCTACGAAGCTTCAATCAATTTGCACTTCAGCTTGCAGGAAAAAATGGTTATTCCAACGCTCGAATTCGATTTCAAGGGTACAGAATAGGAGCTGGAAAGTATACACCAGAAGAAAGCAAGCTTGGCTGGTGTA
Organism: Bacteroidia bacterium; assembly: GCA_047614525.1. Classification (GTDB taxonomy): domain Bacteria; phylum Bacteroidota; class Bacteroidia; order UBA10329; family UBA10329; genus UBA10329. Next base: position 4,416 of record JBLHEU010000185.1, on the reverse strand, counting down.
TGATTTGCGAGCCAAATGAGGAATCGTATTACTCACTGAATAAAAAAGGCCTGCGTCTGGATGTATGCAAATCTCATGTCATAAACCCCGCACCGCAGAGCTCTTTCAAAACCAGTAATTCTTTGCCGTATGTACTAGGCGGAATTTATGCAAAGGAAAACGGGCTGGATGATTGTTTTCTAATTGATGGTAAAGGAAATGTTGCAGAGGCAACAGGGTCTAATGTCTTTCTAGTTAAAGAAAATATGCTAATTACGCCTGATTTAGTTAGCGGAGGTGTAGGAGGTGTAATGCGTTCTTTGGTAATGCAGGAGGCAAGCGCAGTAGGGCTCTCCGTTAATGCTAAAACGATAACAAGGGAAGATATTTTGAATGCGGATGAATGCTTCTTAACCAACGCTTCTACAGGAATTCAATGGGTTGGTGCTGTAGGAAAGAAAAGATATTTTAAGCGTGCGGCATCAAAGCTTACTGAGCATATTAACGCCAAATTTGATTTGGTCAATTAAGCCGTGGGTCTTCTGGTAGGTTAACCAAATGGGCATAATTACCCCCCATGTTTTCGAGAATGCTAGTCCAGAGGTTTTCAGACTTCTCGTTGAAAAGGAGCTTTTTATCTGCTTTAGCAACAATCCAACTTTTACTTTTTATCTCACTTTCCAATTGACCTTCCTCCCAGCCAGAGTAACCAACAAAAAGACGGATGTCTCCAGGTTGAATCTTCCCCTTTTCAATCAAGTCTTTTATTGTCTCAAAATCGCCACCCCAAAAAACACCATTCATAACTTCTGTAGAGTCGGGAATTACATCTCCTAATTGATGCAAATAATGCAGTGTTTCCTTTTGTACCGGACCTCCAAGACCTAAACGAGAATCAAATACAGGCGCATTTTCAATTGCTTCATTCAAATACATAGGAATAGGCTTGTTGATGATTAAACCAAACGAGCCTTTCTCGTTATGCTCCGTTAGAAGAATTACAGCACGTTTAAAGTAAGGGTCTTGCATAAAAGGTTCAGACACTAGCAGTTTACCCGCTTGGGCCTTTACTTTTTGTTCGGGTAGCTTAAAAAGATCCGTAACGTCCATTGTACTAATAACGCAATTTTCTAAGCAATTGTATAATGGCAGAAAATAGAAAACCCCATTGCGCAAATGCACAACGGGGTTTAAATCAATTCTAAGTTAAATTACTTTTTAGCTGCTGCCTTTTTTGCAGGAGCTTTTTTAGCCGCTGGCTTTTTAGCTGGCTTTTTGGCTGCTACTTTTTTAGCTGGTGCCTTTTTTGCTGCAGGTTTTTCAGCAACCTCTTCTTTTTTAGCTGCTACTGGTTTTTCTGCTTTTACAGGGGCAACATAAGCAGCGGTTTTCTTCTTCTGTCTTCTTGCTCCGTAAGTTCCGTTTGAAATTTTCCCGCGCTTAGATTTTATATCACCTTTTCCCATTACTATAGTCTGTTTTGATTTTAATAGATTGCAAATTTAACAAATTTGAATTGCTTTTTTAAAACAAACGCCTCATTAACAATAGCGAATGAGGCGTTTGACAAAATGGTGTTAAAGAACCTATTTAGTCAGAATCAATCTTTTCGATTCGTTCAGGTTTGTTCCTCTTACAACTAATGTGTAAACGCCAGAACTTAGATTACCAGTATCAATGGTTTCTACAGAAGTGCCTCTTGTAGAATTTGATTTACTCCAAACTTCTTGTCCAACAGCATTATAAACGCTAAAGGAAAGATTATCGTCACTGTTATTTGAGTAACTAACAATGAAATTTTCTGAAGAAGGGTTTGGATAAACAGTCAGGTTGATTGATTCGTTTTCTGCAATTGCTAGCGGATCAGAAGAACATCCTTCAATTATAATATCGTCAATATTTAATAAGAACATATCCAAAGCATTATGATGCAACGCAAAGTAAAGCTGCTGGTTAGCATAAGCTCCGGCAGGAAGATCAATTGTGTAATCAACCCAGTCAGTATGCCCATCTGTGGAAGCATCGTTATCAGAAACAGAAAATAGTGTAGTAGCAGCTCCGAAATCCGCTGGGTCAGTTCCAACAGTTCCAACAAGAACTTCGTACCCATCTCTGAAAAGATTATCTGAATACCGATGTCTCCAACTCACTTCTCCACCGTCACTAAGCATCGTAATGGGTCCAAAGTTTATCCAGTTATCTGCTGGCGCTGTAATATCATCATGATAAGACAGACTTGCCGCAAACCAATTTGTGTCGAGTGGAGTAGGTTCCTCAAAAAGTGTCATCCAGTTTGAGGTGTAACCTGCGTTAGCCCAGTCAACATTTACATCTTCCTGATCTACATCAAAGAAAGAGGCGGTAAAAGACGGTTCATCTGTTGCATTAACCGTGTAGGTTTGGCCATTGTAGTTGAACAATTCTTCGCACGTAGTTGTGGTTGGGGTTCCCATACAGAAGTTTTGGGTTTCAGAAGCTCCAAAGTCTCCTTGAGTAGCTATCATTTGTATAATAACTGCGCCATTTCCATCTGTAATTTGATAAGCCCCATCTACGTTACAAGTTGTCCATTGAGAACCGAAAAGCCCATCGGCTTCCGTGTCGTTAATTGTAAAATCGTAACAACCCTCAGCAAGACAAGCGCTAGCCACTTGCGGCCCATCTCCATCTGGTAAGTTATTAGTGTAAGGGCCTCCAAAGGCAACAACGGAGCCTCCACCGTTTGTAATTTCCCAAGTAGTCTCGGCACCCCAACAATCCAATTCAACTGTAATGTTTACCTCTGACCCCCCAGCGCCTACGGTAAAGCTTGAACCCGTTTGGTCATTACCCGTTTCCTGGTCTGAATTACTTCCATTTAAAGTATTTGAAGCTGTTCTTGCGGTGAATGTATGTCCGCCAGCAGTTGTTGTCATTGCATTAAGCGTAACCTGTGCCGCAGAGTTTGAACCTAAACTACCAGACCAGTTGTACGTGGTAGGAGAGTTTCCATCCACGTAGTATTGAATATTTACAGAAGTTAAAGTTGTAGAACCATAATTGTTTAACGTAACAACTGGTGTGAAATTTGTGATGCAAAGTGCTCCGTTTGGAGTGGTAATGGCAGAAATACCAGCATCATAATTTACTGAACTAGCACCACAGTTACTTGTATTAACCAATTCATTTCTTGCTCCAGAAGCGGAAAGGACAGCTCGCATCACATTTGACTGACCAGTTGTAAACTGATCTTGACAAGACTCAGAGGTATAATCCATGTAATTCTCAACTTGAGTATTGTTGCACGTAGGATTGTTACAGCTAGAACCTTGAACAGTAACCGGTGTGTCGCAAATTCCATCTCCATCCGTGTTGCAATTGTTTTCAGAGCAACCTCCAGTGTTGTGAAAAGTGTGGTCTAAAGCTAAAAAGTGCCCTACTTCGTGCGTTAGGGTTCTGTTGGTTTCTCCAGCACCCCATAATCGGAATCCTTGGCTACCAGTTGGATCATTCCCTACACTTAGGTTTAAAATTACAATGCCATCACGGTCTGCATTCCAAGTAACAGGGTTAGTTGGCTGGTAGGCGTAGCCAATAGTTCCCCCAAAGAAGCTATTTACGTTAGAAACATCCGCACCGTTCCCATCAATTTCAGAAACAACCCAAACATTGAGGTAATAACGGTTGTCCCATCGGCTCAAATCTTTCACGTTTTCTTCATTGGAATTTGTGATTCCGCTACCAGAATATCCGCTAACTCCGGTTCCATTAACACGGTTAATGCCTGAATGTGGGCTGCCATTTGGGGCAACCCCTGCTAAGCAGAATTGAATCTCTGTATCTGGTCCAGCGCCTTGGGCAATACCTCCATCATCAGAGGTTCTTCTAAAATCACGGTTAAGCGCATCAACAGCGCTTTCAATTTGTGCAGCAGAGATATTGGTTACACTACCAACAGATTCTCCTTTATGAATTATATGGAAAACAACAGGTATTGTATATACTGGTGGAGCAGCACGTTCACCACTTGCTAATTCAGAAGCAATTCTTCTGGTCGTTTCTCTGGCTTGATCAAATGCCAAACGAAATTCTGGGCTTGAAGCTTTAAGTGCCTCTGTTTTGCTATTCTGCAAACATTTTTCGCCAGATGTATGTGTAGGTTCAGCAGTATTATTGGTTACGGTCCCTTGCTTCACGCCTAGAGTGGTAAAGTTGACTGTGGATTTGCTATGTCCAACAGGAGTACCATTGTTTTGAGCGTATGAAATTCCCGCAAGAAAAGGAATGGTTACGATGAGAGTAAGTAATTGTTTAATCATCTTTTTATTGAAGGGTTCATATTTATCACAAACAAATAAAAAAAATGATTCACTCAGCGTCCGTTTCCTGATAAGTATTAAAACAAACTGTTTTTATGTGCAAAGTTGAAACATATTGGCGGCTAGTTGTGTTCAATTC
>JBLHEU010000184.1:0-6196 GCA_047614525.1 Bacteroidia bacterium | reverse complement strand
TGTGCATGACACTTTACGTATTCCAAAGAAGCAGAGGGATTATCAAACGCAAACTGAACGCTTTGGTGCAGTAAATCGTCAAACTGCTTTCTTAACCTAGGCTTTAGCCTTCTGTGTATGGCTATGCCACCCAACGGAATGGGAAAGCCTGTTTGTTGCTCCCAAACCTCGCCTAAGTCGGCAATTTCAACCAGCCCTTTTTCTTGGTAGGTAAAGCGGTTTTCGTGGATAATTACTCCTGCATCAACTTCTTCATTCAAAACGGCATTCTCAACATCAGAAAAGAGAAATTCTTTCTTGTTTTGAGTATCTGGATAAGCATAAGACATTAAGAAATTTGCCGTGGTATTCTTCCCAGGAATTGCAATTAAAGCATCATTCAACTCGCTTTGCGAAAGTGCCTTTTTGGCGATCAATAACGGTCCGCAGTTATTACCAAGTGCACTACCCGCATTGAGTAATTGATACCTGAAGTGCACGTGAGAAAAAGCGTTGTAGCTTATTTTAGTGATATCCAACTTGCCTTGCAACGCCATCCTATTTAGCTCTTCTACATCGGCCAAAACAACTTCTAGCTCAATACCCCCTAGATCTATTCTTCCGTTAACCAACGCGTCAAAAATGAAGGTGTCATTGGGGCAAGGTGAAAACCCGAGCGTTAGTTTACACTTCATTTTTTACCATGTCTAAATAGTGTTCTACCTCTTGGTGTAGGTTTTTAATTGCCAACCCGATGTCCCACGCGACACGGTTTCTTGGTTCTACCTTATTTGAAATAGCCCGTATTTGAACCCAAGGAACATCAAATTGTTTACACACGTAAGCAACAGCAGCCCCTTCCATTCCTTCAACATCTGGGTTAAATTGCTCAATTATGTTTTGAATCGTTTCTGAAGCACCGTGGACTTTATTAACGGTAATACCATTGGCTTCGGGGAGTTTATTCACTCTCAAATCAGTTTCAAAAATCATCTCTTCCGTATCAACCAAGTTCATTTCATTGGCTGGAACAAACTTTCCGTTGTCCTCTACTCCAAGTTCCACTAGTCTATCTGATATTACCTGCACAACATCGCCAATCTTAAATGCGGGGTTAAAACTTCCTGCAATACCTAAATCTATAACCAAATGGTAGTTGCTGGTAATGAGTTGTTTGGTGAGCAAATGAGTTGTTGCAACCATTCCTACTCCTGTAACAAGCGTGTCTGTACAATCAGGCTCGTTATTAATCATTTCCATTTCTGAAGCAGATACAAGGAGGATTTTTAACGCTTTTTGAGACATGCTTCAAAGTTAGTTTCTTCCTCAATGTTTTGGCAAAAGCTTCAATTTGTTCTTACTGAAGGAATATAATTGGCCTAAAGTTATTGAGCAAGCCAAAGTTTGTAGGAAGATTTGCGTTATGGATTGCAGCAATTACCCCGCATCCCGATTGTTTTCGGGAAAGGCGTAATGCGTAAAGCCCGACCCGCACCCCGCTCCGACTTCGAGAACCTCAGCCATCGCATAGGTGCTGGAAACGCCCAAAAATTCATCACGTTTTGTGCTCAATTTCGTTCTATATTTGCGCCCCGTTTTAGGCACCATGATTTACATTACAAGAAGAGAACGATTTAACGCTGCGCACAAGCTCTATAACGAGAATTGGAGCGTAGAAAAGAATGATGAAATGTTTGGAAAATGCGCCAATGCCAACTGGCATGGGCACAATTTCGAACTAATTGTAACAGTAAAAGGCGAAGTAAATCCGGATACTGGATTTGTGATTAATCTGAAAGATTTAAGTGGTATTGTTCAGGATGAGGTGATTGAAAAGGTTGATCACAAGAACCTAAACCTTGATGTTGATTTCATGCTTGGGAAGTTTCCTTCAACGGAAATTCTGGCCATGGAGTTTTGGCAGATTCTTGCTCCGCTTATCTCAGAAAAGGGCGGAATATTACATTGCATTAAACTGGTTGAAACCGAAAACAACTACGTAGAATACTACGGAGATTGAACTAAGAAACATGAAAGCATACATATTTCCTGGACAAGGAGCGCAATTTGTTGGGATGGGGAAAGAGCTTTACGACAGTTCTGCAGAGGCGAAATCTTACTTTGATAAGGCGGATAAGATTCTTGGATTTTCCATCACTGAAATCATGTTTAATGGTTCTGATGAAGATTTGAAAGAAACAAATGTCACTCAGCCAGCCGTTTTCCTTCATTCGGTTATTAAGGCATTAACCTTGGAGAATTTTAAGCCAGAGATGGTTGCTGGTCACTCTTTAGGTGAGTTTTCTGCTTTGGTAGCTAACCAAGCTTTAACGTTTGAAGACGGTCTTAAATTGGTTGCAAAGCGTGCTGATGCTATGCAGAAAGCTTGCGAAGAAAACCCCTCTACAATGGCTGCCATTTTAGGAATGGAAGATGATGCAGTTGAGGCAATTTGTGCTTCTATTAAGAACGAAATTGTTGTTGCAGCAAACTACAATTGCCCAGGTCAGATTGTGATTTCTGGCAGTAACGCTGGCGTTGATATTGCTTGTGAAAAATTAACTGAGGCTGGCGCGAGAAGGGCGTTGAAACTGAACGTTGGTGGAGCATTTCATTCTCCATTAATGGAACCTGCTAAAATTGAGTTAGAAAAGGCTATACATGCAACATTGGTTAGCAAACCTATTTGCCCAATTTACCAGAACGTTACCGCTCAGGTTGTTTCTAACCCAGACATTATAAAGTCAAACCTTATCGCGCAGCTTACTGCTCCAGTAAAATGGACGCAAACTATTAATGCGATGCTACGTGATGGAGCTACTTCGTTTACAGAAGTTGGCCCAGGTAGAGTGCTTTCTGGTTTGGTTAAGAAAGTCAATCGACAAATAGAGACTTCGTCTGAGGGATAAAAAAGGTATCTTCGATTCCTTAAAACAGAACCGATGTCGTATTTAAAATTGGGTTTAATAAGCCTACTTACCACCGCATTTTTATTACTATCCACTGGCTGTGAAGATGACCGTCCGCCACGCGTTACGGGAATAGAAAACACTACATCGCCAGCTCAAGTTGGGGAATGGATGGCCCAGCTGAAAGCAATTATTCGATCTACAAATACAACTGGTGCAGAGGCTTCTAGAATTTTAGCCTACGCCAGCATTGCGTATTACGAGGGCTATGCCCTAAGCACAGAAGACATGAGAAGTTTGGTTGGACAACTGGCGGGACTTGACGAACTGCCATCTCCAAATCCTAATGTTACTTACAACTATGGTGTTATTGCAGAAGCCGCAATGAGCACTGTATTACTGGACATGTTTGACGGTGCTAGCAACCAAATTAAGCTTGTCATTCGTTCAACTTATTTGGGTCATGAACGCTTTTATTCTGTTCAGGGAGTATCTCCGGATGTTATAGACCGGTCTCGTGCTTTTGGTGAATTAATGGGGGCTTCTATTATTGAATGGTCTGAAGGTGATGCCTATTCTGATGTTGTTAGTTGTATGGTTGACATTCCTACTGAACCAAACAATTGGGAACCAACTCCAACGAGTTTCAGTCCGCCAGAATTACCTTGCTGGGGAGACTTAAGGGCTTTTACTTTCTCATCATCAGAGTTGGTGACGCTGTGTAGTCCTGGATTCCCAGCGAATGTTTCTACCGAAGCTGGATCTGTTTATCAAGATGATTTGACTGAATTAGTTGATAACGGTGAAGTGCTTACCTCCGCTCAAGAAGACATTGCTAAGTTTTGGAGCGATGGCCCTGGAACTTTCACCGTGTCTGGACATTACACTTCTATTTTAGAGCAGCTTATAGCACAGAATTTATTAGACGGAAAGCAAACTGTTACAGCTTGGGCGCAGCTTAGCATTGCTATGGCAGACACGTACATCTCGTCTTACAAACTTAAATACACGTATTTCAGACCTAGACCTGTTACGTTTATTCGAGCAAATGAAGATTCTGAATGGGAGTCTTATATTCGAAATCCTTCAACACCAGAATATCCTTCTCTAAGAGCCACAATGGCTTATTCGGCAACGCAGGTTTTCATCAATCTTTATGGCGATATTGAGTTTAGAGATAACACCCATTCAATCCTAAATTTGGATGAACGTATCTATTCTTCATTCACAGAAATGGGAGATGAGGCAGCATACAGCAGAATTTATGCTGGAACCAACTTACGATCAACGCTAGAAAATTCTGAATATCACGGAAGATGCATTGCCCAAAGGGCAAACGAACTTTTCTTTACGGAATAATACTACTCGAAATTCTTTCGGAACCACTCTAGAGTCACACCTAGTCCCGTACGAATATCAACTTGAGGGTTATACCCTAAGAACGCTTTTGCCTTAGAAATATCGGCCAAAGAGTCTTTAACATCACCTTGTCTTGGCTCTCTATACGTTGGGTTAACATCTGAATCAACAAGGTCTTTAAGATTAAAATAAAGCTCGTTAACGGTGGTTCTTTCGCCAAAGGCAATATTGTAAACCTTGCCGGCCGCGCCTTCTACTTGAGAGAACATTCCTCTAATGTTTGCTTGCACTGCATTTTCTACAAACGTGAAATCACGTGACTGCTCACCATCACCATTAATAAAAGGAGATTCCCCTTTTAAAAGGGCATCCATAAACAATGGAATCACGGCCGCGTAAGGTCCGTCTGGTTTTTGGTTAGGACCGAAAATATTGAAGTAGCGTAATCCAACTACTTCAATGCCATAATTGAGCGCATAAACGCCCGCATAAACCTCATTTACAAACTTAGATGCAGCATACGGAGATAAAGGATCTCCGATGTGCTCTTCAACTTTTGGCAGTTTCTGACTATCGCCATAAACAGAGGAAGAACTGGCATAAACAAAACGCTTAACCTCGGCATCTTTAGCAGCCGTCAGCATGTTTAGGAAACCCGTTACGTTTGCATCGTTAGTAAGAAGCGGTGTTGCTAAAGAGCGCGGAACCGACCCTAATGCTGCTTGATGAGTGATATAATCAACTCCTTCGCATGCTTTTCTGCAAGTTTCAGAGTTGGTAATATCGCCTTGTATAAATTCAAAGTTTGGTTCATCTAAAAAAGGCTGAATGTTTTCAATCTTGCCTTCGCTTAGATTATCTAACACCTTCACTTTTCCTGCACCGTATTTCATTAGGTATCGGGCAATGTTTGAACCAACAAACCCAGCTCCTCCTGTTATTAGGAATGTAGATTTACTAATGTCGTTTGAATGAAAAGTGCTTTGGTACATTATCGTTCCTGGTATTGTTGTTTGAAATAGTTCTGGTATGCTCCTGAAGTAACACTATTCAGCCAATCTTCATTATCTAAATACCAATCAACAGTTTTTGGTAGACCTTCTTCAAATGTAAGGCTTGGCTCCCAACCTAATTCTGTTTTGAGCTTAGTAGAGTCAATTGCGTAACGCATATCGTGCCCCGCTCTATCCTTTACGAATGTGATGAGCTTTTCAGAAGCCCCAGCGTCTTTGCCTAGTTTTTCATCCATGACTTTACAAAGCAATCGAATCAAATCTATGTTGGTCCACTCGTTGTTTCCGCCAATGTTGTAGGTTTCTCCCAAACCACCTTTATGGAAAATAACATCAATTGCTGATGCATGATCTTCTACAAAAAGCCAATCTCGAATGTTTTCCCCTTTTCCGTAAATCGGAATTTCCTCATTATTCTGAATCCTATGGATTGCCAATGGTATCAACTTTTCAGGGAAGTGATTTGGTCCATAATTATTAGAGCAATTTGAGATTACAACTGGTAAGCCATACGTATGATAATAGGCTCGAACCAAGTGATCAGAACTTGCTTTTGATGCAGAATAAGGACTTCGCGGATCATAAGCAGTTGTTTCGGTAAAGAGTCCTTCCGCACCCAATGAGCCATAAACTTCATCCGTAGAAACGTGATAAAAAAGTTTGCCTTCCCAGTTTCCGTTCCACAACTCTTTAGCGGCCATTAACAAGTTGGTAGTTCCAAGAATATTGGTTTCTATAAAAGCCATCGGGCCAGAAATAGAACGATCTACATGAGATTCTGCTGCCAAGTGAACAACGCCCTCTGGCTGATACTTTTCAAAAACCTCTTTTAATCTTGCCGGATCGGTAATATCTGCATGTTCAAAAACATAATTCTCTGCAGTCTCAACGTCTTTAAGGTTCTCGAGATTCCCAGCGTACATCAGCGCATCTAGG
>JBLHEU010000183.1:0-6197 GCA_047614525.1 Bacteroidia bacterium | reverse complement strand
GAGTCAAAGCCGCACCATCGACCAATGCCGAAGAATTTCCTGCATGATGAACGTGATTGATTGTTCCAACCTCCGGGTATTTCCGCAATGCGAGTTGGTCGAATCCCATATCTCCCAGTTTCTGGAATGATGGATTTAGCTTCAACAAGCCTTCGGCTGTTGTTCCAGGTCGGATAACTTGGTCTTTATCCAACAGTACATTTCCATCAGCATCACTTACCGGAAGTATCGATTTAGAAAACCTTCCTTCAGCCCAAGCTTTATCTGCTTTCGCATGAGAACGAGATGCAAACTCGTCCAACTGCGTGCGGTTGTAACCGAATTTTGATGCAATCAAATCGGCAGAAATTCCTTGCGGAACCAGCCCGTGTTTAGTGATAAAGTCGCGGTCGTCATACATCGCTCCACCATCTGAAGCAATTGGGACTCGACTCATGCTTTCCACTCCACCTGCAACAAGCATATCGGCATTTCCGCTTCCTACGTACGCGGCCGCCATATTAATGGCTTCCAAACCCGAAGCACAGAATCGGTTTACCTGAACACCAGCTGTTGTTTCGGCATAACCTGCCTCAATGGCTGCGGCCTTAGCAATGTTTGCACCTTGGTCTTTCACAGGGCTTACGCATCCTATAATGGCGTCTTCCACCAAATTGGTGTCAAGGTTATTTCTATCTCGAATAGCTCTAAAAGTTGCTGCCAATAAGTTAACTGGCTTAACTGAAGCCAAAGCTCCGTCTGGTTTTCCTTTTCCTCGCGGGGTACGCACCGCATCGTATATATAAGCGCTCATTTTTCTGGGGTTTTGGACAAGTTTAGACAATGAATTTGAAGCATGAAAATCCCACAAGCAGGTACCGAACAAATACTTTAAGAGTTACATTTGCAGCAAATTACAGCCATGCAGATAGACTCAACTTTCACCAATGCCATTCACATTTGCGTTTACTTAGAACGCACTAAGAAAGACCTTGTTAATAGTACGGAGTTGGGCGAAAGCATAGGAACAAACCCTGTGGTTGTCAGAAGGATTGTCGGCCGGTTGAAAGAGTTTGGCTTGATAAAGGTAAAGCAAGGAATTGGTGGTGGTTATTTCCTCGGCAGGCCATCCACAAGCATTACACTTTGGGATATTTACCTGGCTATGAAAAAGGAAAACCCTTTTCGTTGTAAAATTGGAAACGAAGAGGATTTTGTTTCCACAGAACTTCCCGAAGCGTTGGAAGACACCTTTGCAAAAGCGGAATACGCGCTTAAAAAACCCCTTTCGGCAACAACCGTTAAGGTTGTTTCTACTCGAATTGATTAGCCGGTATCTTGGAAAATCATTCGAACCAATCAGTGGTACACCATAAGTTAGTCTGAAGGTTGGGGTTTTCGTTAGTAATAGACAAATCTCACCCCCCGAAATCTATCTTTGCCGAATGTTAGTCTATGTGCTATTTGCGGTTGGGTTTCTGTTGCTGATAAAAGGCGCGGATTGGCTTATTGAGGGCGCAGCCGACATTGCCAGAAAATTCCGAATTCCTGAAATTGTAATTGGACTAACAGTTGTTGCGTTCGGAACTTCAGCTCCTGAGTTGGCGGTAAACATTAGGGCTTCCATTAACGGAAACACCGGCCTTGCCATTGGTAATATCGTTGGAAGCAACATTGCAAACGTCCTTTTGATTCTTGGTGTTGCCGGAACGATTACAAGCCTCACCGTTAAGAAAAACACCATTTGGCGCGAAATACCATTCAGCTTATTTGCCGCATTGTTGCTGGGTTTTCTGGTCAATGACCAATTATCAGGAGACTCTCAAACCGACCAGATAAGCAGAGCGGATGGGTTGATATTAATCGCCATGTTCGCTCTATTCATTTTCTACACGTTTAGATTAGGAAAGAACAACCTTACCGAAGAACTTCCTGAGGCGGATGACGCAAGGCCAATGTGGAAATCGATTGGGATGCTTTTAATTGGATTGGCAGGACTTGTAATTGGCGGTAAATGGATTGTGGATGGTGCCGTTTCTATGGCGCTATATTTTGGCTACTCTGAGTCGTTTGTAGGCTTGACGGTTGTTGCAATTGGAACCTCTTTACCTGAATTAGCAACAGCAGTTGTTGCGGTTAGAAAAGGCAACACAGACCTTGCTATTGGAAATGTAATTGGTTCTAATGTCTTCAACATCTTCTGGGTACTCGGCCTTTCTGCAACCATCAGCCCAATGGACTTTAACGCAGACGATAACTTCAGCATTCTCCTAAATATCGCTTGTAGTGCTATACTATTTCTCCTCTTATTTGTAGGAAAACGCCACACGTTACAGAAGTGGCAAGCGGTTTTTCTTCTGCTCGGTTATTTGGCTTATATCGTTTATCTGACGATGAGCGGGAAGTAAATGTGGAGTGATTGTTTGAAGCGGTAATCGAATTTTTCATTCGAAATTTTGACATAGTTTGATGACTGTGTCAAGAAGCTATGGAAGGACTAATTCTCTGACAATCCAGCAATTATCTATGCGCCCAATCAAACGTATCAAGGTCTTCAAGGCATCTTTGAAGTAGAAGAATACTCTTCTCGATGTCGCCTTTATCGGCCATTTCAATTACTTGATGGATATGACGCGTTGGAATAGAAATTGCACCTGCAATTGACCCTCCAGCACTAAAACGCTGAATAGCCGCAGTGTCTGTTCCTCCAGCAGTTAAAACCTCTGGTTGCCACTGAATTTCGTGCTTACCTGCCGTCTTTTTCATGTATTCTACCATACGGTAATCACACACGGTAGAGGCATCCATAATCTTAATTGCTGTTCCTTTTCCTAGAGAAGTGATTTTCTCATGAGCTTGGGCTCCCGGAACGTCATATGCAATGGTTGTATCCAAACCAAAACCGAAATCTGGCTGGTGTTCTAGTGTAGCCACTTGTGCTCCTCGGATTCCAATTTCTTCCTGCACTGTGAACACCCCATAAACATCGTAAGGCACATCGCCCAAGGTTCTTAAAGCTTCAATAAGAATGAAAACAGAAATACGGTTGTCAATGCTTTTGCAGTTCACGCAGTTGCCCATTTCAATGAGTTTGCGTTCACGGGTAATCACATCTCCAACGGAAATAACCTTTTCTACTTCTTCTTTAGACATTCCCATGTCAATGAAGTAATCGGTGGTTTTAGGAAGCTTTGCGCGTTCCTCAGCAGTCATTACGTGAATAGGTTTTGAACCCATTACGCCAATCAAGTCTTTCTTGCCATGTACAATTACACGCTGCGCAGTAAGTGTTTTTGGGTCAAACCCGCCAAGGGTATGAAAACGTAAAAATCCGCCATCTTCAATGTGTGTAACCATGAAACTAATTTCGTCCATGTGTGCACCAATCATCACCTTTTTGCGCTCTTTTCCTTTCTTGATAGCGGTTACGTTACCAAGGTTGTCTACGCGTACTTCGTCAACTAAGGGAGTAACTTCTCGCAGAACGATATCGCGAATTCTTTTCTCGTAACCTGGCGCACCTGCTACTTCGCAGATTTCGGCCATCAATTTTATATCTAAAGGCATGTTTTTTTGTTTTGGGAAATCAAAGCTATAAATTCCTTGAAGGTCAGTTTACTTTACTCAATTTCATCATGTTGGATTGGCCGCGATCGGTTATTGGCATGCTGGCAATATTGATGACCAAGTCGCCTTCTTTCACCATTCCTTCGCGCTTTAAGCGCAACTTTAAATCTGCAATGGTGTGGTCTGTACTAACGTATTTGTCGTAGTAGAACCCTCGAACACCCCAAACCAAACTCAGCATATTTAGGATTGACACGTTATCCGTGAAAACGAAAATATTGGCCTTTGGTCGATAGCTAGAAATCTTGAAGGCTGTATAACCAGAATTGGTCATGGTGATGATTCCTTCTGCTTCTGCCTCTGCCGCAAGGCTAACGGAGTTTTTACAAATAGAGTCTGTAATTAGCCGGTCTACTCCTGAAATTGGATTGAGCTTTTTATTATAGATATCTCCTTTGTTTTCGAGATGACGAATAATGCTGTACATGGCTTTTACCACCAATTCTGGATGATCTCCAACACTTGTTTCGCCACTTAACATGAGTGCGTCAGCACCGTCTAAAACGGCATTGGCAACATCATTTACTTCTGCCCGCGTTGGCGCTGGGTCAGTAATCATGCTCTCCATCATCTGAGTAGCGATAATTACTGGTTTAGAAGCGCGCAAGCATAAGTTCACAATTCGTTTTTGAGCTACCGGAACTTCCTGCATAGGTATTTCCACACCTAAATCTCCACGTGCAACCATTACTGCATCTGCCTCGCTAATGATGTTGTTCAGGTCTGCAATGGCTTCTGGTTTTTCAATCTTGGCTACAACCTTGGCAGTTGAACCTTTGGATTTAATGATGTCGTGCAACTGAATTATATCTGATGCATTTCGCACAAACGAAAGCCCAATCCACTCAATCTTATGCTCCAAGGCAAAGTCAAGATCTGTTAGATCCTTCTTAGTTAAACATGGCATAGAAATTTGAGTGTTCGGAAGATTTACTCCCTTTCTAGACTCCATCATTCCACCATGTTCAACGGTTGCTGTCACTTCCGTTTTACGGTCGGTTCCTGTAATATGAAGAATCAATTTACCATCATTTATCATGATGGTTTCTCCTTCAGAAACATCTTTGGGGAAATTCTGATACGTGATATACACTTTCTTAGCATCACCAATGCACTCCTTGGTTGTGATGATTATCGAGTGTCCACTTTTAATTTCAACGCCACCATCTTTTACTTCGCCCAAACGAATTTTAGGCCCTTGTAAATCGGCTAGCAGTCCAATATGCGAACCACGTTCTGCGTTTAGTTCTCTCACAGTGGTAAGCACCTGAAGATGGTCTTCATGCGATCCATGCGAAAAGTTTAGCCTAGCGATGTTCATTCCGCTATCAGCCAAATTCCCAAGCATTTCTTTTGAGGAGCAAGCCGGGCCAATTGTGGCCACAATTTTTGTTTTATTAAATGAGCCCATTTATCTATTTAGTGCATTAGGTTAAGGTAAAACTTTGCCGATGACGGGTCGACTAATTTGGCGGCATTCACCAACGACATCATGTTCAGGTCGTTTTCAATCTCATCAAGATCCGAGCCTGAATATTGACCATATACCTGTAGAAAGTAGTCAACTTTACTTAATTCAGGAATTAGCATTTCTCTGCTTTCGGCTGCAAACATTTCTCCTGGTTTAGCAACAGAACTGCCATTTGTAGGTTTATTGCAAATCAGGTAAAACTCGCGGTGCATAATTTCATCTTTCCAGTAAAACTGCGAATAGGTAGCAAGCTCAGGTTTTTCTTCTTCCTCCAGAAAGTCGTCAACCCGTACCATTTTACAGCGAAATTCTTCGTTAAGTGCCCAGCAAATCCTGTAATCTTTTATGTGGGAATGAATATGAAACAGATTAAAATCTGGTTCCTCTGGCATCCAATCATCTAGCGAGTAATTCATTCTGTGCTAAAGGTATTCTGGTAATCCGATCAAATCAATGCATGAGAAGGAATTGATGCTTAATAGGAAACAATATTGAGCTTTTCGCATGCTTCTCTGGCCGCAGTTTGCTCTGCACGTTTTTTTGTGCAGTCAATTCCTTCGCCCCAAACCTTGTCCTCTATCTTAAGTTGTATGGTAAAAGAGGGCCGATGACCATCTGCCATTTCCGTTAAAACGAAAAATACAAAGTCTTTTTTCTCCTTCTGACACCATTCAATTATCCGACTTTTAAAGTTGGCGTCTTCTTTCAGCAATTTTTCTAAATCCACATAGTTTTCTATCATTCTATCAAGCACAAATTTTTCAGCTGCTGGATAGCCCCGGTCTAAGAAAATGGCGCCAATCAATGCTTCCAACGCATCGCCACCGAGAGAAGAACCTGTGCGGTTATTCTCATTGTTCTTGTTCACCATCTCTGGTAATCCAAGTTTACGTGCTAACCCATTCAGGTTTTTTCTACTTACAATTTTGGAACGCGTTTCGGTCAAAAAGCCTTCGTTTTCGAAAGGGTATCGCTGAAAAATGTACTTGGCTACGATGGCGCTCAAAACGGCATCACCCAAAAATTCAAGCCGTTCATTGCTAATTAGCGTTCCATCAGGTAGTCTTTCTTCTGCCGAACGGTGAATTAGTGCTAGCCGATAAATTGAAATGTTTCTCGG
>JBLHEU010000182.1:0-6213 GCA_047614525.1 Bacteroidia bacterium | reverse complement strand
TCGCAGTACAGCGTTTTACAATCAACCATTCAGATTAAGAATCTGGTAAAACGTGCTGTTGAATATGGCATGCCTGCGGTTGCCATAACCGATCACGCCAACATGTATGGCACATTCCATTTTGTGAGTGCGGTTGAGAGTGCAAACAAAGAGGTTGATGATTGGAATGCTAAAGTTGAAGCAGGCGAAGAGCAAGGTTCACTTAAGAAACACATCAAAGGAATTGTTGGTTGCGAATTCTACGTTACCGATGACCACACAGACAGAACGCGACAAAACAACGGTGCTCAAACTGTTCTTCTCGCCAAAAACAAGAAAGGCTATCACAATCTAGCCAAGCTAAGCTCCATCTCATATGCAGATGGATTCTACTACGTTCCAAGAATTGACAAGGAACTTCTTCTTCAATTCAAAGGCGACTTGATTGTAAGCACTGGTGGTGCTGGCGGAGAAGTTCCAAACCTCATCCTTAATGTTGGAGAGAAGCAGGCTGAGGAAGCCTTTCTTTGGTACAAAGAGCAGTTTGGTGAAGACTTTTATGTTGAGTTAATCAACCATGGAACAGAAGGTGAAAAGCGCGTAAATCAGGTTTTGCTTGAGTTCGCCAAAAAGCATGACGTTAAATACTTTCCAAGCAATAACGTTTACTACCTCAACCAAAAAGATCAGCGAGCCCACGATATCCTTTGCTGCCTAAAAGAAGGCGTCAAGATTGACGAGGAATCTCGAGGTAGAGATTACATAAAACGCGTTTTTCCTAACGACCAATTCTACTTCAAGAGTCAGAATGAGATGAAGCAAATTTTTGCTGATTTTCCTGAGGCTTTTGAAACCGTAACGGAGATAGTAGATAAGATTGAGCCATTCAGATTGAAGCAGGATGTTCTTCTTCCTGTGTTCGATTACCCTGAAGAGTTTAAAGACCCAGAAGACGAAGCGGACGGTGGTAAACGTGGTGAAAACGCATACCTCCGTTACCTGACTTACGAAGGAGCTAAAAGCCGTTACGGAGAAATCACCCCTGAGTTAACCGAGCGAATTGATTTTGAACTACAGACAATTGCCAACTCTGGTTATCCAGGTTATTTCCTAATCGTTCAGGATTTTACCTCTGAAGCTCGTAAAATGGGCGTGGCTGTTGGCCCAGGCCGTGGTTCTGCCGCTGGTTCTGTGGTTGCCTATAGTATTGGAATTACCAATGTTGATCCGATTGAATATGACCTGCTTTTTGAGCGATTCCTAAATCCTGATCGTGTATCACTTCCTGATATTGATATTGACTTTGACGATGAAGGCCGAGGAAAGATTATCGACTGGGTAGTTGCAAAATACGGTAAGAATCAGGTAGCGCAGATTGTCACTTATGGTAGTATGGGAGCCAAGTCCGCCATTCGAGATACGGCACGCGTTCTTAACCTTCCTCTTTTCGAGGCAGACAAAATCGCGAAACTTATTCCTGATATCAGCTTGGCCAAAATATTTGGTCTTGATGACAAAGGACTTAAGGAAAAGCTAAATGGCGATAGTGAGCGCATCGCTCAGGCTGAAGAACTAAAAAAGCTTGCTGGAGGTAAAGATGAAATCGCGAAGGTGATTAATGAAGCATTGGTTCTTGAAGGCTCCGTCCGGAACACTGGAATCCATGCATGTGGAGTTATCATCACGCCAGATGATATCACCAATCATATTCCTGTAACAACCGCGAAGGACTCTGATTTATCAGTAACCCAGTTTGACAATAGCGTGGTTGAAGCTTCGGGTATGCTGAAGATGGATTTCTTGGGTCTAAAAACACTCACGATTATTCGTGATGCTATTAGACTTGTGAAAGATCGACATGGAGTTGACATCAATCCTGATGACATTCCGCTTGATGACGAGAAGACTTATCAGCTTTATCAGAAAGGACATACCAACGGTACTTTTCAGTTTGAATCTGCTGGAATGCAGAAGCACTTAAAAGCACTCAAGCCAGACAAGTTTGCAGATTTAATTGCAATGAACGCCCTGTACCGCCCTGGGCCACTGAAGTACATTCCAAACTTTATTGCCCGTAAAAACGGCACCGAAGAAATAACGTACGACCTCCCAGAAATGGAGGAATACCTTTCTGAGACCTACGGTATTTCGGTCTATCAGGAGCAAGTAATGCGTCTGTCACAAAAGCTTGCTGGGTTCTCTAAGGGTGATGCGGATGTGCTTCGAAAAGCGATGGGTAAAAAGATATTTGCCCTTCTAGCGAAGCTAAAACCCCAATTCTTAGATGGTTGCGAAAAGAACGGCCACGATTTAACAATTGCGGAGAAGATTTGGAGTGACTGGGAAGAATTTGCTGAATACGCATTCAACAAATCTCACTCAACGTGCTATTCTGTTGTAGCATTCCAAACTGGATACCTGAAAGCAAATTACCCTGCCGAATACATGGCTTCGGTAATGACGCACAATATGAACGACATAAAGAAGGTAACCTTCTTTATGGACGAATGTCGAAGAATGGGAATGCAAGTTCTTGGGCCAGATGTGAATGAAAGTCAGTTCAAGTTTGCAGTAAACGATAAAGGCGAAATCCGCTTTGGGCTTGGCGCTATTAAAGGTGTTGGTGAAGGTGCAGTTCAAGCCATCATCAACGAGAGAAAAGAAGGTGGAAAGTTCAATTCAATATTTGATTTAACGAAACGAATTGACTTGCGCTCTGCAAATAAAAAGGCACTAGAAAGCTTGGCTATTTCTGGAGCATTCGACTCATTCGAGAATAGCCATCGCGCACAATATTTTCATGATGACGGCTCAGGCCCGTTCTTGGAAAAAGCCATCAAATTTGGAGCAAGTACGCAAGCGGCTGAAAACAGCTCACAGGTTTCTCTTTTTGGTGGAGAATCAGACGTTCAACTTCCAGAACCTCACGTTCCAGTTTGCGAAAAATGGGGCAACATCCAAGAACTGAAAGCTGAAAAAGAAGTTGTGGGCGTTTACATTTCCGGTCATCCACTCAACGATTTTGAGTTGGTCATGAAACGGTTTTGCAACATCCACCTCGGTGTTCTGGAAAGCGAAGAAGCTAAGAAAAACCCTGGCGAATGTAAGTTTGCGGGAATCATCACGGCCGTTCAGCACAGAATGACCAAGACAAATAAACCTTGGGGATTCTTTGAAATTGAGGACAAACATGGCTCAATGGAATTTCGTCTTTTCGGAGAGGATTATACAAAGTTCCGTCAGTATTTAGATGTTGAGTTCTTCCTGTATATAAGAGGAGCATGGAAAGAACGCAGATGGGGCGGAAACAAAGCCGATGGCGTTCCTGCGGAGAAGGAGTTCAAGCTGAACTCTGTCGAATTGCTGAATGATATTCTAGAGACCAAGACCAACAGTATAACCATCACAATGCCGTTGAAAGAAGTTCAACCTGAGAACATTTCAGAATTGAAAACGTTTTTAACTGACAACCCTGGTAATTGCAAGGTTAATTTGAGGGTTGTAGACAAAAAAGGAACTTGGGTAGACATGCATTCCAAGAACTTTAGAATAAAACCAGAACAACAGTTGATCTACGATATCCAGGATCAATTAGGACTGGAAGTGAAGCTTAAATGATTGTCGGCAAAGCGATATGATCAACATGTAGATTTTATACTTTTGGCAACGTAGATACGAATCAATAAACAATAAGATATAATGGCATTAGAATTAACAGACGCAAATTTTGAAGAGCTAGTAATGAAATCGGACAAGCCAGTTTTGGTAGATTTCTGGGCGGTATGGTGTGGACCATGTAGAATGGTTGGACCAATCGTTGAAGAGCTTGCTAACGATTATGGAGACAAGGCTGTAATTGGTAAAGTTGATGTGGACAACAATCCTGAAATTTCCGCCAAATTCGGTATTAGAAACATCCCTACTCTACTTTTCTTCAAAAACGGAGAGATTGTAGACAAGCAGGTTGGAGCGGCTCCAAAGCAAACTTTCGCTGAGAAGCTTGATGCTTTGATGTAGTTTACGAATTACGAATAAAACGGAATATACGAATCCGGTCTAGCAGTTGTGCGAGGTCGGATTTGTGTTTTACAAATTCTTCAGCAATTTAATGTCGCGCTAATCTTATTCGGAGCACCGGGTTAGGGATTGAAGCGGCATCCTTTTTCCGAAGCCAGTCCGCCTGAGGCGGAGAAGGGTGTTGGGAAAAGATACAGCGAAAAGCCCAGCACCGATTTTTGATCGGGGCACCCCCCAACTAATCCTAACGGACAGGCCCAAAAGATTCAATCGATTTAAAAGAAGGCCTGACTGTTCTAATCATGTCTTTTTGATGGTCGTTTCCGTAAGTTCGTATCAGCAAAGAAAATGAACAGCATTTCACTACATAGTCAGCGCGTAAAGCGATTCAGCAAGCTGGAATTCATTGCCAAACAAGTGGTAGAAGGATTCATTACTGGCTTGCACAAAAGTCCTTTTCATGGGTTTTCAGTTGAATTTGCAGAACATAGGTTGTACAACGCAGGTGAATCAACGCGTCACATAGATTGGAAATTATACGCCAAAACGGAAAAGCTTTTCGTAAAGCGTTATGAAGAAGAAACCAATCTCCGCTGTCAGGTTGTGATTGACACATCTTCATCGATGTACTTTCCGATGAAGGAGAACGATTCGCATTTGGATGTTAACAAGATTGGTTTTTCTACCTATGCAGCCGCATCTTTGGTTCATCTCTTAAAAAGGCAAAGAGATGCTTTTGGTCTGTCGCTGTTCTCGGATAATGTTGAAATACATACGGATACGAAATCGACCACCACACATTCTCAGCTTGTTTTTGGTGAGTTAGACAAGCTGCTTAAACCACTTCCGAAAGACAAGTCTAAACGAAGTTCTGGTGCTCAAGCTTTACACGAAATTGCTGACCAGCTAAAACGTAGGTCGCTGGTGATTCTCTTTAGCGATATGATTGAGAATTCTGAGAAAAGTCAAGATGATTTGTGGAATGCGCTTCAGCATTTGAAGCACAACAAGCATGAGGTAATTCTCTTTCATGTTACCGACAAGAAAAAGGAGCTCGATTTCGATTTTGAAAACCGTCCGTACCGATTTGTAGATATGGAAACTGGCGAAGAGTTAAAGCTTAATCCGTTGGAGGTTAGAGAAGCATATCAGAAATCAATGCGGCAATTTGAGCAGGATTTGAAACTGAAATGCGGTCAATACAGTATAGACCTAGTTCAGGCAGATATATCTAAAGGATTTGACCAAGTGCTGCTACCCTATTTGCTCAAACGCAAAAAACTTTATTAATGAAATTCTTCTTTGGCCTAGTGCTAACCCTATTTGCTTTCAACGCATATTCTGTTGATTTCACAAAGCTCTCTAGGGACGAACCGATTACAACTGTTTACCCAGCCAATTTCAAGTGCTACGTGGATGTATCTCTCTTTTTGGATGTTGCTAAGGCATACTCGCAACCAGTTTATCTAAGAGTGAGTTACATTATTGGTGACGATACGCTCAACGACAACCTAAAAATTACGGGCAATCATAATGCCGTCATAAAGCAGATTTTTCTTGATGAAGGAGAAAGGTTAACCACAATTTTGAGCTTAAACAACGGAGAAACAAATGAAATTGAAGGAATTGAGGGTTCTCTTAGAATCGTTCGCAATCCTGATTTCACACCCGTGGATAACAAAGGCAAAAACACTTTCCTCAGTGGGGTCTGGAAATCTGACCAAACACCCCTCTTTCGCGTCAGCGTAAAGGATAGTATTCCGCAATTATTTAGGTTAAAGCTAAGCCTAAATCAAAATTATGAGTTTGACAAGTTCTATTTCAAGGTTAAAGTTATTAGTCCGAGTGCGGGCATCTTAATACTAGATGAAGAGTTAGCGGTTAATGAAGAACCAGCTCTTGAGGCGCATAATAAAACATTCAGTATTGACTTGGAAGAAATAGACCTCAAAACACCTGGTTCCTACTATTTTCAAGTCATGCAAAACATGTCATTCGTTCGAGTGAATGGCATTGAAAAGATTGAGTATGAAATTGCGCCACAATAATTTTTAAAAGTGCTTTCAGATTTGAGATTTTAATTTACATTTGCAGCCCGATAAATTACCAAGGTCCGGTAGTTCAGTTGGTTAGAATACCTGCCTGTCACGCAGGGGGTCGCGAGTTCGAGTCTCGTCCGGACCGCAGAAGCTCCTCAGAAATGTGGAGCTTTTTTGC
>JBLHEU010000181.1:0-6234 GCA_047614525.1 Bacteroidia bacterium | reverse complement strand
TTCCCCATCAGGAATTCAAACACAGGCCAAATAGGATTGACGATATTGTACATGGTTCGGTACAACGCTGTTTTAGACTTGATACCGCGCATTGGACGAATAACTCCTGGTCTGAACATGTAAGCCTTCGGAAACCCTAACTTCAAAAGGTCATTTTCCGTTTTTCCTTTTACCCTAGCCCACATATTCCGTCCTTTTTCAGAACTATTTGTTCCTGTTCCCGAAATGTAAATGAAGGTTCCATTGGGCTTAACTTCTTTATAAGATTTCGCCAATTTGAGCGTGTAATCGTAGGTGACTTTAT
The DNA here is from genome assembly GCA_047614525.1 of Bacteroidia bacterium. Lineage (GTDB taxonomy): Bacteria > Bacteroidota > Bacteroidia > UBA10329 > UBA10329 > UBA10329. The sequence goes on along the minus strand of JBLHEU010000181.1, from coordinate 5,930 downwards.
GGTAATCCTCTTCCTTCATTCCATTAGCAGAAACGCCCAAGCAAAAGAATACGGCATCGATTTCCTGTAGTTCATCTTTAATAGAAGATGGTTCCAAGAAATCCTTGAGCAGAACCTCTTTCAGTTTTGGATGGTCCATTCCAAGCGAACTGCGGTTTATAACCAAAACCTGTTCAATCCGACTATCGTCTAGGCATTCTAAAAGGACTCCTTTTCCAACCATCCCGGTTGAACCTGTAATTGCGACTTTCATTTTAGGCTATATTGAATTTTTCACCCGTCAAACCCTCCGAAAGCTCCCACAGCTTTTTGGCTTCATCGCGTTTTTTAGAATAGCCAGTAGAAGGTGCTTTCCCTGCCGTGCCTTTCATCTCGTTAAAGCCTGTGGGACCGTAATAATCTCCACCAACTACGTTTTTATCCAGCGCTGCCATTAACGTAGGTTTTGCGGCTTCTTTTGGAGGGTGTGTAACCAAAGGAGTTAATGGTTTGAAGAGAAAGTAAAGCACTTTCGGAATGTACCTTCCCAGCTCCGTATCAGACACTCCGGGATGCGCTGCAACAGAAATCACATTGCTTCCGGCATCATTCAACCTTCTCTGCAGTTCGTAAGCAAACATCAAGCAAGCCACCTTGCTTTGGTTGTAAGCGTCAGACCGAGAATATGAGTTCTCCCAATTGGGGTCGTCAAACTGAATACGGCCACTTTTATGCGCAATGCTACTCAATGAAACCACTCTGGCTTTATCGGTTTTCTTGATTACAGGAAACAGCAAATTTGTGAGTAGAAAATGACCTAAGTGGTTTACTCCAAACTGGCTTTCAAAACCTTCTTCGGTTCGCATCAAAGGCGGTATCATAAGACCAGCGTTGTTGATGAGCAAATCAAGCTTATCGTGCTTTTCTGAGTACGCCTTTGCAAATTCCCTAACAGATTTCAAGCTGTTCAAATCGAGTTTGATAAACTCCAAATCAGCATTTGAAACTTCTTTACGAATGCCTGCCATTGCTTGTTCGGCCTTATCCTTATTTCGGCAGGCCATTATCACCTTGCAACCTTTGCTAGCTAAAGCAAGAGCGGTTTCAAAACCGAGACCCGTATTTGCGCCTGTTACAACGGCAATTCGCCCTTTTTGGGAGGGGGCTTTACTCAAGTCAAATTGATTCATATCTCAAAGTTTGACCAGTGGAACAGCCTCCAGCCATGTGTGTTTTGCAAGGTGCTAAAGGAAACTGAAAGTCTTCCCTTGATAACGCTCCAACTTCACCAGTTGATGATAGTTCTGGAGCATTTTAAACGGGTTTTCTTCAGCAACCGAGTTAGCTAGCCAAGCTGGAATGCTTCCTCCAGGGTTTCCGTGATAATAGTAATCAAGAGAAGTGTGACTGTCATCGATTCGGGTGAATGTCCAACTACCACCACCATCAGTTAGTCGAACCAAACCTTTTTGCTCAGGGTAATCACCAGTTCCGGTTTTTGCTGTTACCAAAGCCGTTTTACTAGTAGTATCATAGGTGTACTTTAACCTGAAAGTGGCGTCTCTATCGGCCACGGGCCAAGGTGCTTTTAAATGCAAATAATGAATCTGGTCTGTCGCAGATTGCTCAACCTTTTCAGCTTTCTCGCAATCAGGAAAAAGTTCAATCAGATGAGGAATGTCTCGCAAAACCGCGATACACGTTTCAAGCGAACAGTTGAATTCTGTGGTGGCCTTAATGGCTTTCATAGAAGAACCTTCAACAGGCTTGGTGTAAGCTTGAATTCCGTCTTTATCTTTTTTTAAATTCCAGCCATCTTGGGGGAAAACCGAAGTGCTGATGAGCAGTGATAAAATGCAAAGGGAGAGTCTCATAAGGGATTGAAATAAGGTTTGAAGATAATTATTGCTCTTCTAAATTCATTCCATTTTTTTTCTCTTGAATTAAAAGTGACAAACAAGCGGATACTAATGCGAATCCAGCCATGATACCGAACAATAAATCAAATCCGAATTTCATGGCAAATAAACCGCCAACAATGGCGGCAATTCCGAGAGCAATACTCGCGTCAAGTAATGTTCCACCGATTCCCTCAATAAAAATCGCGTAAATAGGAGCCAAAAGATTCGCTCCTGCATGGATTAGAATAGAGGCAGTAAGAAGAAGTTTGATGATCTTGTGCATCGCTAGATGCTTTGAAGATAAGCCTCAATTTGCTGCGCAAAATACGTGTGCTCTAGCTCTTGAACTTTTAGAACGATTGTTTCAGCTGAGTCTTCTTCAGTCAAGGAGCACTTGGCCTGAAAAAGAACTCTACCCTTATCGTATTCCTTGTTTACCAAGTGGATTGTAATGCCAGTTTCTTTTTCTCCAGCAGATTTAATTGCGTGATGAACGTGCATGCCGTACATCCCTTTTCCTCCAAATTTAGGGAGCAGGGCAGGGTGGATGTTCATTATTCGGTCTGAATATTCATGCACCAAGTTTTCAGGAACCAGCCACATAAAACCAGCTAGAACAACTAAGTCTATTTTGCTTGACTTAAGTTTATTTAGCACTTGATTTGTATTGTAAAATGACTCTCTGTTAAATGAGTAAATCTCAACATCGGCATCTACCGCTTTGCTCAAAACAGTAGCTTTAGCATTGTTGGAAAGAACAAGGGACACCTCGATAGTCGGATGCCCCTTGAAATGTTCTATGATTTTTATGGCATTTGAGCCAGTTCCAGAAGCGAATATTGCGATTCGTTGCATGCGGTAAATTTAACTCAAACCAACGTTGCACACTGAACTTGTTTCAGGGGCTATATAGATGCTGAAATAAATTCGGCAAGACGTATTAGTGTACGTCTTTTTTACAACAATGATGTAGTTTATCGTAAGCTTCTTTTGAGGGCGGACTATCGTCTGCATCATACCCCACTTCGTTGATGGCCTCTTTAATGTCATCAATTGTTATTTTTTTGGGTTTAAAGCTGACGGTTACAATCCCAGATTCCACCTCAAGACTGGCAGCCGTAACACCTTTAGTAAATGCTAACTGATTTTCAATGGTTTCCTTGCACATATCGCAAACCGCTGAGGTTTGGATTTCAACCATCTCTATCGCTTTTTGTGCCATGGTAAAATTGGCTGCAAGTACCGTGATGGCAATGATTATTAATTTTTTCATTTCTGTTTATTTCAATTTATATCGCAATCCTAAATAGGGGTTTATCCCCATGGTGGCTCCCCAAACCAACGAAGCATCAAAAAACTCTCCATAAGGATCGTTGGCAGCAATAATTGCGCCTTTTTGTCTGAAGTTGGTGAGGTTCTCAGCACCAATATACATCTCAAACCACTTAAATCGCTTGGTCACTTGCATGTTCATTGTAACGTGCCAAGGAGACTGGGTTGAAGGGCTGAATGCCGTAATTGGAATTCGAGCAGGCCCGTGGACATGGGTGCTAAGATCGAATTGCCATTTATTGAAGTTTGTTGCATAGCTGAACGTGGTGAGAATCTTGTGTTGTTTTACCAATGATTTTCTTCTCAATTTACCAGCTGTGGTCATGTGAACATCATTCCATTTATAGGCCGTTTTTATCTGTAATCGTTTTACTGGTTCAATCCCAAATTCGGCTTGTAAACTGTTGGAATACGAAGCGCCATTAAGGTTGTAAACGTTTGCGGTTTTAGTGTTTGCATCAAGATCAACTATTACTTGATTTTCAAAATCAGTACGGTAGAAACTGGCATAAACAGATGCATCTTTCCCAAACAATTTAAACTTGTGAGAGGCACTAACGCCATAGTTCCAAGAAATTTCGGCTTTAAGCTCTTCAACAATATTTACGATTCGAGAACTCGCCATAAGCGAACTGCTTTCTGTGAAAACGTTTGTTGCACGATAACCTCTACCACCGGTTAATCTTAGAACGGTTTTGTCTGTTGGATTATACTTCAAATGTAGCCGTGGCGTGTAAAACGAACCATACTTTGAGTTGCGGTCGTAGCGAAATCCAGCCACGGCAGAGAACTTCTGCTTGATACGGAATGTGTATTCGGCAAATGCTCCTGGAACAATTTCTTGGCGACTAAAAGCACTATCGTTATAGCTTTCCTGAAAGTTATCGTAGTTGAAGGAAGCACCCATCTTTAAAGTGTGCTTGTCTTCTTTCCATCCCTTCAGGAAAATTAGTGTAGAATTGGTGCTTTTTTGCACCCCTGAGTAATTCTTTACCCCGAAGTAGGAATTCTGGTCATGATAGCGCCAATTGGTGATAAGAGCCACGCTCATGTCTTCCTCATTGGGCACTATGTAACCAGTTTTTGTATGAATGTTTGCCAATCGGTTGGTAATCTCAATTCCGTACAGCCCAGTGATTTGGGTGCCTTGTTCTGGTTTGAAACCAACCTCACCTCCAACCTTATTGTCGTACAAACCGTGTAGCACAATTTGACCCACGATATTTTTTCCAGTGAATCTCCATCTGTTAAATAGGTTGTACTGCTGAGAACGAGGTATGTCTACAAACCCATCCTTGTTTCCATCATTCTCTCGGAAAATACCGCTAGCATGTGCGTTAATGTTCATTCCAACCTTCTCGTTAAAAACATGACCAGATTGAATGTTGGCTTCCACTCTTCCACCAGCATTGCCATACACGTTTACAAAGAGTTTTTCTGCTTGGTCAGGTTTGAAGTATTCCAAATTTATTTGCCCAACCATGCTTTCGTAACCATTGGAAACGGAGCCTGGACCTTTGATGATTTGAATAGATTCAATCCACGTGCCGGGAACGAAACCCATTCCGTAGTTAGAAGAAAGTCCGCGTATTAGCGGAACGTTCTCTGCTTGAATTTGTGTGTAAACGCCATCCAGCCCAAGCATCTGAATCTTCTTGGCGCCAGAAACAGCATCAGTAAAAACGACATCAACCGAAGCGTTGGTTTCAAAGCTTTCAGATAGGTTACAACACGCAGCCTTAGCAAGCTCCTGACTATTTATTGATTCAGATATTACTGGATCTAGCAACTTAAATGCTGAGCCTTCACGTCTTTCAGAAACAGTGACGGTTCCAAGTTGAACAGAAGGTTCTAGATGAATTTCTATCTCTTTGTTTAGATCACTTACTAGAAGGGTGTCCGATGTGTACCCAACAAAACTTACTATGAGCTTAGCGGGTAATGCATCTGGTTTACTTATGGAGAACTCTCCGTTTACATTGGTAGCAGTACCAATGGTGGTGCCTAGCCAAACCACGCTGGCTCCTATTAATGGGTCATGTCCGTGTTCACCTTGTTCATAAACGTGTCCGTTGAGCGATTGTCCAAGAACGTTTGATATTATGAGTGCTTGTATTGCTACAAGCATAATTATGTTTTTCATGATTACAGTTTTGATTGATAATTGAACGAGAGCGCATTAATGCGCTTATCAAAACTGTGGTATCAGATAAGGTATGTTTGGAGAAGAATATGACGTTCTACAGAAGGTAGAATATCGGGTTCGTCAATAAGATTAAAACAGCAACTTTCGGCACAATTGGTCGATTCAAAAACCTGTGCCAAAGGCACATATTTGAAAGCTGAAAACTGTTGCCTCTTGGAACTTTCTGTTGGATTTGCAGGCAAATCTTCTTGGAAGTAATTTGAATTATAATTGCAACAAGAATTGGTAATTGCTTCTTCATTGCTACTGCGGTCGCAGCTGTCTGAGCAAGATTCAATCGATTTATTTATGGCAACCTGATGCTCGCCACTCATTCCGCAAACCATATGATCTACGTAAAAACCCATGCTCGACAGCAATACTAGCGTGGCTAGCAAACAACTTAATATGGCTTTTAATACGTTCACTCTGCAAAATTACGAAAATCAAACTCCAAGGTTCGTCCTAAATAGTTTAACGGCAATGGCGAGTAATATTATACCGAACACTTTTCTTAACACATTGATGCCGCC
>JBLHEU010000180.1:0-6241 GCA_047614525.1 Bacteroidia bacterium | reverse complement strand
TTAAAGCCGTGTTCATGTCATCATTCATGGCATCAACCAAGTTCTTTTCCCAATTGTCTATTCGCAATTTAACAGCATCGGAGTCATTCCCCCAAGTCAGTGATAAGTCTTGAGCAGTAGAAAGTGCAGTGCGAAGTTTCGAATATCCTTTTTGGGCAGCTTGTAGCGCATCGTTACTAAAGTCTAACGTGCTTCGGTAATGGGCTTGTAGGATGAAAAATCGAATGGTTAACGCTTCATACGAACTTTCCAGAAGTTCATTATCGCCAGAGAAGAATTCATGCAACATGATGGTATTACCCAATGACTTGGCCATTTTCTGACCGTTGAGGGTAATCATGTTATTGTGCAACCAATACCTAACTGGTTCTTCACCGTTTGCCCCAACAGATTGAGCAATTTCACATTCGTGATGTGGGAAAAGCAAGTCTAATCCCCCACCATGTATATCAAAGGAGTTTCCAAGGTATTTGCTGCTCATTACAGAGCATTCAATATGCCACCCCGGAAAGCCATCGCTCCAAGGAGAAGGCCAGCGCATAATGTGCTCTGGCGATGCTTTTTTCCAAAGAGCGAAATCTAATGGACTACGCTTTTCGCTTTGTCCTTCTAACTCACGTGAGTTAGACTGTAAGTCTTCAATTTTTCTACCTGAGAGTTTCCCATAGTGATGGGATTTTGAGAATTTCTCTACATCAAAATAAACTGAACCATTTGACTCATAGGCAAATCCATTCTTGAGAATAGATTCAGTCATGGCTATCTGCTCAATAATATGTCCAGAAGCTTGAGGTTCAATGGATGGACGCTTATTGTTCAACGCGTCCATGTCTTTATGGTAGCGATCCTTATAAAACTGAACCACTTCCATTGGTTCAAGCTGCTCTAAGCGAGCTTTTTTGGCGATTTTATCTTCGCCATGGTCTGCATCGTTCTCTAGGTGGCCAACATCGGTAATGTTTCGCACATACCTCACCTTGTATTCAAGATGTTTTAGGTATCGAAAAACGATGTCGAAAGTTATAGCCGAACGTGCGTGACCAAGGTGTGCATCACCATAAACGGTGGGGCCACAAACGTACATTCCCACAAACGGTGGGTTTGCGGGAATGAACTCTTCTTTCTTTCTGGTAATCGTATTGTAAAAATGCAGCGTGCTACTCATAGTATAATAACGTGAGCCGCAAAGATAAGTGTACCGTATTACGGTGCGACCTCTTCTCCTGTTCTTTTTCCGCTTTGGTAAATCAAGGTTTTGGTGAGTTTTCCGCCTTCGTAAACGTAAACTTTACCGTCAACAAGTTTTTTGTCCTTAAAGGCCCCTTCTTTAGAAACGGTTCCGTCTGCATTCATCATCTTGTTGTAGCCATCTACTAAGTATCCTAGTGCAATTTTCTTAGGCTTGGCTTTTCCAGAGTACATTTTCGCCCTTTCGTCAAATTCTTTTCCTGCAACCAGACTCACCGTTTTTTCTGGTTGAACCGTTCCATTATCAAAGTATCGTTTAGCTTTAACCGAACCATCTTCGTGGAACTCTGTCAATTCACCAGCCTCTTTTCCACCCTTCCAATCCCCAACGTATTGAACAACCCCATTTTCGTGGAAATACTTCTGCTCGCCTTCCCGCTTGCCAGAGTTGTTGTAGCTCCAGTCATATTTCATGTTGCCATTATCGTAGTAGTACTTATACTGCCCAGACCAACGGTTGAATTTCCAGACGCCCTCTTCTTGAAGGTGACCGTTTCGGTAGTAAATCTTGGCATATCCGTTTGCAATGTTGTTCGCAAAAGTGAGCTCATGCTTCTTATTACTGTTCGGAAAGTATTTGGTCCAAACACCAGTCTTCTTATTGTTTACGTATTCGCCTTCTTCAACAAGTTGTTCGGCCTCGTAGCCCTTATACTTTCCATCAGCGTTATGAACCTTCCACCACCCTTGCTTTAGGTTGTTAGAATCCCGCACATTAATAGAATCTCCGTTGTTGCTTACTGATGAAAAAGCGGTGGCCATTATAAATGTGGCGGCCACTATTAAGTAGGTAAAAATGCTTCTACACGTCATGTTTTTCGTCCTTGTTACATGGTTTTATACTGTTTTTAGTAGATTAGGTTTGTGTCGTTTGTCGATTTGTTCCGTGAATTGCGTAAATATTCGTTCATTACATTTCGATAGGAATGGAAAAGTGGACTATAGAAGGAACCGATAGAAGCCCAAGTGTGCTTTTAGATAGACAGTTGTCTATGTTAAAGATTGAGGGTAGGTCTTACCCTGAAGAAGGAATGGACTTCTTTGACCCCATTATTCTCCGATTGCAGAGTTTGCACGATACAGACAGCCCCATAAAGGGGGTTCATGTCCGTTTGGAGTACTATAACTCCGCTACTTCTAAGGCCTTAGCCGAAATCTTCAACTCTCTTGTTAAAGTCAAAGAGCTAGGTCACGAAGTAAAAATAATTTGGGAATATGAAGAAGATGACGATACAATTCAGGACGACATCGACATGTTTACAGAAACATTCAATTTGCCATTTGAGATTAGGTATACCGAGTTTAGCTGACCGTTTCTGAAAGATGGTCTAGCATGTCTTTTGCCATTCGATCAAGGCTGTAGTCATTACTCCACCCCCAATCTTCTTTAGCCGCTGAATCATCTACCGAACTCGGCCAACCATTTGCAATTTCTTGTCTGAAATCTGGCTTGTATGTAACTGTGAAGTCAGGAATGTGCTTACGAATAACCATCGCCAAATCTTCTGGAGTAAAGCTGAAGGCTGATATGTTGTAACCAGCACGAACTTTAAGCTTCTCGGAAGAGGCTTCCATAATACCAATCGTGGCTTTTATTGCATCAGGCATGTACATCATTGGAAGCTTAGTATGTTTATCTAAGAAGCATTCGAACGGTTCCCTAGCAACAGCTTTATGGAAAATGTCTACAGCATAATCTGTAGTTCCACCACCAGGAGCACTTTTGTAGCCAATCAAACCTGGGTAGCGTAAACTTCTAACATCAACGCCATAGCGCTGATGATAGTAAGAACACCATTGTTCGCCAGCTAATTTGCTGATGCCGTAAACAGTAACAGGTTGGGTGATAGTAGATTGAGGGGTATTTAATTTTGGAGTGTTGGGACCGAAAACAGCAATTGAGCTCGGCCAGAATATTTTGTCAATCATACCTTCTCTTGCGAGCTCTAAAACGTAGAACAGCCCGTACATATTCAAGTTCCAGGCCGGCATAACCTTTTGCTCAGCCGTAGCTGATAGCAGAGCCGCAAGCTGATACACTTGCCCAATATTATGCTTCATCACAATTTGCTGAAGCTTATCGCGGTCCATTACATCAAGTTGTTCGAAAGGCCCACTTTCCAACACCTCCTTAGATGCTGTTTTAAGGTCAGACGCCACAACATTCTCTGCACCATAACGCTCCCGAAGAGCCATTACTAGCTCCGTTCCAATCTGACCAGACGCCCCAATAACTAATATGCCCGTTTTATCGCTCATCAACTTGTTCTGTGTGAGCAAATGTATCATTTTATCAACCCTCAAAATGTACTTTTTGGAGACACATTCGTCATCGTCAGTTCAGCTATATTTGACGCCAAACGATGTTACCATGAGAGATTCTAAATTCGATTCCAACCGAGCACCCGAACCAGTTGGTCTTTATCCTCACGCTAGGCAAGTTGGCGAATTGCTATTTCTCTCTGGAGTGGGCCCTCGCGAACGCGGAACAAAGAAAATTCCCGGTGTTGAGCTGAATGTGGATGGAACTATTGCCTCTTACGACATCGAAAAGCAATGCCATTCTGTATTCAATAATGTGAGAATGATTTTGGAAGATTCTGGCTCTGGATGGGACAAAATCGTTGATGTCACCGTGTTTCTTACCAACATGAAAGACGACTTTAAAACCTACAATCGCGTTTACGCTGAGTATTTCAAAGACAATTTACCTTGCAGAACTACGGTGGAAATCAATTGTTTGCCTACTCCTATTGGCATAGAATTGAAGGTAATTGCCACTATATAAAGCGCTCTCAATTCCTCTTTAAGAACAAACCCGTTTTGTATCTTCGCGCTCCGTTTGAAAACACCGATGAGCAAGAAGTACAACGAATACAAACAGCTTGATTTACCAGCTGTAGCAGATGAGATTCTAGAATTCTGGGAAAAGAATGACATTTTCCAGAAAAGTGTCGATACGCGAGAAGGCCAAGAACCGTTCGTTTTTTACGAAGGGCCTCCCTCTGCGAATGGCATGCCGGGCATTCACCACGTTATGGCACGTACCATCAAGGATATTTTTTGCCGATACCGCACGCTTAAAGGATTCCAAGTAAAGCGTAAAGCTGGTTGGGATACGCACGGACTACCGGTTGAGTTGGGCGTAGAGAAGGAGCTTGGAATTACCAAGGAAGACATCGGCAAAACCATTTCTATTGCTGAGTACAATGAGGCTTGTAAAAAGGCTGTTATGAAGTACACGGACGTTTGGAACGACCTCACCCGAAAAATTGGGTATTGGGTTGATATGGACGACCCGTATGTGACTTACGAGAACAAATACATTGAATCTGTTTGGTGGCTTTTGAAAAACCTTTTCGACAAAGGGTTGCTGTACAAAGGCTACACCATTCAACCCTATTCGCCAAAGGCGGGAACAGGTTTGAGTTCACACGAGTTGAACCAGCCAGGAACGTACCGTGATGTAAAAGACACGACTGTTGTTGCTCAGTTTCGTGCTGAAAGCTTGGATGAAAAGCTTGGTGGGAAAGTCTATTTCGTTGCTTGGACAACCACTCCATGGACACTTCCTTCAAACACAGCTTTGGCTGTAGGAGAGAAGATTGATTACGTGGCAGTGAAGTCATTCAACCAATACACATTTGAGCCAACCATTGTAGTTATGGCTAAAGCTTTGGTCGGAAAATGGTTTAAACCAGAGAATGCTGAGTTGTCTTTTGATGAATACAATGCAGGCGACAAGAAAGTTCCTTATGAGGTAGTTGGCGAGTTCAAAGGCGCTGAATTAGTTGGAACGAAGTATGAGCAGTTGATGCCATACGCTCAGCCTGATGGCGATGGTTTCCGAGTAATCGGTGGTGATTTTGTTTCTACCGTAGACGGTACAGGAATCGTGCATATTGCCCCAACTTTTGGTGCAGATGATGCACGTGTTGCGAAGATTGCAGGAATAGGCGCTATGCTTGTTGATGATGGAGCTGAGAACCAAGTTCCATTGGTTGATTTGCAGGGGCGGTTCCGACCAGAAGTAACGGATTTTGCTGGTGAATACGTAAAAGCAGAATATTATTCTGAGGAGGAGATTGCCGCAGAAACTAAGAAGCAGAGAAGAGACAATTACTTGTCGGTTGATGAGCGAATTGCCATCAAACTAAAGGAAGAGAACAAGGCATTTAGAGTTGAGCGATACGTACACAGTTACCCGCATTGCTGGAGAACGGATAAGCCGATTCTTTACTATCCACTGGATTCTTGGTTTGTTCGTACAACGGATGCCAAAGACCGATTGATTGAACTCAACAAAACCATTAACTGGAAACCAGAAAGTACGGGTACTGGTCGTTTCGGAAACTGGTTGGAAAACCTACAAGACTGGAACTTATCTCGTTCTCGTTTTTGGGGAATTCCATTGCCAATTTGGTCTACAGAAGATAAGACAGAACGCAAATGCATTGGTTCTGCAGAGGAACTAAAAGCGGAATGTGAAAAAGCTATTTCTGCTGGTTTGATGGATAAAAACCCGTTGGCTGATTTCACGCCAGGAAACATGGACAAGTCAAATTATGATGAGTTCGATTTGCATCGGCCGTATATGGATGATGTGGTTTTAGTTTCGGAAAGTGGCCAGCCAATGAATCGCGAAGCAGATTTGATTGACGTTTGGTTTGATTCTGGTGCCATGCCTTACGCACAACTTCATTATCCGTTTGAGAACAAAGAACTGATTGATGAAAAGAAAAACTATCCTGCAGATTTTATTGCCGAGGGAGTTGATCAAACGCGCGGTTGGTTCTTCACGCTTCATGCTATTGGAACTATGTGTTTTGATTCTGTAGCGTACAAGAATGTTGTTTCCAACGGCCTCGTTCTCGATAAGCAAGGGCAGAAAATGTCTAAGCGTTTGGGGAATTCAGTTGACGCTTTTGAGACCATTAAAAAGTATGGCCCAGATGCTACTCGTTGGTACATGACTACTAACGCTGAGCCATGG
>JBLHEU010000179.1:0-6284 GCA_047614525.1 Bacteroidia bacterium | reverse complement strand
GTTGTGAAGGAGATTAAAGGCGGGCACCAAGACTTACAAGTTAAGTGGCCAGATGTGATGGGTTATTCCGCTGACATCAAGGAAAATCCAATTACTGTAGAGGTGAAGGATTTAGATGCTTGTCCGCGATATGTTGGCCTTTACATTGAAGGAGTTGAAGTGAAAACTTCGCCAGAATGGCTTCAGAATAGATTGAAAGCAATCGGGTTACGCCCAATTAATAATGTGGTGGACGTTACCAATTTCGTGTTGCACGAATTGGGTCAGCCGCTTCACGGGTTCGATGCCGATAAAATTAAAGACAGCAAAGTTGTTGTTAGAACCGCAAACAAAGGAGAGAAATTTACAACGCTTGATGAGGTTGAAAGAGAGCTTCATCAAGATGACTTAATGATTTGCAATTCCACGGAAGGAATGTGTATTGCAGGTGTATTTGGAGGAATCAATTCTGGTGTCTCAGCATCAACGAAGAACATATTCTTAGAAAGCGCCTATTTCAATCCAGTTGCGATTAGAAAATGTGCTAAACGTCATGGTTTAAATACGGATGCATCTTTCCGTTTTGAGCGAGGAATTGATCCTGAAACGGTAGTTTATGCAGCCAAGAGAGCGGCTTTGCTTATTCAAGAATTAGCAGGCGGAAAGCTTTCAACCATCACAGATATTTATCCAAATCCAATTCCTCATTTCAAGGTAGAAGTGAAGTACGCCAATATTGATAGGTTAATTGGACAGGCAATCCCGCAGGAAACAGTTCTTTCAATCCTAGATGATTTGGGGGTTTTTGTTGAGAAGAAGATTGAAGGTGGCTTGAAACTTTCAGTCCCATCTTTCAAAAATGATGTGACACGTGAAGTAGATGTGATTGAAGAAATCCTTCGTGTTTACGGGTATGATAACATTAAAGGAAGCGGGCAGTTGAAAGTGCCGCTGACCGATTCGGATAAGAAAAGCCCAGAGCGTATTAGAAACATGGTTTCCGATGCATTGACTGCACAAGGCTTTGCCGAGATTATGAATAATTCTCTGACAAAAGGAACGTATTCAGAAACACATTATCCGGAAATCAGCAAGGATAAAGTGGAGATTTTGAACCCACTTAGCACCGATTTGAATGTAATGCGCCAAACACTCTTATTCGGTGGTTTGGAGTCGGTTTCTAGAAACATTCGTCACCAAGAATCAGACTGCAAGTTTTACGAGTTCGGAAATATTTATGGCCTTACTAACAAAGAAGGTTGGCCTTATGAAGAGCATTCTAGAATGACAATTCTGCTGACTGGTAGATGGCAGAAAGAGCGTTGGAATACCACTCCGGGTGATGCTACTTTCCATCACATTCATGGAGCTGTAAAATCCATTCTAAGTCGATTGGGAATTTCAGCTCAGTTACGGGATGTAACGGACAAGAAAACGTTTAACTATGGAATGGAATTCCGAACCAAAGACGGTCAATTACTGGCAAATTTGGGAAGTGTGAATTCCAACATTTTGGAATCATTTGACATTGAACAAGAAGTATTTTATGCCGAGTTTGATTGGGGTAAAGTGCTCAAGCTTTCAGCCATAAATGAGTTTGAGGTTACTAACCTTTCAAAATATCCTTCGGTAAGAAGAGACTTGGCGCTTTTGGTAGATAAAACGGTAAAGTATGGTCAGCTAGAAGAGTTGGCTTACCAAACGGAAAGAAAGCTGCTTAAGGAAGTTGATTTGTTTGATGTGTACGAGGGAAAAGGCGTTCCAGAGGGAAAACGTTCGTATGCGTTGAGTTTCATTCTTCAGGATGCGAATGCAACACTCAACGATAAAACCATTGACAAAACCATGAATCGTTTACAGCAACGCTTTGAACGCGAGGTTGGAGCCGAATTGAGAGGATAACCTTCACACGACAGATTCGCTGATTCTGAGTCCTAGTTTTGCCATTCAATGAAACGACTTCTTGTACTCTTAATTCTTATTCCATTACTGGCTTCTGCTCAGGACGCTAAGAACGTGCGTATTAAAAAGGCCCAAGGCAAGATTACGCTAGATGGTATTTTGAATGAAGCGGATTGGAAGTCAGCTGATGTAGCTGAGAAGTTTGAACAAACATTCCCATTTGATAGTTCTCAAGCGGAAACAAGAACGGACGTCATGCTCACGTATGACGATAAGAACCTTTACATAGCCGCCATTTGTTTTGATGAGATAGACGGAAAGTACGTGATTCAATCGCTTAAGCGCGACTTCTCGTTTCCTGTTAGCGATGCATTTGCCGTTTTTATAGACCCGTTTGATGATGGTGCTAACGGCTTCAGTTTTTCTGTGAACCCCCTTGGTGTTCAGCGAGAAGGAACTGTGGAAAATGGTGGGGGTTTTGGCGTTACAACGGCTTGGGATAACCGTTGGTTTAGCGAAGTAAAAGTTGAAGACGGAAAGTGGATTGTGGAGATGAAGATTCCGTTTAAATCCATTCGCTATAACTCAGATATTTCTGAATGGGGAATCAATTTCGCTCGAAATGACCTGAAACGTAACGAAAGCAGTACTTGGAGTTGGGTTCAGCGCGGTCAGAATGTGGCGAACTTGGCGTATACGGGTAAACTTTTGTGGGATGCACCACCGAAGAAAGCGGGAGCTAACGTTTCCATCATTCCGTACGGAATTGTTGGAGTGAACCACGATTACGAGGTTGAGAAGAAAACCGAAGTGCCTTGGAACCTAGGTTTAGATGCCAAGATTGCGGTTACTTCATCACTCAACCTGGATTTAACCATACGTCCAGACTTTTCACAAGTGGAGGTTGACAGGCAGGTAACCAACCTTTCAAGGTTCAGCCTTTTCTTTCCAGAGCAAAGACAATTTTTTATTGAGAACAATGATCTCTTTGCTCGATTTGGGTTTAGTAAGATAAGACCGTTTTTTAGTAGGAGAATTGGTCTTAATGGCGGTCAGATTGTACCCATTTTGGGTGGTTTTAGATTGAGCGGAAAAGTGAATAAGAACTGGCGCATTGGTTTTATGAGTATGCAAACAGAAGGAGGTGTTCCGCAAGGCTCAAACTCAGAGAATTTTACGGTGGCAGCAGTGCAAAGGCGTGTATTCAAGCGCTCTAATATTGGGATGATTTTTGTGAACAAACAAGCCTTCGATAATTTCCGACCAGAATGGTCTGATTACAACCGCTTGCTTGGTCTTGATTTTAATTTAGCATCAGCCAACGGCAAATGGCAAGGGAAAGCGTTTTATCACCATAGCTTTTCTCCAGGAGATGATGCCTTTGTTGGCGCTAACGCTACTTGGTTAATGTATAATTCTGCCAACGTAACGGTGCATTGGAATCATGAATATGTTAATAAGGGCTACAATGCCGAAGTAGGGTTTGTTCCACGATTGAGTCGTTTTAATTCAGAAACTGGAGAAGTAGAAAAGCACACATATTGGAGACTAGAGCCAAGCTTTAGCTACAAGTTCTTTCCAAAAAACGGAAAGGTGGTAAACTGGCATGGCCCGAAAGTATCTTATGATGGCTTTTTTGATGAACAGTTCAGTGAGACCGACCGCTATTTATATGCAGGATACAAAGTCAAATTCAAGAACACCTCATACTTAGAAGTTGGCTATGAAGAATGGTTTACAAAACTGTTTTTTGATACCGATGTGACCTTTACCGACCAAGAAGCCATTGGTAAAGGAGGTTATGATTATAGAGATGGTTTCATTTTTTACAAGACGGATGTCAGGAAACGTTTTACCACTTCAGTACGCGGTACGTTCGGGTCGTATTATTCAGGCACAAAATTCACGTCTAATGTGACCTTAGGTTATCGTGCACAGCCGTTTGCAATCTTGTCTGTGGCTTATAATCAGAATCAGATTTGGTTACCGAATGGAAGAAGAGCAAGCCTGCATCTAATAGGCCCAAAGTTTGAATTCTCGTTTACGAGAAGCATTTTCTTCACCACATTCTTTCAGTATAATACGCAGGCAGATAACTTTAATATCAACGCCCGTTTTCAGTGGCGTTTCAAGCCAATGTCTGATTTGTACTTAGTTTACACCGATAATTACGACCAAACACTTTCCGTGAAAAATAGGGCAGTAGTGTTGAAGCTTATTTGGTGGATTACACTCTAGTTAAAGGCTCCTCACCTTTCTAATCTGCTTAGCAAGGGTTGATTTGAGTTGAAGCTTCAAAATAGAACCCATTTTATCACAACTCAAGAAATCATCATTTTGATGATGAGCCGCTAAATCTTCTCTTAGTTGCTTCACCTTCTCAACGGTTGAAATTGTATCCGTCTCCAAACAATCTATAAGGTCTTTTAAGCGATACCGTGCGGCAATTAACCTTCTAGCAATGAGAGAACGCTCTTCGGTTTGATACTGCTTCATCGTTTTGTCGTTCATCAGTTCGATGCCTAATTCAACCAATGGCAAATTCTCCTTAAAGTATTGTGGCAGGTAGAGATTCTTTCGACCTTCAAAACATTGCTGGTCAAAATCTATTGCCCTAATCCGATACTGTACATCATCAAAATCGGGAGTAATAGCTATTACGTAATTGTAACTACGCATGTCACCCAAAAGAGTGATAAAACAACGCTCATTAAACTTCACAAACTCCTTGGCCAATCTCACTTTATTGGTTTGCCTGTTGTACAACATAGTTGCCAAAAACATATCGCCTGGTATTCCAGCAATATGTTCTTCAATCAAAGTCCCTTCATCAACGTAATAACTAATACGATTAGGAGAAAGAAGATGCTCTAGCTCCAACCCATAAACGCGAGACGCATCAGCAGTCTTTACGTAGAAGTAATCGTAGTTATCGTTATAGGTATTTACAATCCGAATTCTAAACGGATTAGAATTGCCAAAAGCACAATAGTCAATGCGCTCTACCCGCAAATGCTCAAAGGAGCTGAAATCTCCCTCGTTTTTCAGCATAACATATATATAGGTAAGCGCCTTGTTTAATTCCTCGGTGCGTTCTGGCTCATAAAACACCGTTTCCCAAAGTGTGTCTTTTCCCTTTTTATCCAGAAGGGGTGTGGCGAGTTTATGCTCTAGCAGGTCAGAATAATCCAATCCAAACTTCATAACCCGACCTTCCTTCTTAAGGTACTTCCTCAATTGAGGAACGATAGGGTAGAAATGCTTCTTTTTAGAAATGATGTTCATCTGAGCTGGTAAGATACCCGAAACACGGGAATGAAATAGTTAACGTTGCTTTTAGAACCGAATGTCGCGGTTTTGCCATAAGTAACCTTTTAACGCAGTGCATGGCAGATTCCAAAGTTGGCGTTTAATGAAATACAAAAGCCGCTGCCGAGTAAAGTTTCTAGTCCAAATTATACCTTATATACTAGGGCGCGCTTTTTCAGCTGTCATTCCACTCATAACTTATAATGTATGCCAAGTGCAAAATAGCGTAATGCGTTGTTCCAATTTTTAAAGGGATAAAGATGGTAGTCTAGCCCAATCCCAATATGCTGTTGTTGTGGTAAGGCATCTAGCCTTGCGTATAATGGAGATATACCAAACCAATGTCTTTTTACGCGATGTGCGTAGTGCCAGATATGATATAAGATAAGTTGCTGCTAAACGATGTGCTGGCCACACCATTTCCTACCTGATTTGTAATTTATGTGTTAAAGAATGAAACATTTGTTACGATTTGAGAATGGCTTAAAGTATTAATGGCTACATCGGAAATTAAAATCATTGAACACTTAAACGTACACTTCCCATTATTTTAAAGGTAGATAATGCTGTTTTTCAAGTTTAATTGCCGTTGGTCGATAAACCTGACCCCTTGGAGGCGTTAAAGTTGGTCTTTGTCGTGACTATTTTGGGTGGAATGTTAAATTTAGGTTATAAAAAAAGTTTCATAACCAATAAATTTTAGTTATTTCACAGTCCCTATTTACGTGATACACGTGCTGAAGGAATTTAACAAGTAATTAACCGTCACTAATTAACCTTATAACAAATGGAGAATTTTACAAAAGGAAGTCTAACCCAGAATGGATCTGGAATGTGGCGTAAGCTAGGAGGAGCACTGCTCGGACTGGTTATGTTGTTTGCCTTTGCAAGCAGCGCAAGTGCACAGGTCTTTCATACAGAAGATTTTCAGGGAGCTACGCTTTGGGGCGCTGCGGGTTTAGGTACAACTACCAATCTGCCATGTGAGTCTACTAGAAGTGTAAGAGGTAATATTTATAGCGGTAATCAATTTAGTTCGCTAGTCTCTCCTTTGTTAGGAACTTCAAACGGACTTCAGGTTACAATGTCTTTTG
>JBLHEU010000178.1:0-6319 GCA_047614525.1 Bacteroidia bacterium | reverse complement strand
AACATTAATATTTACAGTACACTGGTCGGTCCTTCCTGAACCATCAGTAGCTGTAAAAGTAATAGTTGTTGTTCCTAAGCCTAAGGTTGAACCTGCTGCAGGAGATTGTGTTATCGTAGGAGAACCCGTACAATTGTCAGTTGCTGTTACAGCACCCGTTAAATTAGGAGCAGTTCCTTGGCAAGAGCCATTACCAACTATACTTATTGGTGATGCACAAACAGTGATAACAGGGTCAGTAACATCATTAACTACTACATCGAACGAATAGTCCGTAGTGTTTCCATAACTATCTGTAGCACGATAAAGAACTGTAGATAAACCTAATGGGAAGGCACTCCCGCTGGTAAGGCCACTGATTTGCGAAACGGTTGCTCCACAAAGATCACTTACAGTAGGTGTACTCCAAGAATGTATTGCACTGCAAGTAGTGCTGGATGCCGTAAGAGTAACATCTCCTGGCATAGTTACAAAAGTAGGGACGACTACATCAGGGCTTGTTGTAATCGAAACTGAGTAATAATCAATACATAAGGGGTCTCCTCCACCAGTATCTCCAGCGCGCAAACGCCAAGTGCCTAAACCCGATGTCCCATTATAATTATTTAGGTCACCATTATTAGGGCGATAGGCACCCGACAATGGTGTAGCCCCACCTGCTATAACACTTGCTTGCTGATTAAATGTCTGTGTAACAGCAGACATTGTTGCGTCACCAGTATAGGTACCAGGCCGTACAAGAACTTCATTGCTAACTGGGCTTTCTATTCGGAAGTTAGTCTCGTTATGAAAAGAGCTACCAACTCCTGGAGCTGAACAAGTACCATCGGTTTTTGCCCACCTAACTGTAACATTTACATCCGTTATTAGACAGCCTGTGGTGAAATCCGCTGTTGTAAACGACAATGGATTGGGAACTTCAAGGCAATAACTACCGCATCCGTCTATAGATGTAGACCCAGGTGGATTTGAAGTTTTTGTAACCAATTGAGCATTTGCAAAAAATGCATTGAGTAACAAAAGGGCAAGAAAATAAAGCTGTTTCATTTTAAAAGATTAATAGCGCCAAGTGTCTAGATTGTAATCAACGAAAATAAACTTTCCACAACTAATTGTTTAAAAGAAAAATTATTTAGCGTTGTAAGCTGCTTTACCCTTAATCGCTCTTAACTTGATTAAGCCTTCTTTAAGCTGTGTGTCAGACGGAAACTGCCTCAAACCTCTTTCAATAGAAAAAATTGCAAAATCTACCTGATTCATCTTCATATATAACCGAGCTTCCAAAGAAAAATAGGCCGGTGAAGAGACTCCTAGTTTTTCACCTTGTAGCAAAGTTGCAATGGCTTCTTCTCTTTTTCCAGTATTGAATTGGCAGATGGACATCAGGTAGTGATAGTCGGAATTGGCCATTCCTTTTTCTAAAGCCTTCTCAAAATACCCAAGAGCTTCCGCATATTGCTTAAACGACATATGATATTTACCGATTTGCACATAAGGAGTAGAAAGATCTGGGTATCGTTCGGTTAAACTGATAAACATCGGATATGCTTTATCCGGCATTCCAAACTCCATATAAGCAGCACTCAAATCAACTTCGGCATTCAGCAGTCTGTCTGTAATAGCAACCGTACGCTCGTAGGCTTTAAGAATTTCTGGACGCAAAGAATCCTTATCCCTTTCCGCTGATTCATAATATTCGGCATGAATCATAAGCGCATAATTATAATTGGCTCGCGCACAATTATCTAAATGAGCCAAATCGGTTTTAAGTAATGTTTCATTGTTCCTCCAAACCTTATTGCGCTCATAGGTATAGATTGAAGCAGGTACAAGCAACAGCACAATTGTAAGATTAACCAAATGTTGCTTTATTGGTAAATTGTATAGAGTGATGAGCACAATACAAATACCAAGTGAAGGAACAAACAGAAATCTTTCTCCAAAAATGTCGGGTGCAGGCTGAATTACGTGTAGGTAAATAGAAGATGTGACGAGAAAAAAGGCTATTCCAAACCCGTAGCTTTTTCGTTGTACTAACCCCTTAAGCCCAAAACCAAATAGAACCAAGCACATAAAAACCGCACCCCAAACCTGCCAGTTTACCCAAGTAAAAACCTGCAGCTGATTATAACTGTAATCATGTATTAACGGGTAAGACCAAAAGAATTTATAGAGATAAAAAATAATCAGGTAAAATGCCATTGCCAGCTTGTCTAACCACCCAGAATCTACCAAGGGGTTTCCGACAAAACCATCCTGATGAAAAAGTCCTTTTGTAACCAATTCCCAATCTGTTGACTGGAAGAAACTATCCGAATAAACGAACACTCTTATGGCTAATAAGAGCGCAAGAAAAAGCAAGGCAGGAACCATGGCTCGCCATTTAATTTTCTTGAAACCTCCTTCTGAGTAATACCAAGGGATTAATACCGCAATTCCACAAAATGTAATACCGCT
This sequence comes from Bacteroidia bacterium, assembly GCA_047614525.1. GTDB lineage: Bacteria > Bacteroidota > Bacteroidia > UBA10329 > UBA10329 > UBA10329. The sequence goes on along the minus strand of JBLHEU010000178.1, from coordinate 3,862 downwards.
TTCTTTTGATAAGAAAGACAGAATAAATGCCATTCCGCTGAACAGGTAAAAAAAGACTTTCTTACGGGTGTATGCCTTAAAAAAAAAGACTAGCCCAAGAATTCCAAAAAACATGGCTAAAATCTCATCCCGACTCTTTATGTTGGCCACCACCTCTGTATGAAGTGGATGAACCACAAACAAAATTGCAATGAAGAAATTCGTCCATCCCACGGCAGGAAAGAACGTATTGAGAAAGTAAAGGATTAGTATGCATAGAATTGCGTACAGCAAGATGTTTGTCTTGTGAGCAGCCTTAGCGTTCAATCCAAACAATTCTACATCTGTAGCAAACGAGAGTAGCGAAATAGGTCTGTAACCGTACCTGTTCTGAGTTTCGCTTGTTTTGATATTCTCAAAAAGCTCTGGCACATCCGACAAGCCCTTCTGAACACGTGTGTTTTCAGTAACAACAATGGCATCATCCCAAGCATAATCATGACTTCCTGTATTGGCGTACTGCAGCACGGCCAGTAAAAAAACCAGCAGAAATTTTAACGCATTATGTTGGGACAGTTTTTTCACACTATAGCACTACCTACCCTCCGGGATTTTGTGTTTTGATTTCAAACAAGCCGGGGTGCATTACATGCAATTGTGCAGCTACCTCCGCATTTTCAATAATAGTGACCTTTCTTCCTGATTTTGCAACCGCTACTGCCAACCTTAACTGCTGAGACTCGGTTAACTGAGTAGTTCCTTTTTTATATGCTACGCCTTCAAAAACAATTGTTTCATCTGCAGAATGAGCGGTTAAGTATTGCTGCAATTGAAATTCAAAATGCTCGTCATTCACAACATCTGTGGCCTTACTAATTATCAACGGGTAACCTTGCTTTTCTGCAAATTTTCCCAGAGCACGGTTGTCTCTTGGAAAACAAGGTCCTCCAAAACCAAAACCGTAACCTAAATATTTGTATCCTATCCGAGAATCGGCACCAATGGCGGCAAGTATTTTATCAGGGTTGGCACCAGATTTTGTAGCCAAATCGCCTATTGAATTTGCGAAGGAAATCTTAGTGGTGAGAAAACAATTAGTGGCCAATTTTGCAATCTCAGCACTCAATGGGTCCATTCTGCAATACACAGGTTGGCTCCGAACCATTTGTCTATAAATATCCTCCAATCTATTGCCCGCTTGTTGGTTTGCTTCGCCAATTAACACCTGGTCTGGGTAAAGCTGATCCTTAATTATTGCGCCTTGCGCGATAAACTCTGGATTATACGATACGGTGTAACCAAACTCCGTCATGCGCTCGCCAAGTTGATTGCAATAACCTGGCATGGTGGTGCAACCCATATAAATATGTCGTTGGTTTTGGGGATTGCCAATGCCATTCAGTTTTTCGGCAACGCGTTCTACTTGGCTATGGTCGTAGGTTCCACCTGGTAATGATGGCGTGGCTACCATTATAAAAATGTCTGTTATGTTTTCATCAACAATACATTGCAAGTTATTGGTGAGATGCAGTTTTGAAACATTACTCAGTAGCTCATTCACATCCGGCTCAGGACTTTTAAAACTACCGTTTTGAAGAGAGTTAAGATACGTTTCATTTGCTTCTATCCCCCAAACTGAATAGCCAGCGCGCTCTAAATTGAGGGCAAAACACAGGCCCAGTTTGCCAACCCCAATAATTGCAATTTTCCTCATTAATTTAACTCGATTGTTTCTTTCCTAGCCTCAAGGATGTATTCTTTAAACTTATGGGTGGCATATCCCCAATCCTCGTCATTTACCTGAGTCAACTTTTTATCTTGAAGCATCTTTTGCGCTAAAGAACGAACTGAACTCCAATCTACCATTGGTCTTTCAAGATCATTATAAAGCTTCTTAATCGGATCAGCTAACTCCCAGCCGGATTCATGGCTTATGTGGTAAGTTACCATTTCATCATCTAAAATTTTTTGTTGCATACCGCAGGCCATTGCACAAATTAGCGCTAAAGAATCTATGTGGATAGAATAAGCATCTAGCTCATAATATCCCTTAACCTTCTCCCAGCCTTGTTTGCTCATCATGGTAAAATCGCCACAGGCATCTGTATCAAGTATGGCAATTTTATCATCAACGGTTTGCTTGCCCCTCCACCGTTTAATCTGTTTTGGAATGGCCATCAATCTTCCTCCCAACGGAACACGAAACATCCAAGATGTAGTGTCCTCTAATTCCGGATAATGGTGGTTTTTTCCTAAGCGCTGAAGCACATTCGATTTTGCAAATGCCAGCATATTTTCTACCGATTGATTTTCATCTATTCCTTTCGGAATGTCGCATCTATTGGCTCTGTAAAAAGTATTTTCATCCAGCCTGCTGGTTGCCAAAAAACGCATGAGAGAATCGCTAAAAAGCAGGTCAACATTTGTGCAAACTACAAAGTTGCCCTTTGCTCTTCTTATTCCCACATTTTTAGCAATCATCTGAAAAAGCGGCATGTTTCTACCGACTTTATATGTACTGTGAATTTTTTCATCAACCACAACATACCTCACGATTAAGCAATCGTCTGTAGACGGTTTGGGCAACACCTCATGTAATAATGGCTTCTTAGGGTCAGGATTCCATTCTACAAAAATTAACTCTGCCGTTAAATTGTACTTTCTAGTTTGATGATAAAGTCCGTTAGTAAAAATGCGCATCCGTTTGAGCATGTCGCCTCCATGGTTGTCATTCCTAGAAGCGACCACAAATGATATTTGAGGTGCCGCGCTCAAAACTTTTCTTCCTCCATCTTTATTTCCTTACAACCCCAAGAATTGCTTGGCGCAACAAAATTACCGTTTAGCAGACTACGAATTTCTAATAAAAGGCGACTAAACATATCGTCCATATCTGGGTTTACCTCAGAAAAATTAAACCTTCTTTCGTGCTCTTGGTGATAAACAAAGCCATCCAAATCAAAAGGTTTTATACCGTTTGATAAGCAAGTGAGTAAATGAATAGAGTCTGTGTGGGTAGAAATTCTGGTGTTTTCATGATAATGACATCCACTTAACCAGCTTTTTCTGTCAAGCAAAGCAAAATCGCCACAGGCATTAAACGCGTGCCGAAACAGAAACTTTCTTTCTTGATAAAAGTTGGTTTTAGCGGTAATATATAACCACGGAAACAGAGCCCATTTCCTCAGCTGGTCTTGAACTTTGGCCAGCCTGTATGCCAAGGCAAATCCTAAGCTCTGTTTTAACTTAACGCCTCCAGTTCTTAAGAAGGCCGTGGTGCAATTTTTCTTTATTTCCAACTCGCTAAAACTAGGCGAGTTAATGGACTGAAAGTCTAACCTAATGGCACGGTACAAACTACTCGGCTTCAACTTTCTCTGTGCAAGTATTTCCACTAAACTTTCAGACAACATAATATCAGCATTGGTACATAATATATATTCTCCAGAACACCTCTGTATACCTACATTTTTAGCTACAAACTCAAAAAGCGGAACCGTTTTTCTAATTGCTTCGTTTACAAAAGTCTTGTGTACCGCATTTGTTACTTCCACAATTTCATACTCAACATACTTACGGTTTTGCGGCCAATTGAACAGCTCCTGTAACGGCTGATTTTCCTCGATTGGATTCCAATTAACTAAAACGATTTCCGCCTTTAGCTTGTACTCTTCAAGTAACCGTGTATTCCAAGAAATAAAGTTTTGCAATCGAGCATTAAAATCACCTCCATAATTATCGTTGCGCACAGCTACGATTATCGATAAATAAGGATTGCTCACTTGGTCAATTCAGGTTTTTATAATTGTAAAGTTAACAGGGTTAATCATCCGTTCTTATACTGCCATTAGAATCAGATAATTTATTGTGGATAAGTACTTGA
>JBLHEU010000177.1:0-6460 GCA_047614525.1 Bacteroidia bacterium | reverse complement strand
TGCTGTGGACATTCTTGGGTATGACTGGAAAGAATTCAATTTTGACTTGGGCTCCTACACCATAGAGGCAGACAGAATCTATCTACTGCGTAATTCAGAAGGTATCTTTTGGAAACTTCATTTCATCGATTTCTATACGCAAAATGGAGAAAAAGGTGCTCCAATGTTTGAGTTTCAGGAGTTGTAAAAAGGGAGTCTTTGTAATGCAACCGGTTAAAAAAACCAAATTTGAACAATCAGAAAGATAATTGGTAGTTAAACGGAGCCGTGTTGCTGTTGTTTCTCGAAATAGCATTTCACCGAAATAATTCTGATATATTTTTGAGAATAAAAAGCATTCTTTTTGTTCTTAAATAGACGCGTAAATTATTATATGAATATATTTATTCAATGAAATGTATTTGAAAAGAATGTTCGTTTAGTTATTGTGTGTCCAGTAATTTTACCCACCAAACAAACGCAGCGGAACAGAAAAGTGGAGCAAAGACCTCCGAGGTCTTTTAAAACTAAAAAAAGAGTAAACAACTAAATATAAAACAATGGTTTTTTTTCAGGGTTACTCGGTAATGCAGGTTCAGTAAGCAAAGAAAATTTAGATCAAGAATTTGGAACTCTCCTTTGTGATGGAGAGGATTTTAAACTTATTAGAGACATGTTTGTAGCCAACAAACGATTGATATTTGTAGATAAACAGGGTATAACTGGTAGAAAAGCAGAGTGCAAATCGGTCGGTTACCGCAGCCGATCTGGGTCTAGCATAGAAACATCTGGCACGTTTGATTTAGATGCTGAATTAAAGATTTGGGTATCGAACGAAACTGCGCCTAGCATTAGCAATTTGTCTATTAAGATGTACTATACGTCAGAACTGGCAACTGACCAGTGAAATAAAGCCTGTTCAATAAAATCGGTTACTTGTTATGAAATAATTAGCTTTAATGAAACCCGAACCTTTCTTATAACACTACGTATGGTCTTAAACCCCAATTCCTTGAAATGCACATTCTAATCATTGAAGACAACCCTTTAGATGCCAAGCTCACGGTAAGGGAGCTTAAAAAGGCTAATCTAGAATTCGACTATGAGGTTGTGGAAACGAAAGAAGCCTTTATAGATAAGCTGAACGGGTCCGTATTGCCCGATGTTATTCTCAGCGACTACAACTTACCGTCTTTCAAAGGAACTGAGGCCTATGAAATATTGAAGCAAAAAGGGTTAGACATTCCGTTTCTACTCATTACAGGGACCTTGCAAGATCAGGTTGCCACAGAAATGCTCCGACTTGGTTTAGACGATTTCATCCTAAAAGACCGACTTACGCGTTTACCGGTGGCTTTAGAAGCGGCTGTAGAAAAATTTAGCCTACGAGAAGAGAGCCGCATCAAAAACGAAAGTCTGATAGCCAGCGAGAGGCGTTTACAGCGTGTACTTGAGCAATCTCCAGATGCAATTATACTTATGAATGATCACGGCATCATTACATTTTTCAATTTGCAGGCCCAAAAATATTTTGGATACGCTGAGAAAGAAGTACTAGGAAAAAAAGCGGAAAAGCTCATTCCAAAGTGTTTTCATAAAAACCCACCTAGCATACCAATGGGTTCCGAACTTGATTTGTTTGCTAGGCGGAAGGATGGAAGCGAGTTTCCAGTAGATATTATGCTAAGCCACATTGACAGAGAAAATGAAAAGTTGATGATGGCCGTAGTGCGAGATGTAACCGAGCAGAAGAAGATAGAGAAAGAACGAGCAGAATTCACAGAGCAACTTGAACTACAGGTAAAGGAACGCACATTGGAATTAGAACAATCCCATAAGCTGCTTGAGACGTACCTCAAAGACATAAAAGACAGTATAAACTACGCACTACTGCTACAGCAAGCTGTACTCTCAGAGCGAAAGGTTTTAAATCAACTTGTTGAAGACAGTGTGATCTATTATCGGCCAAAAGATGTAGTAAGTGGGGATTTTTATTGGTTTAATGAGCTAGACAATGGTAATGGTGTGGTAATCATTGCGGCAGATTGTACTGGGCACGGAGTGCCAGGTGCATTCCTGAGCATGTTGGGAATAAATCTGCTCAATAATATAGTTACCGAAAACGGAATTAAATATCCATCGTTCATTCTTGAAGAATTGGATGTTCGGCTACAAAAAACGTTGGGAAAATCTGCTAATGAACAGGTCTTGGATGGTATGGATCTGAGCGTTATTTCTGTGGAGAAGCGAAAGAAACGTCTCATGTTCGCAGGTGGTGGCCGGCCGCTCATACATATCTCCGACAACGAGCTGCACTACATCAAAGGTTCTAGGTTTGGTGTTGGGGCAGGCTGGTCTGATGAGAAAAGGGATTACCAGACCGTAATAATTGACTACAAGCAAGGCGACATAGTTTATCTTTTTTCGGATGGCTATGCCGATCAGTTTGGTGGAGAAAGGGGGCGTAAAATGATGATAGGTAAACTGAAAGCCTTACTCATGAATATTCATCACCTGTCAGGCAAAGAGCAGGAAAAAGCCATAGAAAAGCATTTCACCGATTGGATGGGTAAAAATGAACAAGTTGATGACATTCTACTAATGGGTGTACGGTTATAATTGACCACATGAATGTCCCTCTTAAATAACCGCTATTGCACTAAATAATATTTAGTATGAACCAACTTTTTTTCAAGCATTTCCTGCTTTATTTCTTGCCGTTAGGCACTATTTTCTCTGCAGGCATCATTTTTATTTACAATTCGCAGTACCAACATGGACTCGAAATTGTTGAGAAGAATGAGGAGGGCAAGGTTCAATTGTTAAGAGAAAACCTCAACGACTTTTACCGGCCACTTATATCTAACGTGAATTATCTTACTCAACAGCAAGGTGTTATCGATTTGCTTAATGGAACAGAGAATGACCACCAAGCTTTAAAGAGAGACCTGGTCAATATAGCTCAGGCGGTAGGCGATTATGATCAGATACGGGTAATAGATATAGACGGGCAAGAGGTAATTCGGGTAGATCTAACTGCTCAGCATGCCAAGCCATTACGGAACGAATCGGACAGACGTTATTTCAAACTTATACAGAATCTTAAAGAAGGGCAGACATTCATAAGTGCTATTGATTTGAACCAGGAAAATGGGCAGATAAAAGGAAAGCGCAAGTCTGTAATAAGAGTTGGTAAAAAAGTAATTAGCAAAAATGGTGACGAGTTGGGCATTGTGGTTACCAACTACCTCATGAACTCTTATTTGGATGGCCTTATGGCAATGTCCAGCACAGATGGCGTCATGCTTATGACAGCAAGTGGATATTGGCTTGCAGCACCAAAAAAGTACCCTAGGTTCACCCACCTGTTGGCTGATACTTCTAATCAGCGTTTCTCATCTTTTTTCCCCGAAGAATGGAAACTAATGAAAGCCGATCAGAACGGTACAGTTATGACCGACAATGGACTTTTTGTGTACAATCGTATAAAAAAGGACGTTAAGGGTACCGAAAAGCATGAGGAAATGATCTTCAGCACGTACATACCTCGAGATCAATTACGCTCAGAAATAGGTATTAATCCTATCTGGTTAGCTATTGCACTAATAGCTACCTTGTTTCTGATAGCATGGTTAAGTGTGGTGCTGTCGAAGAATGATATTCGGCACACCGAGCAGAGGAAGCAACGAGCGGCTGAGCTAATCCTCGCTAACAAAGAAGTTGACTTTCAGACTGAGGAGAAGAAGAAACGGGTGGCTGAGCTAATCATCGCTGATAAAGAAGTTGACCTTCAGACTGAGCTGAAGGAAAAACGAGCGGCTGAGCTAATCCTCGCTAACAAAGAAGTTGACTTTCAGACTGAGCAGAAGGAGAAACGAGCGGCTGAGTTAATCATCGCCAACGAGGTAATTCTTCGAAACAAAGAGAAGGAAAAACACGCGGCTGAGCTCGCCATTGTCAATGAAGAATTGGAGAGTTTCAGTTATTCGGTCTCACATGACCTTCGTGCACCATTGCGTGCGGTAAATGGCTTTGCCGAAATTCTAGAAGAGGATTATTCTGATAAGCTGGATGATGAAGGAAGAGAAACCATCAGGGTAATAAAGGATAACGCGCGCCACATGGGGCGATTGATTGATGACCTGCTTCAATTTTCGCGGCTTGGAAGACAGAAGATTAATAAGGTTGAAGTTAACATGAACAGACTGGCTGAAGTAGCACTGAAAAACCTAGAAGCATCCTTTGATATGAAAGATTACACGGTAGACCTAAAAAATCTACCTGCTGTCAAGGGTGATGCAGATCTACTGCTTCAAGTGTTGGTCAACCTGTTCTCCAATTCGTTTAAATATTCATCTAAGAATGAGGTGCCAAAGATTGAGATAGGAGCAAAGAAGACGGCCAGTAAAACAACCTATTATGTAAAAGACAATGGCGTTGGCTTTAAAATGGATTATGCAGAAAAGCTATTTGGCGTGTTTCAGCGATTACATTCACAAGGAGAGTTTGAAGGTACGGGAGTTGGATTGGCCATTGTTCATCGTATCATAAAAAGACATGGAGGAAAGATCTGGGCTGAAGGCGATATTGATAAAGGCGCCACGTTCTATTTTCAGATATAGTATTCGCTTACTCATCCAAATCGTAAAACACAGAACTTAATTATATGGAAAACACTGATTATCATAACATTGAATTGTTGATTGTAGAGGATAATCATGCCGATGCCAAACTGATAAACCGAGCTTTAATTCAGCTCAAACTTCCTGCTAACAAGTTTTTTTGGGTAAAAGATGGTGAAGAAGCACTAAACTTCATTTTCGCTAAAGAGCAGTATTCAGATAGGAGCGTAGATGATAAACCGAAAATTATTCTCCTCGATTTGAAACTGCCGAAAATTGATGGGATTGACGTACTTAAGCAGATAAGAGCTGATGAACGGACATGCTTGGTTCCTGTTGTGATTATGACCTCATCCAGAGAAGAAAAGGATGTAATAGCAACGTATGAATCTGGAGCCAATAGCTACATCGTTAAATCTGTAGATTTTAGCAAGTTTATGTCATCCACAAGAGATTTAGTGCTCTATTGGTTGTTTACTAATCATCCGCCCGAGTAAAATTACTGTTGTGCTCACTGCTGGCATGTAAGATGGCCCGGAGCTCTGTGATTACACAATACTGAAGCTAAGTTCCATAAATACACTCCAGTGCGATACTAGAACCAGACTTTAGGTGTTTATTAAATAACCTATAATGGATAACGTCATTTTATTCTGCACTTACGGATTAGTCTATAATTAATATTATGTTAAATAGGATTAGTAAAAGAAAGGGGAACACAACTAAAGTGTTCCCCTCTTCTAAGTTCTTATTTTAGTTTAGCTACAATCTCATCATACTTGGTTTTGTATGATTCGTCCTTTGCCATCTTTCTGTAATACAGTTGTTTAAGAGAAGCTAATACCCCTTTATCGTCAGCATTGATTTGATAAGCTTGCTCAAGTATTGGCAACGAAATATCAAACTCAACATCAGCAGCATCTCTTGCGATCTCAAATTTCTTCATGTCGTCAATCATGTTGGCTGCTTCATTCATCTTAACAGCTCTGTTAAAGTACATTGCTCCAAGATTATACACCGCATCAAAATTTGTTGGGTCCAATTCCATAGCCTTTTTGTAGCTATTCTCAGCGGCTATCATATACAGATCATATTGCTCTCCACCGTTATCATCTTTCTCTAATTCCTTAGAAGCTAGTCTATCGTTAACAAAACCAAAAGCAAAATGCAACGAAGCATTATCCGGTTCCCCTTTGATTGCGGCAGACAATGCTGTAACGGCTTCAGCGTGCTTATCCTGGCCCAAATAAACGTTCACCTCATCGGTAATCATTGTCTGGTTTTCTGGAAATTTCTCTCTGCCTTCTTTTAAAATGGCAAACGCTTTCTCGTTGTTTTCAGCAGCGGCATACATTCTTTCCATTCTTACGTAAGCAGCCTCAGCTTTGTAACCAACAGCAATTGCCTGACGGTAATACATCTCAGATTTAGCTAAATCTCCAGTTTCCTGTGCACAAGCACCTGCGTAATAGATTGCCAATGTGTCGGTACGTTCAATATTCTCGATTTTACAGATAGCCAACGTGTTTTCGAATGCCTTCAAAGCCTTTGCATATTCCTTAGCGTTATAGGCTAAGATTCCTTGGTTCACGAACTGTTTGCCTTCTATATCTAGATATTTAAGAACCATATCAGTATGATACTTCTTTTCATCTAGCTCTACGCATTTAGCAAAGCTTTCGTATGCAACCTGTAACGGGTTGTCATCCAGAGTTTTATACTTCTCATCTTTCGTTTCGTAGATGGCTTGATAAATGAGTCCTCTGAAGTACCAAGTTTTGGCCTCATTCATAGTTTTCTCATGCGAAATAGTTGGGTCTATCGCCTCTTTCGCATTATCTAACTCACCATATTCCAGA
>JBLHEU010000176.1:0-6503 GCA_047614525.1 Bacteroidia bacterium | reverse complement strand
TTGTCAAAGGTCTAAATAAACATGAATGAGCCACAGACCGTCAGATTCAGACAGATAAATGGATTATGAAACAATCTGTGTGCATTCTGAGAAAATCCGTGAATCTGTGGCCTTAAAATGTTTTCTACGTTAAGTCCGTTATCATTGTCGCTTATGACGAAAACTATCAAATACTTACTTGTGCTTTTAGGGTTATCGGCTTGCAGCCAACCCGCTCCAGCACCGCAACCATCAAACGTAGAAACTTCGATTGCAGTTATTGCGGATTCGCTTCGTTTAGGCGCAGAAAGAACGCAAGAATATCTACCACTTTTGAAAGGGAAAACAGTTGGCATTATTGCCAACCAAACCTCCACTATTGGAACGACACATTTAGTTGATTCGCTTGTTGCGTTAGGTGTAAACATTCAAAGTGTTTTTGCGCCAGAACACGGTTTTCGTGGCAATGCAAGTGCAGGTGAAAAGATTACAGATGGCGTGGATGAAAAAACTGGCTTGCCAATTCTTTCTCTTTACGGCAGCAATTACAAGCCTTCTGCTGATAAATTGAAAGGTTTGGATGTAGTGATTTTTGATATTCAGGACGTTGGAGCGCGGTTTTACACCTACATCAGCACCATGAGTCATATGATGGAAGCTTGTGGAGAAAATGGCATTTCTGTGACTGTTTTAGATCGCCCAAACCCTAACGGACATTACGTTGATGGGCCTATTCTGGATAAGGAATTCTCCTCTTTTGTTGGTTTACACGAAGTGCCAATTGTGCATGGAATGACCGTTGGAGAATACGCCAAAATGGTTAATGGAGAAGGTTGGCTGAAAGGCGGGATTCAATGCGATTTGACTGTAGTTGAAATGGAGAACTACAATCGGTCGGATATTTATGACTTACCAATTGCCCCATCACCAAACCTGCCAAATCAGAAAGCGATTTACCTCTACCCTAGTCTTTGCTTTTTTGAAGGAACTGAAGTAAGCGAAGGCCGCGGAACAGATAAACCATTTCAGCAATTCGGTTATCCAAAAATGCCAAATAACAACACTTCATTTACACCAAAAAGCATTGAAGGCGTGGCTAAATATCCAAAACTGGAGAACAAAAAATGCAAGGGCATTGACTTATCCGAATATAGCCTTGACAGCCTCCGAAATCTTGGAAAAATAAACTTGGAATGGCTGATTGAAACGTATCAGAATTACCCGAATAAGGAGAAGTTTTTCAAGGCTGATTTCTTTGACAAACTAGCTGGTTCATCAGCATTACGCGAACAGATTATTGCTGGACAATCCGCAGATGAAATCCACAAGACTTGGAAAGAAGGAATCGACAGTTTTCAGAGCACTCGGATGCAGTACTTGCTTTATCCTTGAGCGTTCTTTCGATTAGGCTCTAATAAGCTCGCTCAACATTCCCACTTCTCAACCGTTAAGACTCCATTCTCGTACTTAAACATAACGGGAACCTCCTCTAACGTACACTTGGGTTCAATTACGAATATGAGTTTACCTCCAATCATAAAATCCTTGTCTGTATTAAGTTTTAATGGATGGTCATACTTCGTGTCTTCAGTGACCCAATTCACTGGGCCGTTAACAAATCGATGCGGGTCAGTAACCGTTTGCGTGCGAGGCGTTTCCAAGAATTCGGTTCCAATACTTAAATCGTCATTTGGTGCCACTTCAACGCTAAATCTTCCTTTAAAATCCGTGGTAGAATGCGGAGAAACGAAGAAACTACCGCCATACAATTTCATTGAGGTGACCAACTTGAATTGACCGTCTTCTGCCTTTTCAACCTTAAAATCGACATCATACGGATGGCTCACAGCGATTTCATAGTCAATCAAAGGAGAATCGTACATACTGACTTCCAAAACAGGAATACTGCACGTTCTCTTATCCAATTTAGGATATTGCTGCACCCGCAATTCTCCATTCTCATAGAAAACATCAAACGGAATTTCTTCAAAGGTGCAAGTTGGTTCAATGGTGAAACTGACCATTCCTGATACTTTAAAATCTTCTTGGGAATTAATCTGAAGAACACGTTTGTAAGTAGTCAGTTCTTTGACCCAATTAACGAAATTCCCGAACTGATCAGTCTCTTCAACAGAACGAGGAATTTCTTCATAGGAATCAGCCATTGTGAATTTGTCATTCTCTTTGGATACAATTTTGAAGAGGCCTGTAAAATCGTTGTTGGAAAGTGGAGATGCCGTATATGCGCCATTATGAAAATCGATAACACTCACTAAACGATATTGGCCATTACCAGCATCTTCAACAGAAACTTTCAAGTCATACTCATGATTGTAGGGCTCAGAGGAATCAATCAAAAAAGACCTGCACAACTCTGAGTTCTGAGCCGAAATAGATGGTGTTTTTTCGGTGCAACCGATTACAACTGAAAGAACGACTAGGGCGATACTTTTTTTCATGTTTTTACTTTTATTGAGTTGGTGGTTGGAGACGCTACTAAGGTTTAAGAATCAACATCCCATATCTCCGAATGAAAACACCAACTCTTGTTCTACAATTTCACCTTGAGAGTTTGAAGCCGGTTTCCACCTACCAGGGGCCTTAGAAATCAGATTTAACATCAGCTTATCTATGGACTCATAGCCGCAGGTCAATTGCAATTTTATATCAGAGATCGTCCCATTCTTCGCAATTGTAAAAAAGACTTTACCGGGTTGAAGCTTTTTCTCGTCCAACTTGGCAACCTCCTCTTCACTCGCTTTTTTCAAGTAATCAAGCAGCGCATCCTTTCCGTTAAGGTATTCAGCTTGGTTCTCGGGAACAACCGTAATATGAGGTCTTGAAAAACCATCCTCCAATTCGCCAGTCTCCTGATTCTTACGCACCACATCACCACCAATCTGAAAGCTGGTAGAATATTCAAAAGATCGTAAAAATTCAATTTGAGATTCATTCAGAACTTCGTTCGGCCCAGTAGCTTTTTTTGAAGTAAGCCTTTCGTTTTCTACAATGGTTATCGTAACCGCCCTATAGGTAACAATAGACTCCTCATGGTACAAATCTTTCATTGATTTTATTTCATCCAATTCTTGCTTAGTAACGGTTAGCTGGAAATTCGGGCCGAAATCATAGAGGAAGTTTATCTCAGCTTCCTCACCAAGTATTTCAGATAAACCAGTATTGAAAACTACTGGGTTTCTAGGCGCTACTGTTTCCTGTGCTGTGGCGCAATTGTCCTTATTCATCAAACCAAAAATTGTTAGGCTGATAGTTGCAATTGCTACGGTGAAAATTAAAATGCTCTTTTTCATATTTTATTGTTTGAACCAAATGTAGATGAGTGTCAACGATTCGTGCGTAAACGAAGTGTAAATCATTGTAAAATGAATGCAAATTATATCTATCAGCCGATTAAGACGATAACTTTGCAGCATGATTAGTCGCATGGTTTTTTTTCTGATTTCGTTGCTATTTAGCTCAGCTTGTTTTGCTGATGGAGATGTGCTTTCTAAAAAAGAACAGCACATCGAAGTTTCAATGAGAATGGTCGGACATCAAGTGTTGCTTAGTTTGGGAGACAGTTCCTCACGAGTTCTTCCAATTGAAAAAAAGGGAGAAGACAAATACCAGATTCGCTTTGAAAACGAATTTGCGTTCAATCCTGAAAGCATTGCCTCGGTAATAGACAGCGTAATTACTGCTACTAAAATCGCATCCAATTATATAGTGCAATTTGAATCATGCGAAACGAATCAGGTTGTACATGCCTATGAGATTGGCCGAACAGTGGATTATAACGTCTTAGCCTGCGGAACGCGGAATCAACCCAAGGCTTGTTACAATCTGCTGATTACGATTCTGAAACCATCTACTACTGCTTCTAAACCAGAGTTAGTCGTAAGTTCGGATGACAACCTAACCGACAAATACATCGTTCTCGTTATACTACTTGCTTGTGTGCTTTTACCCATGATTCTTGTTCCGCTCCTACTGAATAGAAAAACAAATTCAAAAACTAGCGTTGACCAAAACATTATTTCCATTGGTCAATACCGTTTCAACAAACGAAAAATGGAGCTGTGGTTCGAGGACCAACGAGTAGAATTGACGAGTAAAGAATGTGACCTACTGCAATTGCTGTGCGATTCAACTAACAACACAGTTGAACGTGAAACAATCCTCAAAATGGTTTGGGGCGATGAGGGCGACTATGTTGGAAGAACGTTGGATGTCTTCATCTCCAAACTTCGCAAGAAATTGGAGGGTGACTCGAATATTAAGATTGCCAATATTAGAGGTGTTGGGTATAAACTTGTTGTGGACGTTTAAGAAATCCGTCCAGGATAAACCTTCAAGCCTTCTTCAAGAATCTTTATCGCTTTTTTCAAATCTGCCTCGTTAAGCACATAGGCCATTCTAACTTGCTTTTCGCCTATCCCATTTGTTGAATAGAAACCAGCACCTGGTGCCATCATTACGGTCTCACCATCAACGTCAAATTCCTCTAACATCCATTGGCAGAACTTGTCGCCACTATCAATTGGTAATTCGGCCATAGCGTAAAACGCACCCGCAGGTTTCGGACAGGTAACTCCTTCAATGGCGTTCAACCCATCAACAAGTGTATTTCTTCTTCCTACGTATTCAGTAATTACATCGTCAAAATATTCTTGAGGCGTGTTTAAAGCTGCTTCTCCAGCAATTTGACCAAGCGTTGGTGGGCTTAGTCTTGCTTGAGCAAATTTGAGTGCATTTGCCATCAATGCCTTATTTCTCGAAACCATGGCACCAATTCGAGCTCCACACATACTGTAACGTTTACTCACGCTATCTACCATTACTACGTTTTGCTCAATTCCTTTTAAGTTCATTGCAGAAAATGGTTTTGCACCATCATAGCAGAACTCTCTGTAAACCTCGTCTGCAAACAGGAACAAGTCGTGCTTTTTAACAATAGCGGCCAATACTTGTAAGCTTTCTTGGCTGTATAAACTCCCAGTGGGATTACCTGGATTGCAAATTAGAATAGCTTTGGTTTTAGAGGTTATCTGCCTCTCAAATTCTTCAATCGGAGGCAATGAAAACCCGGTTTCGATAGTAGCAGTTATCGGCTTAACGACAAGCCCGGCCATAGTTGCAAAACCGTTGTAATTGGCATAAAAAGGTTCAGGAATAATAATCTCATCTCCCGGATTTAAACAAGTCATAAAGCCAAATATCAAAGCTTCAGAACCGCCTGTTGTTACCATCACATTATCGGCCGTAACATCTATATCAACACTTTGATAGTATTTGGCTAAACCATCCCTATAACTGTCATAACCTTCTGATTCACTGTATTCTATAATCTTTCGGTCTAGGTTTTTCACAGCATTCAAAGCCACCTCTGGCGTTTCAATATCTGGTTGACCAATATTCAAATGAAAGACCTTTTTCCCAGCAGCTTTTGCGGCTGTTGAAAACGGTACAAGCTTTCTAATTGGCGATGCGGGCATTTGCTGCCCTTTCTCTGATAATCTTGGCATTTCTAAAAATTGAGACAAAAAAAAAGTCCCGACAAAAGTCGGGACTTTTTACAAAATAAAATTGTCTTTTCTTATTCAGAAACTGGAGTTGCTCCTTGAATAGTTTTAGCTGCTGGCAAAGACTCTTCAGTAGCTACAGCTTTAACAGTTCCTTTAATTTTCAAAAGAGCTGTGCTTTGGTCTACAGAGTTAGAAGTAATTGTAACAGACTTGCTGATAGGTCCAACACGCTTAGTGTCATACTTTACTTCAACTGAAGCAGAAGCACCTGGTGCAATAGGCTCTTTTGGCCAAGTTGGAACAGTACATCCACAAGATCCTTTTGCTTTAGAAATAATCAAAGGCTCAGTACCAGTGTTAGTAAAAACGAATTCAGTTTTTCCGTTTCCTCCTTGGTCAATTGTACCGTAATCGTGCTCAATTCTTTCAAAATCGATTTGCGGTCCAGCTACCTGAGCGGCAACATAAGTGAATGATCCAACGACCATTACCATTAATAACATTACTTTTTTCATGATATGTATTAGGTTAATTATTGTTTACGTTCTATTGTCAAATTACGTTCCGAAATTAAGAAGCAATTCTCACTGAGGGTGTTAATGAACTGTTAAAATCAGTTTTAAGCACAGAACGAAATTATTTTACGATAGCCCCTGAGCTTGTCTAAATGTGTTTCACACAGCTTTGCAAATGGGGCGGGTCATCTGCGCTACGCGGTAGTCAGTTTGAACTACGAAGTATTCATAAAAATCGGTGACGGAATTGAATAATCCCAAACGCAATGCTTTGGCACTTAATCAAACCTCATTTTAACTCGAAATATATTTTTCAAGTAGCGTATAAACAATTGATGATTTACCTACCATTGGCGCTACCTAAAAAAGCATCTCACGTTACAATTGCGTTAAAGAAAATGAGCAAAGGAAAACCACGAGTAGTTAAGGATTACGATAAACTTGATACTCAGATTCAGGAAATGATCAAACTAGAATATCCATA
>JBLHEU010000175.1:0-6541 GCA_047614525.1 Bacteroidia bacterium | reverse complement strand
TCTTTCAAGTACCAATAGATTACAAGCGAGAAACAACGCTAGAAGACCCAAAAATCACTTCAGAAGAAGATCGCGTAAAGCATTACTGGCAAAAAGATCATGTTCGTCTCTTCGGACTTGATTATCCATCAAAACTAGAAGCAGTTGGCTTTAAAGCTCAACGTATTGATGTTGCTACGGAAGTTGGAACTGACCTCAAAGAACGCTACCGGTTAGGTGATTGCGACAAGGTTTATCGGGTAGATAAATAGTTCAATTTCAGCGTTTTAATTAATTCAGAGTACTTTTACTCAACCTAGCCGCCCGAACAATCTTTGCGGCATATTCAATTACAATTTATTTATGACAAAAGATATTAAACTAGCCGTCCTTATCGATGGCGATAACATACCTGCCAAATACATTAAGGAAATGATGGAGGAGATTACCAAATACGGTACACCTACCATCAAGCGTATTTATGGCGATTGGACAAATCCTTACCTCTCTAAATGGAAAGGTGTTTTACTCGAAAATGCAATTACCCCAATTCAGCAGTACGGATACACTACAGGAAAAAACGCCACAGATAGCGCCATGATTATTGATGCTATGGATATTCTGTATTCAGATAAAGTAGACGGTTTCTGCTTGGTTTCTTCTGATAGTGACTTTACTAAGCTCGCCACACGATTAAGAGAAGCAGGCATGCAGGTATACGGAATAGGAGAGAAGAAGACTCCCAATCCATTCATTGTAGCGTGCGATAAATTCATCTACTTAGAAATTCTTCATCAGGATGAAGAAGTAGAAGAGAAAGGAACTAAACGCAAGAAAAAACGTGAGGTGGATAAGATTACACCACAAGTTATGCGACAACTAAAGAACTCTGTTGCCGATTCCGCAGATGAAGATGGTTGGGCTTTTATGGGGGATGTTGGTAAACTCATTCTTAAGAAACAGGCCAACTTCGACCCTCGAAATTTTGGCTTTGAAAAACTTACGCCACTTTTTGCCTCACTTAAACCGTTTGAAATTGACGCAAGAGTGCAAGCAGGCGGAAAAATCAAGGTGATTTACGTGAAGAATAAGTAGGTATTAGTCACTCTATTTGTTTGCTGAATAGTCAGGGAGATGATTCCAATTAAGTGCTTTAATCACTTTGGCTTTTCATTATTTTCACCCAGACCAAAACAATTGCAGCATGACTTATAAAATTGGCGTACTTCTTTCGGGCAATGGAGTTTATGATGGTTCAGAAATTCACGAAAGTGTATTTACACTTTTAGCGATAGATGAGAACAAAGGAGAAGCAATTTGTATTGCCCCCAATATTGATCAACACCATGTGGTAAATCACCTTACAGGTGATGAAATGCAAGAGACCAGAAATGTAATGGTAGAAGCGGCAAGAATTGCTCGCGGTGCTATTACTGATTTGTCTGAAATATCTTCCAATGGGTTGGATGCCTTAGTTATTCCTGGAGGTTTTGGTGCGGCTAAAAACCTCACGAAATGGGCATTCAAGGGCCCAGATGGAGACATAAATGCAGATGTAAAGCGCATTATCAATGATATGGTTGCAAACAATAAACCAATTGTTGGTCTTTGCATGGGGCCAACAGTAATTGCCAAAGCTCTAGAAGATGCAAATTTGAAACCACATCTTACCGTGGGTACTACAGCAGAGGCTTCTCCGTATGAAATAGACGCAATCAGCCAAGGATTGGAGAAAGCAGGAGCTGTTGTCGAAATGAAATCGATTAAAGAGATTTCTATTGATGAAACAAACAAGATTATATGCGCACCAAGCTATATGATGGAAGGGTCAATAACTGATGTTAGAAACAACATTAAGCAAGGAATTGATCAGCTTTTTGAAATGCTTGAAAGTGAATAGCAATCAAATAATGCCCTTATTCTGGTTAGTGCTAGTCATCTCTTCTTGCGCAAAAGTGCCTGTATTCAATGCAGATTACGAGAGAATTGAAGTCGGACCAGGCCCAGAAGACATTGCTTTAGACACAATTGGCGGCATGGAACGGTTGATTGTTTCCTGTTCTGAAAGACGAACTACTGATTACAGTAAGAACGATTTTTATCAATACAACATATCCAACTTAGAATTAGCAATTCTTCCTGTAGAAGGTTTGCCAGAGTCTATTCAATTGAGGCCACATGGAATTGATATTGCGCTTGTTAATGGCGTAAAAACACTTTACTGCGTGAATCACGAAAAGAATGCAGATTTGTTTCCTCCGGCAGGAAGACACAGTATTCTTGTATTTGAGTTATTCAATGATAGAGTGGTCTTCAAACAGCAATTGACTAACCCATTAATTGTATCTCCAAACGATGTTTGTACGGATTATAAAGGCGGAATTTTCGTTTCTATTGATAGTGGAAAAATCAACAGTAAGTGGGAAAAGTTGATGGCTTTGAAACACAGTTATGTACTTCATTTTGATGGTGTGAAATGGGTTCAGGTTGGCGATAAGTTAAGGTATGCCAACGGAGTAGGAGTTAAGAACGGCCGGATTTACATCACTGGTGCGCAAGAGAAAAATATTTTCTCGTATAAAATTGATGCGGACGGTGCATATTCAGATAAGCAGGAGTATCCAACAATGAAGGGTAACGACAATATCACTTTTGTTGATGATAAACTTATTACCACCGCTCATTTAGATTTTCTCAAATTTCTCAAGCATGTCAAGTATGCTGACGAACTCTCACCTTGTATAGTCTATTCAATGGACTTGAGAACCCACCAAATTGACACACTTTACCTTGATAATGGTACAGTAATGAGCGCGGCATCAACTGGCCTAGAGTACAACGGAAACCTTTACGCTTCCCAAATTTTCAATGATTTCATCGTAAAGATTCCTTTGAACAAATAGCTGTTCATTTCTAGCTTGAAATAAATTACATGTTTGAACATTGACCTTATATTTGGGTTGTAACATTCGATGAGACAGAGCATGGGACTGGAAGAAGATATCAAACAGGAAAAAGGATTTAGAAATCAGCGTCAAAAGGCGATGGTGAATATTTTTTACACTGAAGGTTGGCTCCGTAATCGTCTTGCTGAAACGCTAAAACCCCACGAGCTTACCAGTCAGCAATACAACGTTCTGCGAATTCTTAGAGGGAGCAATCCAAAACCAATGAGCACTTCTTGTGTAAGAAGCAGAATGCTTGATAAAATGTCTGATGTGTCCAGAATTGTAGACCGTCTTTTTAAGAAAACCTTGGTAGATAAGCAGCTCTGTAGCACTGATAAACGATTGGTCGATGTCTTCATCACAGATGCTGGATTGATACTACTTGATAAAATTGATGAGTCTATGGATGGAATGGATAAAATGTTCTCTAACATAACAGACGGGGAAGCGGAAACGCTGAATCAAATTCTCGATAAACTGCGAGACTAACTTTCTCCTTTTTTCCTCACGATGTAAGCCCGGACTCGGGTCTCCAAAACCTCCAAAGGCATGGCGCCTTGGTTGAGTAATACATCATGAAATTCTTTAAGATCGAACCCTTCTCTCAGTTCAATTTGAGCCAGTTCTCTTAATTCTAAAAACTTAAGCTGACCAATTTTATAGGAACAACCTTGTCCGGGCCAGACGATATAGCGATCAACTTCCTCCTGTGCCTCATCGGTAGTTAAAGTTGTATTCTCAGTCATAAAATCAACGGCTTGCTCTCTCAACCATTTTTTATGATGAAGACCAATATCAGTCATCATCCTAGCAGTTCTAAAAAGGTCAGATTGCAGTAAACCAATTCTGTCAAACAGGTCTTCTGTGCCAGTCATCTCATGGCCCAATTGCTCTGCATACATAGCCCAGCCTTCTGTATAAGCTTCAAAAGGAAGGAAGCGCCTAAACGTTGGCAACTCTTTCAAATCTGCCTGAATACCTTTCTGTAAATGATGTCCAGGAATTCCTTCATGGTAAGCGTAAGATTTAGCCAAATGCTGCGTGAGGTTTTCTGCTCGCCAAGTGTTCACGTATAGTTTGCCTTCCGTAGCTGAATGCTCTCTTGGAGGAATGTAAAACGCCAACGGCCTATTGGCAGAGGACCGCTCAGGAACTTCTAGCACTGTTAATTTAACCGAGGGTTGAAGAGAGAAGTAATTATCTAAATGGGAATTTATTTCGTTCGAATGCTCCACGAAAAACGCCAAACATTCGGTTCTACCAAGTTCATCTTTTCCAAATGTCTGAGTTGAATTTGAAAAAGCTTCACCTCCTGTTAATTCACTTAGTAATTGGAGTTCGTCTTTAATGCGAGACATTTCCAGTTTGGCAATTTCATACAATTCATCTGGCGAATTGTTTACCCCGATGTTTTGCTTCAGGCAATAGGCGTAGTACTCATCACCTTTTGGTAATTGCCAAACTCCAGCTATTTCTAACGAACTTCTTTCTAGTTGAATCAAGTAGCCTTCTAGTCGTTTATAGGCAGGAAGTACACTCTCATTTATCTGTTGGGCACATGCATCTAAATAGGCTTGTTTGGCCTTAGGATTCAGCAAAGAAATGGCAGAAACATGCTTCTCAAACCGGCTGTAAAATGAAGTGTATACTCCGCTATCAGCAACCATCGAATTGCAATAGAGCATGGCTTTTTTAAGTATAAATGTTGGTGCTACTATGCCTAATTGACGTCTTTCTTCTAGGCCATCAATAAGGCTTCCAAACTTTTCATCTACTGCACCTAATCTGGCTATATAGTTCTCAATATCCTTTTTGGCGTCTAACGGATGAGAGCGCATAAACCTAGGCAAATCAACATGTGGCCCTGAGATGTGCGTAACAGGATAATCATGAAATAGGAAATCTTCTCCTTCAACCCCAGTTTTTAAGAACCATTCTAAAACATCGTAAGAAACTTGCTCTTCTGGCCTTAGCCCACTTCTATCATATTCTTTGAGTAACTCAAGATTCGCTTTGCCTACCTCTCCAAGTCTTCTGGTTGCGGAGGGCGAAACATCTGTTAATTCAGACTTGTAATCTGAAAACCAAAATGGTTCTAAGGCTCCCGTTTGAGACAAAGCTTCCGGGTCTTCCCAAAGGAATTCTATGTAAGCACGTTCAAAAAAGTGATTAATGCTGAAGGGCTTAAACCAAATAAACTTGGCTAGTAGAGTACCGATAATCAGTAATCCGACAATCACTACAACTAGAAATATAGTAAGCCCTTTTCGCATTGCTGTTAAAGTAAACAAATGCACAGGTAAAGTGGTTTCTTTGCGACAGGATGAAAGTTGAAATAATAACAATTGGAGATGAGATTCTAATCGGTCAAATAGTGGATACTAATTCTGCTTGGATGGCCCAGAAACTGAATGAAATAGGTGTTAAGGTCGATCGGATTGTCACCATCACAGATGAGTTGGATGATATTCAGTCAAGTTTAGCTGAAGCAGAAAAAAGAGCTGATATTGTGCTCATTACAGGTGGCCTTGGCCCAACAAAAGATGATGTGACAAAGAAAGCGCTTGCGGAATACTTTAACTGTGACTACACTTTTTACCCAGAAATTGCAGAACATATATCAAGGTTATTCGCAAGGTTTGGCAAGGAAATTACGGAGATCAACCGATTGCAGGCTGAACTTCCTTCGGCTTGTAAAGCTTTGCAGAATAATCAGGGAACTGCGCCTGGAATGTGGTTTGAAAAGGAAGAAACCGTATTTGTGAGCATGCCGGGTGTGCCTTACGAAATGAAGGGAATAATGAAGGACCATGTCCTTCCAATGATTACCGAAAAATTCAAGGTTCCAACAATAATCCATAAAACCATTCTTACGATGGGAATGGGGGAGAGTTGGTTGTCGGAGCACATTTCAGATTGGGAAGATGAACTCCCACATGAGATAAAACTGGCTTATTTACCATCACCAGGAAGGGTTAGGTTGAGATTATCTGCTTACGGAAAAGACGAGAAATCTCTAAAGTCAAAACTTCAAATTGAAGCTGATAAACTAATTCAGTTAATACCTGATTTGGTTTATGGTTTTGATGATGATACCATTGAAAATGTAGTTGGCGAATTACTTCGGAAGAAGAATTTAACTGTTGCCACAGCGGAGAGTTGCACAGGTGGACTAATTGCTCACAAATTGACCTCCATACCTGGATCATCGGGTTACTTTTTGGGTTCAGTTATAGCTTATGCTTATGAAGTGAAAACGCAATCTTTAGACGTTGATAAGAAGGATTTACTTGAGCACGGAGCGGTTAGCGAGGTGGTGGTTACTCAAATGGCGGAAGGAGCAAGAAAAGCTATGAAAACGGATTATGCAATTGCCGTATCTGGCATTGCTGGTCCAGATGGAGGAACGGATGAAAAACCAGTTGGTACCGTGTGGATTGCCGTTTCAGGACCTAAAGGAACACGTGCGGAAAAGCATCAATTTGGACATAATCGAAAGCGTAATATTGAAATGAGCGCAAATACAGGATTAAACATGCTTAGAAAGGAACTTTCTTTTAGTTGATTATTGAAAAGTTTATTCTTACGTTTGCACCCCGAAAATTAGAACACCG
>JBLHEU010000174.1:0-6633 GCA_047614525.1 Bacteroidia bacterium | reverse complement strand
ATATTGGAGTGGTCAGAAAAGTCTAACAATGGAGACGTTAAACCATCTCGTTGCCCTTGAGCGTCATATGTAAAGAGATTGATCCCAGCGGCTTTGGAGCCTCCAGTTGCACCTGCAACGGTGTATAAGTCCCAGCTAACAGAATTGTCAGTGTTCTCAACACCCCATTGGCTTTGAGCCAACGTGCCATTTTCGAAGTCTTCACTGAAGAACATATCGGTTCCGTTTGTGCTTATTTCAACATAATTGTTGTTGGTCTCACTATCTGTTCCGAAAGGATTGGTTAGCGTTAACGAAACATTATATGTTCCAAGAGAACCATAATTTACAACTGGATTCTGAGCTGTTGAAGTGGATGGATTCCCACCTGGAAAAGACCACTGATAACCTGTTGCTATACCTCCGCCAGAGCTTCCAAAAAACTGAACATTAGCCCCTGGGCAACGTACCGTATTATCTGCACTTATCACCGCAACTGGTGGCGTATTAAGGGTAGATTGGGCACAAACCACTGCCTGAAAAGCGTTAATTCTACCAGAGCCCAACTGTCCGATGTAATTTCCGTTAACAGAGTTGATGTTATCCGCTGTAGACAACAGACAGCTTTCAATTTGAGTCTGCGTCATCTGCGGATTTACAGATTTAATCAGTCCGCACAGCCCAGCCACAAGTGGCGAAGCCATTGAAGTTCCTTGAAGATCAGTGTAAGTTGGGGCAAAATTGTTACCGATGTATGTACTTCGAATGGCGCTCCCTGGAGCTGTTATATCAATCCAGTTTCCGAAGTTGGAGAAGCCACTTTTCGCATCGTTGGTTGTTGAGCTTGCTACGCTGATAATATTGTCGTAACCAGCTGGGTAAAAAACGGTTGAAACGCCATCGTTACCTGCTGCGGCTACGTTTACGCAACCTGCGTTGTATGCATTCGTAATAATGTTCTGCCCCGTTTGGCTGAACCCAGAACCACCCCAAGACATATTAATTACATCTGCATCGTTCTGATAAGCCCATACAACTCCAGCGTAAGCATCGCTAATAAACTGAGGCGAATTAGAACTCTTTACGGGAATTAACTTCACATTGAAACCAATACTGGCAATGCCTATTCCATTGTTGGTAGCACCAGAAGCAATTCCTGCAACGTGCGTACCATGGCTCATATCTGACGTGTTTGGCATCGCATCCGTGTCGTTGTCTGCCACATCATATCCCGGTAAAAGATTTGGAATCAGGTCCGGATGATTAGTAAGAACAGCATCATCTACAATTGCCACCTTAATATCTGTGTTTCCTGTACTGATGTCCCAAGCTTCTTGTGCTTGAATTCGGTGTAGAAACCACTGGTTATCACTGCCGGAAGCAGGGCCAAGGTCATTGGGTGTAAGCGATGTTCGCATAATTGGAACCCGCTCTGCATAATTAACGATGTCTAGTTTTTCCAACTCACGTGCGAACTCTAATTCTATACCTTCCTCTGAAAAGAAAAGTTGATAAACCTCTCTTACTCCTGCGTCTATGGCAAAATGAAAGGGTTTGCGAACACGCTCAAGCTTAAATTGGTCTGATAATTCTTCTCCAATAAGCTGTTGAAATGGCTCAAACGTAACCGCATCTACATCATGCGCTAAGGTTTTGGTAGAACTTGGATTTACCTGCACCCAAAGTTGACCAGGGAAATACACATCATCGGCAGATTGCGCATTTGCAGACGAGAACATGGTGGCAAATACAATGACAAGCCCCAGCCCGTTGCACACATTTCTAAAAACTTTAAACTTCTTCATGCTCCAATTAATTTCAATTGATGAAGAAACCCGTTGACAGTCAGATTGTTTGTATTACGAATGTCAAAAGCGGGGTTTGACCATTAAGAATATTTATGGTTTGCATAAATAATATTTATGGATGTATTGTTTCAGCTCACAACCGCGCCATTTCCAATAGCTGATTCTGGTAATACAAACGATAGCGTTCCATCAGGGCTTTCAGCCATGAGAATCATACCATTACTTTCAATTCCTTTAATCTCTCTAATAGCAAGATTGGCAAGTAAACAAACTTGTTTACCGATAATTTCCTCTGGCGAATAAAACTCCGCTATACCGGAAACAACAGTGCGTTGGTCCGTTCCCGTATCAACCTTCAACTTCAAAAGTTTCTTGGTCTTTTTCACTTTCTCCGCTTCCAATATGGTAGCAATTCTGATATCCAACTTTTGAAACACGTCAAATGATGTTTCTTCTTTGGCTGGTTCTAATTCAACGGTTTTAGCAGCCGCTGAAGCCTCTTTTAGCTTATTTACTTGTCGATCAACATCTTCATCCTCAAAACGGGTGAACAGCAATTCGGGTTTGTTGAGTTGATGTCCTTCAATCAACTCCACGTTTGCATTCCAATTTGCAACAGAAATATTTAAAATTGAAGCCAATTTTTCAGCTGTATTTGGAAGAAACGGTGCAATAATATTCTTCAGATGTTCTGAAATAACCAACGAAGTGGCTATCACCTTCTTAGCAGCAGCCTCATCGGTTTTGATGGTCTTCCAAGGTTCGTTATCAGCCAAATACTTGTTACCAATTCTGGCTACGTTCATGGCCTCAGCAAGTGCTAGACGGAAACTGAACTTGTCTAAGCTTGAAGAAACTTTCTCATAATGAGATTTAACCTCTTTCAATACGTCTTGATCAAAATCGGAAGTAGGAACTTTCCCATCAAAATATTTGTGCGTCAGAACAACAGCTCTATTTACGAAGTTGCCCAAAATGGCAACCAACTCATTATTATTTCTCGCCTGAAAATCCTTCCATGTAAACTCAGAATCCTTGTTTTCTGGAAGAATAGAAGTGAGACAATATCGCAACGCATCAATTCGATCTGGGTAATCCTCCAAATATTCATGCAGCCAAACCGCCCAATTCCGTGATGTAGAGAGCTTCTGCCCTTCCAGATTCAGGAACTCGTTGGCTGGAACATTCTCAGGAAGAATGTATTCTCCGTGTGCTTTTAACAGAATTGGGAAAATGATGCAATGAAAAACGATGTTGTCTTTTCCAATAAAGTGAACCATTCTGGTCTCTTCATCTTTCCAGTATGTTTCCCAGTCTTTGCCGTTCTCCGCTGCCCATTTTTTTGTGGCTGAGATGTAGCCAATTGGAGCATCCAACCAAACGTAAAGCACTTTTCCGTCCGCGCCTTCAACTGGAACAGGAACTCCCCAATCCAAGTCACGCGTCATAGCACGTGGCTGCAATCCGCCATCAATCCAAGAGTTACATTGACCAATTACATGGTTTTTCCACTCCTTCGGATTGTGATGTGGCTTGCCTTCTAAAGTGCCTTCATTTATCCATTCCTTCAACCATTTCTCATGGTCTTGCATAGGCAAATACCAATGCGTGGTTGCCTTTTTAATTGGTGCGCTACCGCTTAGAGTTGACTTTGGATTTATTAAATCATTCGGACTCAATGCGCTTCCGCAGTTTTCACACTGGTCTCCGTATGCGGCATCGTGATTACACTTGGGACATGTTCCCGTAATGTACCTGTCAGCTAAAAATTGCTGTGCTTCTTCATCAAAATATTGCTCGCTTTCGCGAACCTCAAAAGCATCTTTCTCAAGTAATTCCAAGAAATAATTTGACGCTGTTTCATGATGTAATTCCGAAGAGGTTCGGTCATACACATCAAACTCAATCCCGAAATCAGCGAAGGATTTCCTACACATCGCATCATATCGGTCAACAATTTCTTGTGGCGTTACGCCTTCCTTTTTGGCACGAAGCGTTATAGCTGCACCGTGCTCATCAGAGCCACAAACAAATAAGACATCTTCGCCCTTCAGGCGCATATACTTCACGTAAATGTCTGATGGCAAATAAGCACCTGCCAAGTGGCCCAAATGAATGGGGCCGTTCGCATAAGGAAGCGCTGCTGTAATAAGATTTCGTTTGTATGCGGTCAAAGCTGTTATTTTGAGAGCGCAAAGATAGTATTCAACTGAAGGATGATTATACCACCATTTCTTAAACAAGGCAGCACAATTGGAATCGTAGCTACCGCCCGAAAATTAACCTGGGAAGAACTAGAACCTACTGTTGGTCTCCTAGCAGATGCTGGCTTTAAGGTGAGAACTGGTCAGCGAATGTTTGGAGTAGAAAACCAATTTGCTGGGAGCGATGATGACCGAGCATCTGACATGCAACGCATGTTAGATGACCCAGACATCAACGCCATTCTGTGTGCGCGTGGCGGATATGGAACCGTTCGTATTATTGATAAACTTGATTTTATTGAGTTTCAGAAACACCCGAAATGGCTGTGTGGTTTTAGTGATATAACTGTTTTACACACTCACATTAACCAGAATTGCGGGGTGGCCACTTTGCATAGTTCTATGCCGTTAAGCATGAAAGACTTGCCTGAAAATCATGTACAGGTAACCACGCTCATTAATTCGTTGAAAGGAGAATTACCTAGTTATGATTTTGCTTCTCATCCGCTCAATAGAATTGGCACGATGGAAGGTGAAATAGTTGGTGGAAACCTATCAGTGATTTATTCTATTCTCGGTTCAAAATCAGATATTAACACAGATGGCAAGATTCTATTTCTAGAAGATTTAGATGAGTATCTATATCACATCGACCGAATGATGATGAACATGAAGCGGAACGGTAAACTAGCCAACCTAAAAGGCCTGGTTATTGGCGGGATGAGCGATATGAATGATAACGCTATTCCCTTTGGGAAATCAGCAGAAGAGATTATTCGCGCAAGAGTAAATGAGTTTGATTATCCTATTTGTTTCAATTTCCCCGTAGGGCATATTGACGATAATCGGGCACTTATTTTAGGTAAGAAAGCCGCTATCCAAATAACGGACAACGGCTCACAGTTCCAATATATTAAGGTGTAATTAACGCGCTACTTTTTCATATCCCTTTGGGATTTCGAAAAGACTCGCATCCAATTCTTTTTCTTCCAATCTATCTACTTGCAAGAAGCCTTTCTTATCACGAAGTAACGTGTTTTCAGTTGCCATTAACGGCAACTTGTTTTCCAATCCATCCATACTCATGTAGTATGTAGAAAAGTTGTCTTTTCGCTTCAGAATACTCAGTAATTTTGGAAAAAAAGCGTAATCGCCTTCTGTTACCCAATACATCACTTCACGGTCTGCGTCTTTGTTTTTAACCCTCACCTGGGAGCAATTAAGACCATGAATTGAGCGCTTAAGTTGTCCTTCAATAACCTCAGCCCCAATCACAGAAATACCTTCTGACCGAGAAGGCCTTACCATGTATAAATTTCTTTCATGGCTCAAGGCAATCATTTCTTCTGTTTCCAAGTCAACTAGCAAAGCTGCTACCAACTCGTCACCGCCCTCCACCATCTCATCAACCCTTACTATATTTCCTTTAACATGGTAAGCATATTGCGTTACGTCTAGCATGTTGGATTTTGTGAAATATATGGAGCCCTCAAAGCCTTGTGCACCAACAGTAAAGCTGGAAATTGCAAAAAGGCAAGCAGCTAATAATTTATGAATTCGCATGGTTTAGGTTTTAACGCGTTTTCTGAACGATTAGGTAGGCCTTACGTAATCGTTGTTGTAAAAGTTTCCATATTGAAGAAATATTCTATCCTTTACAAATGGCCCAGCACAATCAATTAGGAGAAAAGGGTGAAAACCTAGCGGTAGAAATGCTTAAGAAAAAGGGTTATTCGATTCTAGCGGAAAACTGGCGAAGCAGACGAAACGAAATTGACGTTGTTGCCAAAATTGGCGAGACCATTGTTTTTGCTGAGGTAAAAACTCGATCTACAAACTTTTTTGGTGATCCGAGCCAAGCCGTTTCGCTTGCCAAACAGAAGCGGTTAATTCAGGCAGCAAATGACTATTTGGAGCAACACAGAATAGAACTGGAGGCTCGTTTTGATGTCATCTCTATTGTTTCGAACACAAACTCAATAAAACTCGAACATTTAGAAGACGCCTTCTTTCCGCTCGCCTAATCTATCTTTGCAAAATCATGAGCAAATTTGAAAAAGGTCGTTCCCGCAAGAAAACTGAATCAGAAAAACCTGGTAGCAGGCCTTTTGAATCTTTCAGAAAAAAGGAAACTCCAAAGCCCAGAAGAGACAAGCCTTCTGAACCAAAAGAAGAGGCGCGTAAGTCTTTTGTTGGAAAAGGGAAGAAACGACCCGTTCAGGCTCCTGATGCTAACCCGCTGCCAAGGCTTAACCAATATGTGGCCAAAGCAGGTGTTTGCTCTAGAAGACAGGCAGATGATTTGATTGCCACAGGCCAGGTAAAAGTGAACCGTAAGGTGATGCGCGAAATGGGTTACCGTGTTCAGTATGACGATGTTGTTGAATACGAAGGAAAGGTGCTAATGGGAGAAGAGTTGCGCTATGTTCTTTTGAATAAGCCCAAGGGATTCCTCTGCACCATGTCTGATGAAAAGGACAGAAAAACCGTGATGGATTTGGTGAAAAAAGCCTGCAATGAGCGTGTTTTCCCTGTAGGTAGATTGGACAGAGACACAACTGGTTTGTTACTCTTTACCAACGATGGAGATTTAGCCAAGAACCTCACGAATCCGAAAGGAAAGATTAAAAAGCTTTACCACG
>JBLHEU010000173.1:0-6654 GCA_047614525.1 Bacteroidia bacterium | reverse complement strand
TTGTCTCCAAGCACCAAGTAAACCCCACCAATATTGGAAAGCTTTCCAGCCATAGAACTCTTATCGCCAAGTTTCTCACTAATAACGAGAGAGTTCTCGTAAAACTCTAAGGCTTGGTCAAATTTTCCCTGCTGATAATAGATGTTGCCAATGTTGTTTAGGGTGTTTGCCTTTCCAACATTATTTCCCAATCCTCTAAACAGTTCCAAGGCTTTGAGAAAATTTTCGAGTGCTCGCTCCTGATCCCCGTTACCTCGGTATACAATTCCGATGTTTAGATGGGCATTGGCTAGGCCAACGATATCTCCGGTTTGCTCAAAAATTTTGAAAGCGTTTTGGTAGTACGCTAACGCTCGATTTAAATCTCCTTGATTCTTATAAACTAGGCCAAGATTGTTGAGTGAACTTGCAATACCAGATTGATCATTGATGTCTTGTTGAATCCTTAAAGATTGCTCGTAATTGGAAATTGCCTCGGCATACTTGCCTTGTTTTAAGAAAACGTTTCCGAGGTTATTTAGAGATGACGCCTCATTTTTCCTGTCACCACTTTTACGGTCAGTTTCCAACGCCTTATTATGAAACGTGAGGCTTTTACCTAGTTCTCCTTTTAGGCGATTAGCTGTTCCTGTGTTATTATAAATCTGGCTGATATGTTTGCTATTACCCAGCGTAATACTCAACCTGAGCGCTTCTTTACTAAGCGCAAGCGATTGGTCTGGGTCTATGCGAAGTAGCAGTTTACTTGTCTCAACAAGAATTGGGATACGGTTAGTATCCGCATTGGAATAGGTTGTAGAAAGCAGCTTCTTCAGGCTGTCTACCTGTGCTTGTTGTGCGCTTGCGACAAATCCAATTAGGACAAAAAATAAAACAGGAAGAGTTTGACGTATTTGCATAGGGTTCAATACCGTCTAAAGTTAAAGACGAATTGCCATCAACATAACGTCATCAATCTGATTGTTGTCTTCACCACGCCAATCGTCAAAAGTTTTAATGAGTGAAGTATGTTGATTTTCCATGTCGTTTGAGTGGTTTTCAACCAGGAATTGTCTCACCCTTCTTACCATGAATTTCTTGCCTTTTGGCCCACCAAATTGGTCCGTAATTCCGTCTGAGAATAAGTACGCAACCGAGTTGTTGGTATAACTTACTTCATGATTAGTGAAGGTCTTGAATGTTTCATCAGCGCTACTAATAGAGAAGCGGTCTCCTTCAATCTCGGTCAGTTCACCATCAATAAATATGAACAATGGACGTTGCGCTCCTGCGAATAGAAGGCTGTTCTTTTTTCTGTCGATTCTAACCAACGTAACATCCATTCCTTGGTCAGATTCAAACTCTTTTGCGCTTTGCGCGAAGGCTAATTTAATGCCTTTGTCCATTTCCTGGAGCACAAGGGCAGGTTCCTTTATTTTCTTCTCAATAATAATTTGATTGAGCAAATCGGAACCAATCATGCTCATGAAAGCACCGGAAACACCATGGCCAGTGCAGTCAACCGCGGCCGCCCAAGAAATGCCTTTTTCGTGGTATGTCCAGTAGAAATCTCCACCAACGGCCTCCTTTGGTCGGTAAAAAACGAGGTGTTCGTTAAAGGCCGAATTCATCTCTTCTTCTGAAGGAAGAATTGCCTTCTGAATATTACTCGCGTACTCAATGCTTTCGGTAATGTGCTGATTCTGATGTTCAACAATTTCCTTCTGCTCGCGAAGCTCTTTTGTCCGCTCTTCAACCGTAGACTCAAGAATTTCCTTTTCCTCTAAAAGACGTTGTTCGCGTTGCTTTACGTAGAAGTATGTTCCAAGAATAACGGCTATAATCACAAGCGTTAGAAACCACCAAGTTTTCCAAAACGGTGGGCTAATACTGAATGAATACTCAATTGGCTCTGCCGAACAAATACCATTGCTATTGCAAGCAATTAGTTTGAATGTGTAATTGCCTGGCGATAAGCTCGGATAACTTGCTTTAATCTCGTTGCTGTAAGGGGTCCAGTCAGCTTCGTAGCCTTCTAGTTTCCATTTGTAGGTTACCTGTTCAGGATACGAATGGTTGATTCCGCTGAAGAAAAACCGCAGGTTATTATCGGTGTAAGAAAGGCTTAGATTAGATGGAAGCCCACCTTGTTCAATATTGTAACCTAATTCATTCCAATCAACGGTTTCGTAAGAAAGCTGGAGCCCTGTTAACGCAGTTTTAGGTGCCGTAACATCTGGTTTCAGCTCCTCTGGATTGAGAATAACAATTCCTTTTTCTGTTCCGATGAAAATGTCATCACCAAAAGATAGCATAGTAGCCTTCTTACAAGAACCACCTAAGAAACCGTGCGTACGGCCGTACTTTTCAATTCGGAAAGAATCCGCCTCGAAAACAATTTGTTCAACCCCATTTCCTGTACCGATAAAGAGTTGTTTGTTGTGAAATATGAGCGACCGAACTGAACTAGTCAATCCGTTTTTTTCTGAGATGTGCGTTAGCGTTCCGTTTCTCTCAACCCAAACACCATTATCTTTTACCCCAAAAGCAACACCAAAATCCGAATAAGCAATATCCGTTACACGGTAGGAAATCTGCGGTTGGTCAAGCTTTATCGCTTCTCCGTTAGAATACTTGAAAACGGAGCCATCCTCTGCACCGATTAGAATTTCCCCATCCGCAGTCTTCTCTAATGCTGTAACATGGTTGGAAGCAAAATTGTCCGATAAGAACACAGTTTGAAAGGCCATTCCGTCAAATGTGCTGAGACCATTTGGAGTGCCGATGTACAGTATTCCATCATCAGCAGTAACCAGACAGTTGATATTGTTATCGGCTAGCCCAAACTCATCAGAATAGATATAAAACCGCTCGCCATCCCATTGAAATAAGCCTCCAAAGTCCATGGTTCCAAACCAAAGGTTGCCATTAGAATCTTCGGCAATCGAACTTATTTGATGATCGTTTATGTCGGGATCTTCAAATGCCGAAACGAATCGTTTTCCATCATAAGAAAGCACTCCACCAGCTTCATTTCCAGCCCATAATTGCTCTTTACTATCCACAAAAAGGGAACTTGGGTAAACGTCTAATTCTTCGGTAGAGAAGTGGTGCTCAAAAGCTAAATTCTTTATTCTGATGAGGCCAGAATTTGTGCCAAACCAAACATTATCCTCTGTATCTATAAATACTGCGTGAATCTCATTATCTGGCAGGCCGTTTACTTCACTTAAAGCCAAAGGTCCATTAGTACTCAGACGATTAACTCCAATGAAAGTTCCGAGCCAAATGTCAGACTTGGAATTTACCGCTAAGTCATTGACTTGGTTGTTTGAAAGCGCATCAGCTCCGGCTATTTCGGTAAATGAATTTCCATTCCAAGAGGATAATCCGCCAAGCGTTCCGATAAGAGTTTCATTCTCAGTATGACTGAAATTGGTTATGTAATTATTGACTAACCCGTTTCCTTGATGGAGGTGTTCTACGGTTGAATCAGCTAGCATATTGATGCCAGCACCGTAGGTTCCAAGCCACATTTTCCCGTCCGCGTCTTGCGTTATTGCCTGAATGTTATTCGAGGCAAGCCCATCAACTTTGGTTATTGATTTCCAGCTTTCACCATCAGAAACCGACACTCCTCCGAAGGTTGCAATCCAAATTTTATCATCTGAGGCCTGGAAAATGTCATGCACTTCATTATTGGCAAGGCCGTCAGTCTCCGAGATGGTTTCAATCGAACTTGAACTAATTACAGAGACTCCCGCTGATTGATGGCCGACCCAAACTTTACCTTGCTTATCGCAGAAAATGGTTGAACAAATATTCTCTCCTAGTCCTTCTTTTTCGTGGTAATTGGTGAATGTTTTTCCGTCAAATCGGCTTACGCCCGTGTTGGTAGCAATCCATAAATAGCCTTGTTGATCTTGGGCAATTTCATTGACTTGTATACCAGCTATACCACTCTCTCGGTCATGAACTACGAAGTCGTAAACCTGCGCTTGTGAGCTCGTTAGAGTACCAAAACAGGCAAAAACAAAGAAGACAAATCGTATGGTTTTATTCAATTGCATATAACACGGAGCTATTTCTCGTGCTGGCGATTACGTAACTCTCGCATTTTAGTTCCGATTATCTCTTGGAAAGAAAATCCTTAAACCAAAGGCCGGAATCTTTTACTGTCCGTTTTTGAGTTTCAAAATCGATGTGAACCAGTCCAAAACGCGGATGATAACCTTCGGCCCATTCAAAATTGTCCATCAAGGTCCAGCAGAAATAACCCAGCACATTAACACCTTCTTTTTTGGCACGTAATACGTTTCTGAGATAGTCTTGATAAAACTTTTTACGCTGATGATCATGAACGTGGTCTCCTTCAACCACATCGGGAAAAGCACTTCCATTTTCGGTCACAATAATCTTGTCAATCTTCTCGTATTTGTCGAAATACTTGAGCATTTTGTATATCCCTTCGGGATAAACTTCCCACTTCATTTCGGTAATTTCTGGACGAGGTTTCAGGTTCTTCGGAGCCATTGGCGTTCCGGCCATCCAAGGAATAATACCATTGGCTTTGGTTACCATACGTGAGTAGTTCTGTAAGCCATAAAAGTCGAAGTCAAATTCAACGCGTTTCATGTCTCCATCCAAAATGTACTTCTCCATTTTGCGTAGCATTGGCAGGTCCTCCATCGGGTAACCTAAGCCTTGAGGAGGTTCGATGTAAAGACGATTTACCAGCGCATCAAAGCGTTTGGTGGTTTCATCATGACGGTTTTTCTCATTTACAGGGTCGATAGGAGAACAACTGAAGGTGGTTCCAACATTGGCGTCTGCCACATTCGCTCTTATAATTCTACCTCCATCTGCCTGACATAAAGTTGAGTGATGTGCAGTAGGAAGGAAGTTTTTGGGCCACATTTTACCTGGAGCGTGCATGCCTAACATATAACCCACAATAGTGAAAGAGGCCTGCTCATTCATCACCATCCAATTCTTCACCTTATCGCCATAGGTTTTTGTAATCAAGTTCGAATACTCTTCAAACCAACCCGTTATATCACGGTTTTGCCATCCGCCTTTGTCTTCCAAAGCTTGCGGTAAATCCCAATGGTATAGCGTAAGCCAAGGGTCAACTCCTTGCTCTAAACATGAGTCAATTACACGATGATAATAATCTAATCCCTTTTGATTTACCTGCCCAGTTCCGTTTGGTAAAACTCTAGACCAAGCTGTTGAAAAACGGAACACATCCATGTTCATGTTCTTCACCATTCCAATATCTGAATGGTAATTATGGTAGAAATCGCAACTCACATCGCCATTTTGGTTTTTGTGGATGTTGCCTTTTTTATGACTGAATGTGTCCCAGATTGATGGACCTTTTCCGTCAGCATCCCAAGCGCCCTCTATTTGGTACGCGGCTGTTGCCACACCCCACAAGAAATCATCTCCAAAATCGAGGGCTTTATAACTGACATTTTCCGGTAATGTAATTCCTGAAACGTACGGAGCCAATGCCATTCCAGCACCGGCAATCATGAATCTTTTTAAAGCTTCGCGTCTTTTCATCTTTCCTTGTTGAAATCCCTTCAAAAATAGCCTTCTGAAAATGGAATTACAGCTACGAAAGACCTAATTTTGCAAGCAAATTATTTGCGATGAAATTTGGTGTAGTAGTATTTCCTGGTTCTAACTGCGATCAGGATATGATTTACGTTCTCAGAAGCATTATGAAGCAAGAGGTGGTGGAACTTTGGCACAAAGACCACGACTTACAAGGAGTTGACTTTGTGGTTCTCCCTGGGGGATTTTCCTTCGGAGATTACTTACGCTCTGGCGCTATTGCACGCTTTTCGCCAATTATGAAAGAGGTAATTGAGTTTGCTAATAATGGCGGATACGTGTTTGGCGTTTGCAATGGTTTCCAAGTTCTATGTGAGGCCGGGTTACTTCCTGGAGCGCTTTTGCACAACGATAGTCAAAAGTTCATTTGCAAAAATGTGAACATAAGATGCGAGACCAATAACAGTCTTGTAACCAACCAGATTAAACCAGGTGCAGCTTTAAAAATCCCGATAGCACATGGAGAAGGAAGATTTCATGCTGATGCTGAAACGCTAGCCGAATTACAAGCCAACGACCAAGTTTTGTTCCGCTACTGCGATGAAGAAGGAAAACTGGACGATGCCTTTAACCCAAATGGTTCCATTAGCAACATTGCTGGTGTAACCAACAAGAGAAGAAATGTCTTTGGGATGATGCCTCACCCAGAAAGAGCGGCAGATGAGAATCTTGGCAACTTAGATGGTAAAGCGATGTTTGAATCTATTCTTGCTGGGGTGGCTGTTTAGGTCACACTTCGCTTATTCAACTAGTTGGGAAAGCCTTTATCCAAGGCTGTTTTCATTTCCTTTTAAGGATAAAGATTATTAGTTCTGATCCTCCAAGCATCAGCAACGGCATTACTTCCATTACTGTCCAAATGGAGTAAAAGTATCTGCCGTCAATCCAAAAGACATTGACTGCAACAGAAATTAGGCAACCACAAAACCCTATGCCTGATACCTTTCGCCAAAACTCCATTTTATTTATGAGTCAATAATGTATGAGAATAGAAACATTAGAAATGGATTAATAGCACAACACTAAATTAGACATGGTTTAGTAGAGGAATAA
>JBLHEU010000172.1:0-6662 GCA_047614525.1 Bacteroidia bacterium | reverse complement strand
TAGGCTCAACGGCCCATTTCCAATGACGTTCATTACTCCAATATGTAGCGTTCTTGAAATTCATTTCATATCCCGTTCTATCTCGGTTCCAAGCTACGCTACCACCACAATGGTCAAAGTGAAGATGGGTTAGGAATACATCAGTTACATCATCTTTTCCAAAACCATGTTTTGCGAGGCTTTTTTCTAACGTGTGTTCTCCGTGCAAATAATAATGGCGAAGAAATTTATCGTCCTGCTTGTCTCCAATTCCATTATCAACCAAGATAAGTCGGTCTTCTGTTTGAATGAGCAAGCAGCGCATTGCCCAAGTACACAAGTTATTTTCATCTGCGGGATTAGTTCTTTGCCAAAGTGATTTTGGAACTACGCCAAACATGGCACCGCCATCCAACTTAAAATATCCTGTTTCTATAGAGTAAAGTTGCATTGTTCTTGTTTTGGGCGAATATAATCAAAGCCTCAAATGGCGCTTTGATTGACTTTGGTAATCCAACAATCGCACGTGCAAAACTTCTAGATATCGAGTCTCAGATGCCTGATAATTTGACCCATGTTTAAATTGACTAAAAAATCACCATGAGAGTACATTTTATTGCAATAGGCGGAAGCGCAATGCACAACCTCGCCTTGGCTTTACATCATAAAGGTTATGCTGTTTCGGGTTCTGATGATGAGGTTTTTGAACCTTCGAAAGGACGTTTGGCTAAATACGGATTGCTTCCTGAATCAATTGGATGGGATGCGAATAGAATCTCGGAAGATTTAGATGCCATAATTCTTGGAATGCACGCAAGAGCAGACAACCCAGAATTGTTGAAAGCCCAAGAATTAGGACTTGAAATTTATTCTTACCCAGAGTATATCTATAACCAAACAAAGGACAAAACCAGAGTTGTAATAGGAGGGAGTCATGGTAAAACTTCTATTACCGCCATGATTTTGCATGTTTTAAACAAGTGTAATGTTGAGACGGATTATATGGTTGGAGCTCAACTCGAAGGGTTTGAAACCATGGTTAAGCTCACCGAATCTGCACCGGTGGTAATTCTGGAAGGAGATGAGTATTTGAGTAGCCCAATAGACAGAAGACCAAAATTTCATCTTTATAAGCCAAACATTGCTTTGCTAAGCGGCATTGCTTGGGATCATGTAAATGTCTTTCCAACGTTTGATAATTATGTAGAGCAGTTTAGAATATTCGCTGATTTAATAGAGCCCAAAGGGAAATTGATTTATTCGGTTGACGACAAAGAAGTTGCTCGGGTTGCTTATGATTGCCAGAACTCAATCGATAAAATTCCATATTCAGTGCCTGAGCATAAAACCCAAAACGGAATTACCTATCTTATTGTTGATGGTAAAGATGTTCCGCTCAAAATATTTGGAAATCATAATTTGATGAACCTGAATGGAGCAAAACTGGTTTGTAACAGTATTGGAGTTTCGGAACAGGATTTCTATCAAGCGATTCAAGGTTTTACTGGAGCGTCTAAACGGCTTGAGTTAATTGGGACAGGAGATACAACTTCAGTTTATAAAGACTTTGCTCATTCTCCTTCAAAACTTAAAGCAACTACTACCGCAGTTAAGAACCAGTTTGACAATAGAACTCTCATTGCCTGCATGGAGCTTCATACCTTCAGTTCGCTCAATCAGAAGTTCCTAAATGAGTACGATGGCTGCATGGATACTCCTGATGTTTCGGTAGTTTATTTCGATCCTAAAACGTTGGAACACAAGAAACTTCCTCCGTTAAGCGAAGCAGCGGTTAAGAAGGCCTTCAGCCGCGAAGACTTAATCGTTTTTACAGACAGTAATGAACTCGTTTCTTGGTTGAAAGGCCAATATTGGGAGAACAAAAACTTACTGCTTATGAGCTCCGGAAACTTTGGAGGGCTTAGCCTAGAGGCCTTAGCGGAGGAATTACTTCCTAATTAGAAATCCCGCCATAATTGAACTGATAAACCCAACAAACAAGTTGGTTAAAAGTATAATCGGTAGAAACGTAAACACTGAATAAAACTGTTTTGCTCCTTCAATTCTCTGTGTGGCTTCTAATTGAGTCAAACTTCCTTGTTTCACGGCTTTGTTAAACTCAAGTATTCCGGGCGCCATTTTTGCCTCAACAAGCGAATCCCCATAAATAGAGAATAGAGCAAGTGTCGCTAGGGCAATAAGAAAAGTATACATCGCAACTGGCTTCATTCCAGCTTTAATCTTTTGAATAAACGAAGGGTCTACGGCAGTATTTCGAACTAGAATAGCCAGATAAACGGGCACTAAACTTAAGACTAGTATTAGATCGACAAAGAGAGTCCTAGAAACTACCGTAGTAAGATCTGTCTCTGTTGTATAATAAAAAATATTTGCGAGCAACGCTAATGCTAAAGCAAAGAGCGTAACAACAATCGGGTTTTCAGGCAAATCTTAAGCCTTTACTAAGGTTGGAAAACGGTAACCTGCCAGCTTGTAGCTACCAAAAAAAACAGTGGTAAAAAGTAAATCGCCTGCAAGTGTTCCTCGGAAAAATGGAAGCCCAGCGGTATAGCTATTTAATAGACCAGAAATGTCTTTCGTGTATTGTGGAAGTACAAGCCAAGCCGCAGCATTGGTAACTAAAAAGAAAAGGATAGAACCAGCAAAGGCGCCAGTAATTGCTTTAAGCATGGTTGGATTAGTTCTGACCCACTGTCCAATTAAAACAACTCCAACTAGCGCGGCATAAACAGCAATCATGCTGCTATGAAATCCAATAAAAATGTCTGAAACAAACATGATGACCAAAGGAACCAAAAAGCCCAATGCTCTATTACTAAACATGGCAGCACCAAACAATGCAATTGCCGCTACTGGTGTAAAATTGTAAGGCAACACTCCAGAAAGTCGAAGTCCAGCGGCAAGTACAATAAGTACTAGAATAAATACGTTTCTTGAATTTAGCATAGGAAATTATTTTCGGCTAAGTTAACTGCTAGGATGTTCTTTTCTTGTGATGACGAATGAAATTTTCAAGGTCTTCGGCACCAATTCGTTTGGCAATTATTTTTTTGTTTTTGTCTAGAAGGAAAATAACCGGGGTAGAGTAGATGTCATACAAATATTTGTAGGCTGTTTTTTGCTCTGGGTCGTCAACATTTATCCAATTCAGGTTGTTTTCAATAATGTATTTCCTCCAAGACTCTTGTTCCTTAGGATTGGTCATTACCCCGTAAACCTCTACATCCAATTCCTCCTTAAACTCATCATAAAAAGCCTTCACTTTGGGTGTTACTTTTTTGCAATGCCCACATTCGGGATCCCAGAAATAGGCAATAGTATAATCATTATCAAAAGCGTGCAGAACCTTCACTTGATTCGATGTGTCTTTCATTATCAGGTTTGGAGCCGTTGCTCCAACCAGAGAATAGCTGAGTTTAGTAGCCCTATCACTAATCTTAGCAATAGTGGTAGAATCTGCCCAAAAGGCTTGGCCTGTCATGTAATAGTTTTTGGCCATATGAACAAAAACAGCATCCATACCCATTTGCTTAGAAGTCTCAAAATTACTTGTAATCCAAAATACGGTGTACTTGAATAGTTCGTTGCTTTCTCGAGTTTTCTCAATTAATTTAGACGCTTCGACAGAAATAGAATCAGGGATTTGTTGAATCGTTTTAGTCATGAAACGTTCAAGTTTGCTGTGGTAAACAGGAGTACGAATAATCCTATCATCACTAAAATCTACATAATCCCAATAGTGCTGTTTAAAATAGCGCCAAGCGAAAGTGCTGTCAGGCCTTCCATTTTCAAGAATTGGAGCTTCTGGTATTTCTGGGTCTTTTGATGCTTGAAAAACCTTGCTCAAAAGTGCATCTGAGTAATCAGTAATAAATTTGTTTTTGTAGTCTTTTACTTCACTGTCTATGGCCTGCATTTCTTCCTGAATTTGCTTGAATTCATCTGACTCTCTGAATCCAATGCTATCTGCCTTTTCAAGCGCATCGCTTCTAGTGGAAAGCTTTGCTCCTTTGCTTTTCTGTGTTTCAAGAAATTGCAGATACGTGTAGAAACGTCCATTTTCGTCACTTCCTTTAATCTGCATTCCGGTAATCATCTTACCGTATTTCGAGGTCATAGAAAAGTGTTGGTCTTCAGAAACAATGAGCTCAAAATATTTATTATCAGGAGGCATTACTGCAATGTATATGCCTTGGTCCATGGCTTCATCTCCTTTAAAAACAAACTTTCCACTCGCATCTACTTGGGTACTATCCTTAATGTATTGTTTGTCGCCATAATAGTATGCCAATACCACATTACCTGGTTTGCAATTCTGGATGTTAAATTCAATCTCGTATCCAGTTTTTTGACCGTAAACATTGGCAATAGAGCCAATTAACACCAAAACAAATAGCAATCTCCTCATCATTAATTCCTTTGTTTCATTTTTGAAAACGTGCCCAAAATTAGCAATTCAGGTGCTTGTTTTGTTTCTTGGGATACAGTAATGAATAACGCAAACCTTGTTCCAAGTTGCTCTTGAAATTGAGTCTTGGTATTTTTTAACAATATGGCCGAATATCAGCTTCTTAATACTACCGATTTTGTAACCACTCTTGAGAAAGAGGCAATCATCAATTTCTTGATGGATAACCTAGATGGTTATGTTGATAGTAGAGATAATGTTTCAAAGGCTATTGAGTACGCATTGAGCAAGTTTCCGCATCAAGGTGGGTTTGTTCTAATTGCAAGAATTGAAGATGAAATAGCTGGCGTCTCGGTCATAAACAGAACAACCTTCGAAGGGTATTTCGCTGAAAACATCTTGGTTTTTTTATCAACGCAAAAAGGTGTTAGGCGACAGGGGATTGCATCTGAACTAATTACACAATCAAAAGTCTATACAAAAGGCAGTATAATGGTGCGGTTATCTAAGGACCAAACGATGAAGGACTTACTTATAAAGGCAGGTTTTGAAGGGGATAAACAGGAATTTATCTTAAGAAGGTGACTCACTAGTCATTTCTTCAAATTTCCGCTTCACTTCGCCTGCTATAGGAATCTTGTTTCCTTCCTCATCAATTCTTACAAATACTATCGTGGTAGTGCAAACCACTGCCTCTTCTTCGGTATAAACGTTGTAGCGTCTTGCTTCTATGTTTAAAGCCAATGATGTATTGCCCATTGAGACTGGCTTACCATATATATTAATGCTGTAACCAACTTTTACTGGACGCTCAAAGAGGATTTCCGTCATTTTTCGGGTGACCATGTTTGGGCTTTTGCAAATTCGGTTTGCCATTGCAACAGCGGCTTCGTCAATCCAAGATAACATAATTCCTCCAAATAAATTACCGTGCACGCCAATGTCTTTGGTCATGCAAACTTTGGTCATTAATAATTCCATTTAACTACATTTTCGTAGTTGGCAAAAGTAAACATCAAAGCTTTCTGCCTTTGGCAACGTGAGTGTCTC
The DNA here is from genome assembly GCA_047614525.1 of Bacteroidia bacterium. GTDB lineage: Bacteria > Bacteroidota > Bacteroidia > UBA10329 > UBA10329 > UBA10329. Next base: position 1,204 of record JBLHEU010000172.1, on the reverse strand, counting down.
GTTTTACACGATTCAATACCGCTTTGTCAATCATTAGTCTACTATCGGCTCCTCGAACAATGTTGTATATTTCCCCTTCATAATCAAGCTTGCCAATTTTTTTACCTCGACTTGTACGTACCCATTTTTTGGCACCAATCTTAAAATAGCTGCCAGCAGTAACGATAGTTCCTTTTTTCTCAACCAAAAAAGGGATGGTTTTACCGTCTCCAGCATCAAAACTGACCTTAAGCGTTTTCTCATTATTCAACTCGCAAATACCGGGAGTGTTTGCTGGGATGATGATTTCTTCAATGTGCTTGCCATTTTCAATGCGAACCTTTCCTTCAGCCACATTTATTTCTTCTTTGTTTAGCTGGCGCGCAAGTATAATTTCATCGGAATTGAAAAATTGAACTTGTTTAATGTCCACTCCAGCTTTTTCAAGCTGCTGTTTTGTATCTACAGTTAGCAGCATTCTATTGATAGAACAAGACGAAAGAGTAATAATAAATAAAGTTAGTAGGCTTAAATATTTCATGGCTGGATATTTTGATTGACCAACAAAACCAAGAACTATACCAACCCTAATCGGAATCTGTTTTTCTGATAAAACGGAGAGTTTGATTTACCTGTGTACTAGTTGCGGAAGCCTCGAGTAAGACGTTCAATCCGTTTGGTGTTTTGGTGTAGGTAATTCTTGAAGGGAAATCATTCGTTGAATCGAGAAACGAAACATATGTTGCGCTAATACTATCCGATGGAAAAACAGCTGTTTTTTCGATTAAAATAGCAACATATTCTAATCCAATCTTCGTTTGTTCAATCCTTAATTTTTCAGAGAATATGACATCACCATTTTTCTTGAGCTTTCCATGACCAAAAAGTATTGAGTCATTTAGCTGAATCCATGATTCACTGAAGGTACCACTTTCTCCAGCGGTCTCCCATTGACCAATAATCCAACTCAGTTCACTGATACTCTGAGCATAGGAGTCAGCGCTTGTTGTAACCGCTAAGAAGGAACAAAACCCGATAATGTAATTCTTAATCAAACTACGCTTTCGGTGATTTTAGATACGATATAGAATAATATCAACACAACTAAAAGTATAAGTAATCCTGTGCGATTTTTTCTTAAAAATGACGCTTCCTTCGGGATAAATGGGAGAGGAGGCTTTCCATCTGAAGAGTTATGCGTTTGAAATGGCTTTTTCTTTTTTGC
>JBLHEU010000171.1:0-6702 GCA_047614525.1 Bacteroidia bacterium | reverse complement strand
TTTAATCAGCAAATTCAAGTCGCCTTTAAACCAGTTGAGGAGCGGAACTTCAAAACCATGTTTGGGTCTTTTGAAAAGTAATTCTGGCAAATCAGCTCGGTAAGTCTCTTGTAAAATCCGCTTTCTTATGCTCGATGTAATCTTGTACTCTTCTGGAAGCGAACACGCAAACTCAACCAATTCGTGATCAAGGAAAGGAACACGCACTTCTAAGCTATTTGCCATACTCATCAAATCAACTTTGGTAAGCATGTCGTTTCTCAAAACCTGATGCAAATCGCTGTAAAGTACTTCATCAAGATTCTTTGTTGTTCCTAATTCTGAAGTTAAAGCTTCCTTTCGTTGAGCTATCTGGTCTGAATCAACGCCATCCATTTGCATCAACTTTTCAACTTGATTGTCAGGCATAAAGCTCGCCCAGTTCCAATAGCGGTCTTTGGCACCAAGCGAAACACCATTGCTGAACTTCTGCAACTGCAATACACGATTTCCTAAAGCTGAATTCCTTGAGCCAGGCAACAAGAACCAAAGCGGTTTGAGAGCTGAGACAACTTGTTCCTTAATGCCCAAGTTTCGTGCTCTAAATTCTGCTGAATGCTTGTTGTAACCCGAGAATAATTCATCAGCTCCATCACCCGAAAGGGCGACCGTTACGTACTTTCTGGTATGCCTACAAAGAATATGAACGGGTAGGGCAGAGGAGTCTGCAAACGGCCTATCTATGTAATTCAGTACATCATGCAAATCAGCATACAAATCATCATTTGTAAGCTTGAAAACAGTGTGATTTGAACCTATGTTCCTTGCTACAGCTTCTGCGTAATGTGTTTCATCAAATAATGGTTCATCAGCATAACCAATGGAAAACGTGTTAAGTTTATCCGTTTGTTTAGCCGCTATAGTGGCAATCACCGAACTATCAATTCCACCACTTAGGAAAGAACCCAACGGAACATCAGAAATCATTCTTCGCTGAACAGATTTCTCCATCAATTCGCGAAGCTTATTCTGCGCTTGCTCGTAAGACATGTTGGTTTTAGGAGCAGTCGGTTTTGGAATGCTCCAATACGTTCCAGTTTCAACATCTGAACCTTTCACTTTCATCCAAGTTCCAGGTTCTAATTCCTGAACATTGTCAAAAATGGTTTCTGGAAAAGGCGTGTAATTGAACTGATGATAAAGGAACTGCGAGTTCTTGTCTATGGACTTCGGAATGCCAAAAGCCATCAACGATTTCATCTCACTTCCAAAAACAACAGCGTTTTCGTCTTTATAGACAAGTAATGGCTTAATGCCCATTCTGTCTCTCGCAAGAAATAATTCGTCTGTCTCTTTATCATGAATTGCAATAGCGAAAAAGCCGTTCAGCTTCTCTAAAACCTTCTCGCCCCACTCAATATATCCTTGAAGTAGAATCTCTGTATCTGAAGTTGTTATTGGTTTAAAGTCGGTTAGTTGGGCTTCAATTTCCTTGTAGTTGAAAATCTCACCGTTAAACACCATTGAGTACCGACCACCAGCATCCGTAAACGGTTGATTGGCTGAAGCCGAAGTATCAATAATTGCTAAGCGGCTGTGACCTAATGCAGCAGAACCTTCAATATGTTTTCCGTTCCCGTCTGGTCCACGCAAAGCCATAGTAGCAATGGCATCATCTAATTTGAGATGAAACGACTTGCCTTTTTCGTTGATTGCGTATGCTCCTGTAATTCCGCACATGGTGGGTTCTAAGTAACAGAAAAGCCGTCATTGAGACGGCTTCTTTCTGAATATGTTGTCAGCAGTTAAAGGTGTATAACCTCATCATAAGCAACCGCGGCCGCTTCCATAATGGCTTCACTCATTGTTGGGTGAGGATGAACGGTCTTGATAATCTCATGACCAGTTGTCTCCAATTTTCTGATTGCTACAATCTCAGCAATCATCTCCGTAACGTTAGCGCCAATCATGTGTGCGCCAAGTAACTCGCCATATTTTGCATCAAAAATCAGTTTCACAAAACCATCTTTTGCGCCAGCAGCACTTGCTTTACCAGAAGCTGAGAATGGGAACTTCCCAACCTTAATTTCATAACCAGCTTCAATTGCTTTTGCTTCCGTGTAACCAACAGATGCCACTTCTGGAGAGCAATAGGTACATCCTGGGATGTTTCCGTAATCCAATGGTTCTGGGTTCTCGCCAGCAATTTTCTCAACGCAAATAATCCCTTCGGCACTTGCAACGTGTGCTAATGCAGGACCAGCAATACAATCGCCAATGGCAAATACATTTGGAATATTGGTGGCGTAAAACTCATCAACCTTAATTCTGCCAGCGTCTATAATTACGCCTGTATCTTCTAATCCGCAGTCTTCAAGATTAGCCTGAATACCAACTGCAGAAAGAACTACATCGCACTCAATTACTTCCTCGCCTTTCTTAGTTTTAACGGTCACTTTACAACCATCGCCAGAAGTATCTACAGACTCTACAGAGCTATCTGTTTTAATCTTTATACCTGATTTTTTGAAAGAGCGAACAAGCGCTTTACTTACTTCCTCATCCTCAACAGGAACAATGCGTGGCAAGTATTCAACAATTGTTACTTCCGTACCAATAGCATTGTAGAAATAGGCAAACTCTACACCAATGGCGCCAGAACCAACCACAACCATTTTCTTAGGTTGTTTGTCCATAACCATGGCTGCTCTGTAGCCAATAATCTTTTTTCCGTCCTTCTTTAGATTAGGAAGCTCGCGGCTTCTAGCACCAAGTGCAAGAATGACATTCTTAGCCGTAACATCCGTTTTCTTGCCGTCAGCAGAAGTAACCTCAACCGTAGTGCCGTTTTTCAGTTTCCCGAAACCGTCAATGTGGTCAATCTTGTTTTTCTTAAACAGGAACTGAATTCCCTTGCTCATGCCATCGGCAACGCCACGACTACGTTTCACCATTTCGCCAATTTCGGCCTTGCTGTTTCCAACTGTAATACCGTAATCAGATGCATGCTGAATGTATTCAAAAACCTGCGCGCTTTTCAATAAGGCCTTGGTAGGAATACAACCCCAATTGAGGCAAATTCCGCCTAGTTCTGAACGTTCTACAACGCCAACTTTAAGTCCTAATTGAGAGGCTCTGATGGCCGCTACGTAGCCTCCAGGACCACTACCAACTACTATAAGATCGTAACTCATTTTTGTGTCTTTTTTCGTACTGCGAAAGTACCAAGGATATGTATAATGAAAAGGACTTTCTCAAGCAGGTTCGCAAAGACGCAGATAAAAGATTAAACAACCTACTGATTTAATCACTCTTTTCTTGATACAATATCAAAACTACTTGTAGTGCCACGCTTGCGTTAGGGATTGAAACGGCATCCTTTTTTGGTTTCAAAAAAGATATAGGGGAAAGCCTGACCCCGATTTTTCATCGGGGTAACGCCAAAAAAAGGCTTACCATTTCATGCCCTGCAAAGCTTGATTTTATTGGATGATGCTTCACTAACTTTGTAGTAGCATTATGGATGTAAAACCTTCGAATTTCTTTGGTAATAGTGATCAGCTTACTGAAGAAGAGGCGAATATTATAAATGAGTGTATTGAGGTACGGACGTTTCCAAAAGGCACCATTTTGCTAAGTGAAGGGCAAGTTTGCAGAGAAGGATATTACAATGTTAAAGGCTTGGTTCGGTCGTATCAGTTGGTAAAAGGAGAGGAGCGCACCACGGAGTTTTATGAGGAATACAGTTCAATTATTTCGTTAAGCAGTTACCTGAACAATACCCTCGCCAACCATTACTTTGAGTGCTTGGAAGAAACCACGCTAACCGTAATTACCAAGAAGAAAGAGGCGGAGCTATTGAAAAGGTATCCGCCTTATGCCGATTTATGTAGACTTGGTATGGAGGCGGAGTTTGGTGCGGCACAAGAACGGTCGGCAACATTCATGACTTCAACTGCGGAGGAGCGGTATTTGAAACTGCTGAAAGAAAGACCGACACTGTCACAGCGTGTTCCGCAATATCAACTGGCCAGTTTCTTAGGCATTAAACCAGAATCGCTAAGTAGAATTAGAAAACGAATTGCGGTTAAACCGTAATTACCAGATTGCCTTTCTTATGTCCAGTTTGTGCATGGCGGTGTGCTTCCACAATATCGTTTAAGTCATAAATTTGGTCTATAACTGCTTTCAGTTTTCCTTCTTCAACCAATCGAATAATAAGCTCTAAGTTCTCTGTAGTTTGCTTTGCAATGTCTGAAATGAGGATTTTTCCACCCAATAAAGATGCCTGGAAAGACTGGAAAAGAAGTTTCAAGTCCATTGCAACAGTCAGGAATTTCCCTTGAGCATTAAGCACTTTCTTACTTTCAGAAAACGAAGCTTTTCCTACTGCATCGAAAATTATATCGAATGTGTTTGAGTCTTTTGTGTAGTCGGTTTTCGTGTAGTCTAATACCTCATCTGCTCCTAAAGATTTCACAAGTTTTAGGTTACTCGTACTGCATACGGCTGTTACGCTAGCTCCAAAGTGCTTGGCTAACTGAATGGCATAGGTGCCAACACTACCTGAGGCGCCATAGATTAAAACCTTATCGTTGGGTTTAATAGCTGCTTTTTGTAGGAAGTGTAAAGCTGTCATTGCTCCGGTGGGCAATGCGGTAGCAATTTCATTACTCACTTGTGGAGGAATACTTGTCAAAGCCTCAGATTCAGAGATAGTAACATACTCGGCATGTGCTCCTGCGGCTGATCCCACAGCACCACATATGCGGTCGCCTTGTTTAAAGCGTGTCACATCCTTTCCAACCGCTTCTATTACTCCGGCAAACTCATGCCCAAGTACAGTTCTTTTGGGTTTGCGTATTCCATTGTAAAGTTTGATGACAAATGGTTCTCCAGCTCGCATGCGCCAATCGCCAGCTGTAACGGTGGTGGCTTTTACTTTAACGAGTACTTGGTTGTCTTTAGGCGAAGGCTTTAAAATGTCTTTTATAAGCACAACTTCTGGTCTTCCGTATTGTGTGTAAACTGCCGCTTTCATTTGTTTGGGTTTATTAGATGCCCCAAAGGTCTGAGTACAAAACGGGGGTTTCATTGACTTGGGTTAAGAAATGACTTTGGTTAATTTTTGTCGTGAAATTTTATGCTCTACACTTCTCTAATACATTTGCCCCAATGGAAGAGAAGATTGAATACAAGGTTGTTTACAAAGACGCACATCGTCATTTTGTGGAGTTAGAGATGACCATTTCAGGTCTGAAACAAGATAAGTTACAGTTGCAATTACCTGCTTGGCGTCCAGGTAGATACCAATTGGCAGACTTTGCCAAAAACATACAGAGGTTCGCGGTTTACGGTTCAGACGGAACGCAACTTTCCGCTAAAAAACTAACCAAAGACTTGTGGGAAGTAGATTGCGCAGGCCAATTTTCGGTTAAAGTGGAGTACAATTATTACGCAAATGAGTTAAACGCAGGAAGCACGTTTGTAGATGAAAAACAGCTTTACGTTAATCCTATAAACTGCTTTCTCTACGTTCCAGAATGGATAGATAAACCAGCTACAGTTGAGTTGGATATTCCCAAAAATTGGGATGTTGCAACCGGTATGATATCGACAGGAAAACACACGTTTTCCGTTAAAGACTTTCATGAGTTAGCTGACTGCCCTTTCATTGCAAGTGGCGGTTTGCAGCACGAAATGTATGAGGTTGCTGATGTGAAATTTCATCTTTGGTTTGAGGGAGAGTTCAAAGCAGATTGGGAAAGACTTACCAAGGATTTTAAGAAGTTTACCAAAGAGCAAATGGATGTAATGGGCGGTTTCCCTGTTCCAGAATACCATTTCCTTATTCAAATTAGAACCTATAAAACCTATCACGGAGTAGAACATTGTAACTCAACCGTTATCACACTCGGCCCAAGTTATGATGTGCTTAAACCTGTGTTGTACGATGAGCTGTTGGGCGTGTCTTCTCACGAGTTATTCCATACTTGGAATGTAAAAGCTTTGCGTCCGATTGAGATGCAACCTTACGATTACACCAAAGAGAATTATACCAAGTTAGGTTACGTTGCAGAAGGCATTACAACCTATGCTGGCGACTTGTTCCTCTACCAAGCTGGTTGCGTTAGCGAGGCCGAATTTTTTAGAAACATCCATCAATTATTCCAGCGCCATTTCCATAACTACGGCCGCCTAAATCTATCTGTAGCAGATAGTTCGTTTGATACGTGGTTAGATGGTTATCAGAAAGGTATTCCGGATAGGAAAACCTCTATTTACAATGAAGGCGCTTTACTTGCCATGATGCTTGATTTGTCGCTATTAAAAGAGACACAAAACAAGTGTGGTATTCTTACTGTAATGCGTCTGCTTTATGATAAGTTCGGAAAAGCTGGCAAAGGATACACTGAAGCTGATTATCAGCATGCGGTTGAGGAAATAGGAGGAAGGTCTTACGCGGATTTTTTCAAGAACTATTACTACGGAACCAAGGATATTGAGAAAGACCTACAAGAGCATTTGTCTTACGTAGGGTTGGAGATAAAGAACGTGCGCTCTAGACTCTATTTCGAAAATCGTTTTGGCTTTAAAGTCGATTATATCCAAGGGCGTTCTGCAAGAATCACGGATATAGCCCCTGGTTCAATTGCAGATAGAGCCAAGATGAAAACAGGTGATGAGATTTTGTCCATTAATGGCATCAGAATCCTCGGAAAT
>JBLHEU010000170.1:0-6728 GCA_047614525.1 Bacteroidia bacterium | reverse complement strand
TCCTACCTAATCCAAACAGGAAGTCCAATAGTTTGGTCTTACGGTGGAGAAGGCTTCGATTTCCTTAATCCCGAGCTATATAATGTGCTGTTCAGTTATCGGAAAGGGCTGTTCATCTATTGCCCCGCATTATTCTTGTCCCTGATTGGGTTAGCAATAGGAATAGTCAAAAACAAGGGCCGTTTTATATGGTTAACCGTCTTTCTTATCGTCACTACTTGGATAATTGCTTCTTGGTGGATGTGGTATTACGGAGGCTCATACGGGCACAGGGCTTTTATTGAATATTACCCGTTTTTTGCCATTGGCTTAGCCGCTATTTTTAACTACTGTCTTGACTTTGTTCATCCCAAATGGTTGGTGGCGTTGGTGTTGTTTTTTGTTCCTATTCAATTGATTCAGACGTATCAGTATAACAAGCACATTATTACGTTTGATAATATGACCAAAGCCAAGTATTGGAACTTGTTTTTGAGAACTGGAGACGACTTGGCGTGGTATTACTCTGGTTATGAAGGACAAGATTCTTACGAAGGAATTGACAGCCTATTGATAAAACATGACTTTGAATCCGACTTGGGTTGGGGAAATGAAAGTCAATTAATAAATGACCCAATTGGTGAGGGTAGAATTGCAATGATGACAGCTAAAGACGGTTATGGTCCGACCCTGAGAAAGCCCGTTTCGGAAATCGGGTTTGAACTAAATAACGTAAGGATTACCGGTTGGGTGAATTCGGATTCTCGTTATTCAGACATTTCATTTGTGTGCAGCTTAGAGGATAGTACTGGGGCTGGCTATTACTGGCAGAAAAAACCGCTGCGTCCTCAGTTTGATGGCACAAGTAACTGGAGTTTGGCAACCTCTTTATTCCGTTGTGGAACACCAAGAAGCCCAACAGATAATTTTGTCATTTACCCAATAAAAGCTGACGGTTCCGAAGTGCTTTTCGATGACCTTGAAATCAGTTTCATTAACGCAAAATGAGAAAGGGCGTCATACTATTAAGCTTAACAGCTGTGGCTCTTTTGAGTTTAAGTAGTGTGTTTGATAATGAAGCCATGTACGGCAGAATTCATGCCGATGCTCAAGGCTACTACGGTTATTTAATCGCCATCTTCATAGAACAATCTTTCGATTGGGAACAGGTAATTAGGCCTTACGCTGATACGTATTTCAATGGTGGTGGTTCTGATTTTACGGTGCAGTCAGAGTTTGGCAGAATCAATAAATACTATTCTGGGACCGCCATTTTAATCCTTCCGTTTTTCCTGATAACATGTCTTTTTGCGTGGCTTTTGGGTTTTCCTGTTGATGGTTATTCTGACCCATTTCAGTTGGGAATAATGTTCTCTGCTTTGTTTTATGCCGGTGTTGGGATGTGCTATTTGTCCCGTTTCTTCGAGACAAAAGGAATAAGCAAATCAATTTCCTTGCTTACCGTTACGCTGCTTCTTTTTGCCACCGGGCTATTTCATTATTCCATTGCAGAACCGGGCATGTCGCATGTTTATAGCTTCGGGTTGGTGTGCGTGTTCATGTATCGGGTAGATAGGTGGTTAACCCTTTCTACAAGAGCTGACCTTATTTGGGCCTCAGTAACATTTGGACTAATCGTACTTGTTAGACCCGTAAACGGACTGGTGATTTTTAGTGTTCCTTTTATTGCTGACGGTCTAGGACCACTTTGGGATAAACTAAAAGCAAAGAGCGGAGTAATTTCCAAGCTCAGCATTGGCGTTTTACTCGTTTTTGGTGTGCTCATGTTTCAGTCTTTCATGTACATGGCTCAAGTTGCCAAACCACTTGTTTGGTCTTATCAAAATGAGGGGTTTAATTTTGCAGACCCTGAAATTCTGAACGTATTATTTAGCTACAAAAAGGGCTTTTTCGTCTACACGCCATTGGCATTTTTAAGTGCTATTGGCTTGCTGTTTTATCTCTTTAAAAAACCCAAGCAAGGGATGTGGCTTGCGTTGTTTATCAGCCTAGTTGTTTACGTTATTTCTTGCTGGTGGAACTGGTATTACGGAGGAAGCTTCGGTCATCGTGCAATGATTGAGTACTTGCCATTTTTCGCATTTGGATTGGCCTTTTTACTTCAGGAGTTAAGCAAGCTGCTTAGAGGGGTTGTCGTTTCTCTTTCCTTAGTCTTTGTTGCCGTTAATCTCATTCAAACATATCAATATTCAAAGTTCATTTTGCATTGGGTTGAAATGGATAAAGACAGGTATTGGGAGGTTTTCTTGAAAACAGGCCGAGAATATGATGGCATTTTCTATCGCGACAAGCAGGAGTTGACATTGCCCGCTGAGAATGTAATCCTCCAAAAAGTAGTTTTTCAATCAGACCTTGAGGCAGGGACGGAATGGGGCCAACAGGGTTTGAATACTGAGATGGCTTATTCTGGGAAAAAGAGTACGTTGGTTAATTCCAAATCAAACTACGGAAGCACCCTTGGCATTCCTGTTTCAGCGTTTGGAATAGAAGGAAATAAACAGCTTTTCGTTTCGGCAATGGTATGGTCAGAAGAAGCATTTCCTGACCTTTCTGTAGCATATTCTTATAGAGGTACGGAGCAAGATTATGCGCACGAATACGTTGGCATAGGTCAGCTAATCAGTAAAAAAGAGCAGTGGGTAAAGGTTGAACATATAGTTCCGCTAACAGTGGCTCAGGATTCTACGCACACGTTAATCCTGTATCCTATGAGTAAAGGCGAAGAGAATATTTACCTCGATGATATTCGGTACGAAATAATTACCCTCAAGGAATAATTAGTCCAGTTTAAGAACTGCCATAAATGCGGATTGAGGAATTTCTACATTCCCAACTTGGCGCATTCTTTTCTTACCCTTTTTCTGCTTGTCAAGGAGTTTACGCTTACGCGAGATATCGCCACCATAACATTTGGCGGTAACGTCTTTTCTCAATGCTTTAACAGTTTCCCTAGAGATGATTTTCGCGCCAATTGCGGCCTGAATAGCAATATCAAACTGCTGTCTTGGAATCAATTCGCGCAGCTTAGAGCAAATTTTCTTACCAAGAATGGCTGCATTGTCTTTGTGGATAAGCGCAGAAAGGGCATCCACAGGGTCGCCATTCAATAGAATATCTATTCTCACCAAACTACTTGTCTTATAGTCAAGCGGCTGGTAGTCAAAAGATGCATATCCTCTAGAAACGGACTTTAGCTTATCGTAAAAGTCAAATACAATTTCACCTAGCGGTAATTCAAATTGAAGCTCAACTCTATCGCTAGTCAGATAAATCTGGTTCTTCAAAATTCCTCGCTTCTCAATACATAATGTCATAATTACACCGACATACTCAGACTTGCTGATGATTTGCGCAGCTATGTAAGGCTCTTCAACAGATTCTATATAGTTCGGTTCAGGAAGATCAGACGGGTTGTTTACAATCAGCTCTTCACCTTTTTTGGTGTGAGCGATATATGATACGTTGGGAACAGTAGTAATTACCGTCATTCCAAACTCACGTTCCAGCCGCTCTTGGATTATCTCCATGTGCAACATGCCCAAGAAACCACAACGGAACCCGAAACCTAAAGCCGCAGAGCTTTCTGGCTCATAAGTCAAAGAAGCATCGTTCAGTTGGAGTTTGTCCATACTGGTTCTCAGCTCTTCGTAATCCTCGGTATCAACGGGATAAATCCCTGCAAATACCATTGGCTTTACATCTTCAAAACCTTGAATGGCCGTTTCACAAGGGTTTGTTACAGAGGTAATCGTATCTCCAACTTTAACCTCTTTGGCGGTTTTAATACCAGAAATGATATAACCAACATTTCCAGCTCTAAGTTCCTTTTGTGGAGAGGGTTTTAACTTAAGAATACCAATTTCTTCAGCGCCATATTGTTTTTCGGTGGCAACAAATTTTACCTGTTGGCCTTTAGACATCGTACCGTTTACAACCTTGAAATAGGCGATAATTCCTCGGAACGAATTGAAAACAGAGTCAAAAATTAGCGCTTCCAAAGGAGCCTCTGGGTCTCCAACCGGGGCTGGAATTCTAGCTACAATTGCCTTCAACATATCGGGTACTCCAACACCTGTTTTTCCACTGGCGGCAAGAATAGAGTCTCTTTCGCAACCTAATAGATCTACGATTTGGTCTTTAACTTCTTCGGGGTTAGCGCTATCGAGATCAATTTTATTGAGAACTGGAATAATCTCAAGATCATGATCCAATGCTAAATAAAGATTGGAAATGGTCTGTGCCTGAATTCCTTGCGCGGCATCTACAATAAGTAGTGCGCCTTCGCAAGCTGCAATTGCTCTAGAAACTTCGTAAGAGAAATCTACGTGTCCTGGAGTATCGATTAAGTTCAGAGTGTACTTTTCACCATCCTGCTCATAATCCATTTGAATGGCGTGACTTTTAATGGTAATCCCTCGCTCACGCTCAAGATCCATATCGTCCAAAACCTGTGCTTGCGCCTCTCGATCAGAAACGGTTCCTGTTACCTGCAATAGGCGATCGGCCAAGGTGCTTTTACCATGGTCAATGTGGGCAATAATACAGAAGTTGCGAATGTTCTTCATTTGGCGGCAAAAATATCTAATATCCAGCCGCTTACACTACACGGGTTTTCAGAACTTGAAGTAAAAGCAGTAGCTGCCTCTAGTACAGCAAAGAAAAACCGTGTTAGGTTCTAGCGTAAAATCAGCAATTGAAAGCAGTTTAGATTTCTTCTTTTTGTAATCAAGAGCATTGAAAATTTCTTTAGAAACTTCTAGACGGTTTAAGTTAAAACTCAACTTGTTTACAACAACTGATGTGTTATTTGATTGGGCGCAGCACTGGTCTGAAAGCGTGATTGCCGCAATAAAAAGCACTATTGTGGCTCGTGTTTTTATAAAAAAGGTGTTCCGCCACCCTTTGGCTTTTGTATCGGTGGCTTACCAAAACAAACCATTACAATCAAAAAAGCACCTCCAAATGGAAGTGCTTTTCTCGTTGCTTGTTGACCCACTAGGGCTCGAACCTAGACTCTTCTGTACCAAAAACAGACGTGTTGCCAGTTACACTATGGGTCAATTTAGGCGGCAAAAGTAAGAATTTTTAACACCGACACAAACAACTTTGCGTTCGTTTTTACAGTCCCTAGTGGTAATATTCCTAAATTCGGCATCGCTAAAAACAGCCCCAATGAGTAAGTATAAGTTGATTAATAACATAACTGGATGGCTTGTGCTTTTAACAGCATCATTCGTTTACGTTTCCACCATAGAGCCAACTGCTAGCTGGTGGGATTGCGGAGAATACATTTCGGCTTCTTACAAGCTCATGGTTGGGCACGAGCCGGGAGCACCAATGTTTCAAATGCTAGCCAGACTCTTCTCATTGTTTGCGGGAGATGATGTAACACAAGTTGCCAGATGGGTAAACACCATGTCTGCAATGGCAAGTGCCTTTACAATTTTATTCTTGTTCTGGTCTATAACCCACTTTGCCAAGAAAATGGTTATTGGTAAGGGTGGAGATGAGACCGATATGGGAAACATTTTAGCTGTTATGGGCAGTGGGGTTGTTGGCGCATTGGCATTCACTTTCTCAGATTCTTTTTGGTTCTCAGCTGTAGAGGGTGAGGTTTATGCCCTATCATCCATGTTTACGGCCCTTGTTTTTTGGGTTATTCTAAAATGGGAAACCGTTGCAGACGAGCCGCATGCAGATCGCTACATTGTGCTTATCGCCTTATTGTTCGGTATGTCTATTGGAGTTCACCTTTTGAACTTGCTTGCCATACCCGCCCTTACGTTCGTTTACTATTTCAGAAAGCACAAACCAACCACAATTGGCTTTGTAACTACAGGCATCTTGTCTTTGCTACTTCTGGTTTTTGTCATGTATGGGGTAATTCCTTACATCATTAAGGTTGCTTCTTGGTTTGAGTTGCTTTTAGTAAACGGGTTTGGAATGCCTTTCAACTCAGGTGTGCTATTCTACGGTGCACTTTTAGTAGCTGGCATAACGGTCGGTCTGTATTTTACCAGAAAGCTTAAAATGTACACCGCAAACACGGTCATTTTGAGTTTAATGATGCTGTTGATTGGGTATTCGGCTTATACCTTAACAGTAGTTCGTTCAATGGCAAACCCGCCAATGGATGAGAGTAACCCAGATAACGTTTTTGCTCTTCAATCTTACCTAAATCGTGAACAATACGGAGACCGCCCACTGTTTTACGGGCAATATTTTAATGCAGAGTACACAGGCAAAAAAGACGGTGCCGATGTTTATTATCAGGCAGAAGATTCTTACAAAGTTTCAGGAAAGAAGTCGATTGCTGAATACGATTCTAAACGAAGCGGCCTTTTTCCAAGAATGTATAGTAGCCAAGCGCATCATGTTGCCGAGTATAAAAGCTGGACTGGCGCCAAAGGCGGGAATAAAAAACCAACTACTGCACAAAACATCTCCTTCCTCTGGAGCTATCAAATTGGCCATATGTACATGCGTTATTTCCTCTGGAATTTTGCTGGACGGCAGAATGATGTTCAAGGACATGGCGAGATAAATAAAGGAAACTGGATTTCGGGTATTCCCTTCGTTGACGAACTCTTTCTAGGCCCGCAAGACAATCTCCCTATTACAATTACCAATAATAAAGCGCATAACAAGTACTACATGTTGCCGCTGCTTTTAGGCCTAATTGGGCTTGTCTTCCAATTCTATAAAGATCAAGAAGGTGGTTGGCTTGT
>JBLHEU010000169.1:0-6738 GCA_047614525.1 Bacteroidia bacterium | reverse complement strand
GGTGGTTGTAATTGGTTCTGATAAAATGTCATCTATTGTTGACTACACAGACAGGGCTACTTGCATCATTTTTGGAGATGCCGCTGGAGCTGTTCTAATGGAACCAAGCACGGATGGAAATGGTCTACTTGATCATCAATTACACACAGACGGTGCAGGTGCTGTTCATTTGCACCAAAAAGCTGGAGGCTCGGCTCGACCAGCAAGCCACGAAACAGTTGATGCACGAGAACATTACGTTCACCAAGAAGGGGCTGCTGTTTTCAAGTTTGCGGTTACCAAAATGGCAGATGTTTCGGAAGAGATTATGAAACGTAACAATCTTACAGGTGATGATATTGCGTACCTAGTGCCCCATCAGGCTAACAAACGCATTATTGACGCTACGGCTAACCGTATTGGATTAGACCCGAGCAAGGTAATGCTGAATATTATGAAGTACGGGAACACAACTAACGGAACTATTCCGCTGTGTTTACACGAGTGGGAATCAAAACTGAAGAAAGGAGATAATCTAATTATAAGTGCTTTTGGAGGAGGATTTACCTGGGGAGCACTTTACTTGAAATGGGCTTACGATACACCTGAATCGGCTTAAACTCGATAGTCAAAATTTTTACCTTTACCCACCAATAAAAGGAAACAACATGGATGTTAAGGAAATCCAAGAACTAATAAAGTTCGTGTCCAAATCGGGCATTAGCGAAGTGGAAATTGAATCAAAAGGATTCAAAATCAACATTAAAACACCCCCCTACAAAAGAGGTGGTCAACCAGAAGTACAAATTGTTCAGGCAACTGTACCAGCGGTTCCTGCACCAGTTGCATCAGCACCTGTTGCACAGCCTGCTTCAGCGACCACGGAAGTTGCACCAACAGAAGCACAAGATGATGCAGGAAATTATGATGATGTAAAATCTCCAATGATTGGCACATTTTACCGCTCTTCTTCTCCTGACAAACCGTCTTTTGTTAACGTTGGGGATGAAGTAAAAAAAGGAGATATTATTTGCATTATTGAAGCTATGAAGCTCTTTAATGAGATTGAATCTGAGGTGAGTGGGAAAATCGTAAAGGTGTTGGTTGATGATGCCAGCCCTGTAGAATACGATCAGCCATTGTTCCTTATTGAGCCACACTAAAACCCGTTCATCGTGTTTAAGAAAATTCTAATAGCCAATCGGGGCGAAATTGCTTTGCGTGTTATTCGCACGTGCAAGGAAATGAATATTCGTACAGTTGCTGTTTATTCAACTGCTGATAAAGAAAGCTTGCACGTAAGGTTTGCTGATGAAGCGGTTTGTATTGGCCCACCTCCAAGTGCCCAGAGTTACCTGAACATTCCAAGCATAATAGCCGCAGCCGAGATTACCAACGCTGATGCTATTCACCCTGGATATGGTTTCCTTTCGGAGAACGCCAACTTCTCAAGAATTTGTGGCGAGCACGGCATCAAGTTTATTGGTGCGTCTCCAGAAATGATTGAAGGAATGGGCGATAAAGCTTCGGCTAAAGCCACCATGATTCAAGCCGGTGTTCCGTGCATTCCTGGTTCAAAAGGGCTTTTAAAAGACCTTGCTGACGCGAAGAAATCGGCCAAGAAAGTCAAGTACCCCGTTATGATTAAAGCAACCGCTGGAGGTGGTGGAAAAGGGATGCGTGTTGTTTGGTCTGAGGATGTAATGGAAGAACAATGGGATTCTGCCAGACAAGAAGCAGCAGCTTCATTTGGAAATGATGGGATGTATATGGAGAAATTCATTGAAGATCCACGTCATATAGAAATTCAAATTGTTGGTGACCAGCACGGGAATTACTGTCACCTTTCTGAAAGAGATTGCTCCATTCAAAGACGTCATCAGAAATTGATGGAAGAAACGCCTTCTCCGTTTATGACGGATGAATTGCGCGATAGAATGGGCGAAGCTGCTCTGAAAGCCGCTGCTGCGGTCAATTATGAAGGGGCTGGAACTGTCGAGTTTTTAGTAGATAAGAATCGTGATTTCTATTTCATGGAAATGAACACTCGGATTCAGGTAGAGCACCCAATTACTGAGGAAGTTGTGAATTACGACCTCATTTGGGAACAAATTAAAGTAGCTGCTGGCATTCCCGTTTCCGGAACTCATTACTTCCCTCAAATGCACGCCATTGAGTGCAGAATTAATGCAGAAGACCCTGCTCATGGCTTCCGTCCAAGCCCAGGATGCATTACTACTTTGCACACACCAGGTGGTCATGGAGTTAGAATTGACTCGCATATTTATGCTGGTTATTGCATTCCGCCCCACTACGATTCTATGATTGCTAAGCTTATTACGGTTGCTCAAA
This sequence comes from Bacteroidia bacterium, assembly GCA_047614525.1. GTDB lineage: Bacteria > Bacteroidota > Bacteroidia > UBA10329 > UBA10329 > UBA10329. The sequence continues at coordinate 4,407 of JBLHEU010000169.1, read as the reverse complement.
CCAGAGAAGAAGCAATTGCTAAGATGAGAAGAGCACTAGACGAGTTTGTGATCGAAGGAATCAAAACCACAATCCCATTCCATCGTAAATTAATGGATGATGAAAACTTCATCAAAGGCGTTTACACCACTAAGTTTATGGAGACGTTCGAGTTTTAAGCGCTCAGACTCGTGGTTGACTTTACCGTAAGAAACGCGGTCGTATCCATAGTTGTCCTCATTTTACTCATTATCCTATTTAATAGAGGTGATGAGAGCTCGGCTGATAACCTTACCGACTGGTATAGAAAAATGGAATTTGAAGGCGTGGTTATTGGGAAATTTAACGATACTGATAATCACTTTAATAGAACTTTAGTACTTCGCAGTTATCAAGGTTTAGAGCAAGAAGTAATTGACAATTTTGACTCGAGCGGACTTTACAATTACTTGATGCTAAATGATTCCGTTTCCAAAGTAAAGAACCAATTAGACTTTCTAGTTTCCCGCAATGGAAGCGACACAGTATTCACTTTTACCCTAAACCCGGAGAACTAAAATACCACGACCGACCATCTGTTTACCGTTAGGCTCTCTGTTTTAGCTTGCCGTTCAACCATCGATTGTAGTTAACCAACTCGGCATCCTCGCTTCTTGAAGAAGTTGTTTTAGTAAACAGCTTGATTCGGTCTTTAAGCCTTTCGTCTCGTGGCGAAATTCCTTTTAGGAACATATCGGAGACCAATCCTAGCAGCATACTTTCTCGTATATTTTCCTGATTTTCGAGATGAACAGAAAAGTCCTTTCTAATCTGCTTCATCCGATACTCTAGGAAATCTGTATCGTCCAGTTCAATTCGTATCAGCAATTCTAAAATGGCAATTCTAAACCGTAGCGGGTCTGCCGTGCTGGCAAACTTCTCATGATGATAAAGCTGATTTAATCGCTTGATTGATTCTCTATAGTCCGCTAAGTCGAAGTAGAAAATGGACAGATTTAAATACACGAAAACAGTATAGAACGGGGTTTTCTTCAGTTTCTCGTTGTCTTCCAATTCGAGTAGAATGGCAATGGCTTTTGGCATGTCAATTTTAGAATAATTGATAACCAATGAGTTGTAATAAAAGAACATGAAACGGTCATAATGCAAGCCATCAAACTCGTCCATTCCTTGCTTCAGCTTCTCTGCCCAATCCAAGGATTCCTCCAACTTATTATTCTTGAATAGCGCATTAACCATATAGGTTAACATTTGTAATTTAGTTTGGTGGTTTCCTTTGTTGAAGAGATTTTCCTTCTCAAAATCAGAATAAGTTGTGCGTAGATAATCCTCAAGGTTTGGAAAATCGTGCTGGGAAAGAAGAATCTGGCTTGCCGCTTGATAAACCTTAAACCGCAGCGATGAACTTCCCTTTAACTCCTGACTATCGGTTAACTTCTGAACCGTTTCTTGAAGCATATCAACCACCGGATTATCTACTGGGGAGAAATTCTGAGTAATCTTCAGCTTATACTTTACAGTTGCAAGTACATCATCAATCTGGCGGATTGACTTCAGTTTAGACTCATTTGTTTGCCGCTTGAAGATGTAAGTTTCCGGGTTAATGTTGAGCATTTCTTGAGAGAGCCGAATAAACTCAGTGTAAATCAAATCAAGCAGCTCAAGATTTTCTATTCCGAGCGCTCTCTTTTCGGCTTTACCTAAAAAATGCTCAGCCAACTGAAATAGGTTTCTCGACATATAATGACGAGCTAGGTTATAGAGGTTAATGGCCTGAGTTACATCTTCATTCTCAAAATGTTGAACCATTAAACTCTTGCACAGTTCAGACTTTAGCCTATTCTTTAAACGGTAATAAGGGTTCCTATTACCATCAGGATATAGTTTACTGCTTGCGGCATCCTCGTTAAACAAATCCCGTTCTTTCTTTATAATGTCAAAGAGTATAATGTCTTTTCTTGGCTGATTACTAGCTATTCGGGAAGAATAGATTTTGTAAAACCTAATCTCTTCCTTATTAAGGCCGAGTATCATTTGATTTAGAGTGTCCATTTGAGTGCGTAAGAAATATCGAATTTATAAAACCATTCTCACAATCATCGAGTTACATTTGGGTAAACAATGCAGGAAATGAAGTCGATATTAAAATTCTTTACGGTGGTTTTAGCTGGCTGCATGCTGGTTAGCCAATCTCAAGCTCAGAATGTATATGAGATGGAGATTGACAGTATTATTGGATTACCGGCTACAATTGAAGACGGAGATACTGCCAACTTCTTTCTTATCGTTTCTATGAACAGTGCTCTTTTCTATCAGGGAAACGTATTTGTTGAGCTAGAGTACAACGGCAACTTTTATGAAGTTGACATGGCAGAAGCCGCTAACGGATTTTTGGGGCCAAATTCTCCCAATACAATTCAGGCCCAACACCGATTTTCTACCGAAGACGATTTGAATATTGGAGACAACGTTGTAGTAGTTTGGCCACGAATTGGTGATGGTGTTTCACCTGAGCAGGAAGTGATTAATCCATATTCAACAACCGTTACACTTGTAGAACCTAATGGTATTGCGGATAAACCTACCAGAATTAGAGAGCCCTTTATCTCTCCAAACCCTGCTATTACAGGTATTCGGTATAATCTAGATAAGACGGTGAAAATTCTGCAAGCGGTGGTATACAACATTACTGGAAAGGAGCTTCTTAGAGCCACTTCAAGCACCACATTAGATGTTTCTGGTCTTCCAAACGGAATCTATTTTGTAGATGTGATTACAGAAGAAGGACACGTTTACTCAGATAAGCTTCTTATTTCTCGCTGATTAATATTGTTTAGTCTTATTGACTAATACGATTGGCTAATTTTGCGGTAACACACGCAAATGGCACATCGTAAATACTGCAATAGCTTAACGGAATACAGTCGTTTCCAAACCAGAGAAGTTATGGTTGGAAAGATTGGAATTGGTGGTTCAAACCCAATTCGGATTCAATCAATGACCACCACTGACACGATGGATACTGCGGCTACTGTGGCCCAAAGTATTCGGATGATTGAAGCCGGATGCGAGGTGGTAAGAATTACCGCGCCAAGTAAGAAAGAGGCACAAAACCTAGCCAACATTAAATCTGAACTTGTAAAAGCAGGTTATGACACACCAATTTGTGCTGATATCCACTTTACTCCTAATGCTGCTGAGATAGCCGCTACCATCATAGAAAAGGTTCGGGTAAACCCAGGGAATTATGCTGACAAAAAGAAATTTGAGAATATAGAGTACACCGATGAGTCTTACAAAAGTGAGCTAGCACGAATTCGTGAACGGTTCGTTCCGTTGGTGAAAATATGTAAGGAGCACGGCACTGCTATGCGAATTGGCACCAACCATGGTTCATTATCTGACCGTATTCTAAGTAGATATGGAGATACACCGCTTGGCATGGTTGAATCTGCCATGGAGTTTCTTCGCATTTGCCGAGAACTGGATTTCCATGAAATCATCTTGTCGATGAAAGCAAGCAACACACAAGTAATGGTTCAGGCCTATCGGATGCTTGTGGCTACCATGCTAGAGAATGATATGAATTACCCGCTGCACTTGGGCGTAACCGAAGCTGGAGAAGGTGAAGATGGAAGAATAAAATCTGCTGTTGGAATAGGGGCTTTACTTGAAGATGGTCTTGGTGATACTGTACGTGTTTCGCTTACGGAGGACCCAGAATTTGAAATGCCAGTTGCTAGGCAATTGGTTGAACGCTATGAAAACCGAGCTACAGGCCAAACGGCAATTGAACCTTATCAGAATTATCTGATTGATGCATATCAATTCAAAAAGCGACTTACTAAGGAGGTTCTGAATATTGGTAGTTCAAACGTTCCTAGAGTTATTTCAGACTTGTCCTCCAAAGCAGAAATTACACCAGCTAACCTGTTTGCCTTTGGTTGCAACTATTCGGTTGAATTAGACAAGTGGAACCTTACCGACCAAGCAACAGACTTCCTGTTTATTGGAGATAACAAGTTGGGTTTTGAAATCCCTGGAACGCTAGGAGTAATTCAGGATTATGATGCTTGGCAAGCTAAAAAACCGAGACATTATCCTCTCATTTCAGCTAAAGATTACGCCAATGGCGGATTACGTTCAGATAAGCTCAATTTTATTCTTTGTCAACTATCGCAACTAACTCAAGAGCTGATACATTCTTTCTCTGCAAATGATGTAGTTGTTTTGGAATCCACAAATTCCAATGCCGTTGCCGAGTTAAGAAGAGCCATTCATTTATTGTTAGAGGCAAAGTGCCAGACACCGGTTATTGTAAAACGCACCTATGCCATTGGCGAAAATGCCTTTCAGCTATATTCTGCGACTGATGTTGGAGCGCTTTTAATTGATGGCTTATCTGATGGTTGCTGGTTGGTTGGGAAT
>JBLHEU010000168.1:0-6818 GCA_047614525.1 Bacteroidia bacterium | reverse complement strand
GCCAATCGCTCCCGCCTAATAAATAAGTCTCGTCAGATTCAAACGCTATATCCTGCTTCCAAAGCATTTTCAAATCAGCGTCAAAAACCAAGAACTGGAAATGAGGGGTTGCGTCATCTTTTTTGTCCGCCCTTCTGGCTTTGATAAAATAGACCACAAACTTGCTTTGGTCTTCAGACACCGCATAATTCAAATGGCTATTGTTAAAGTTTGGGTGGTAGCCATTTCCAACAACTCGAGAAACTTCTTCGGGCTTCTCGGTTTGCAAATTCTCCGCATCAAATGCAGATAAATAAACCACATTGGCTTTATCGTAATGCAATGTTTGGCCGGTAAGTAAAACCGCTTTATCCTTTAGTCGGATAAAACCTTTTCTTACAAAGGCATCATCACTTTGCAGTCTATCAAACTTCTCGTTAGCAATAGGTTGTAAAGTGGTATCATAAACAGTGTAAATTTCCTGCTGATTGAAAAAGCTATGTGTAACGTATCCGTTTTTATTGGAAACGAGAAATTGGCCCATCGACTTACCGAGGGTTTTCTTAATTGCCGTGCCAAAATACATATCAACGTTTTTTGAGCGACCCGTCTTTCTCTGACCAAGCACATCTGACGAGATAGTTATGGCACCAAACACAAATAACAAACTGAGGAGTAAACTGGTTTTTTTCATTAGGAGCAATTTAACCGCGAAGAAAAGGAATTCGTTTGAACCCAATTTTACATTTGGTTACAGTTTTAACACATATTACAACACCTATAGAACTAGCGGAATAGTGGTTTTCTATATTTGCCGCTCTCAAAACCGACAAAAATGAAACGAATATTAGTGTTAGCTGTCATTACTTCCTTCTTGGCAGCTTGTAATCAGGAATCAAAAGAAACCAAACTTCCTGAAGGAATTAAGCTCATTGAGAAGGTAGAAAAAGCCGAATCTGGCATTTCTATTCCTTACGAAAAGTATGAGCTAGACAACGGTCTTCAAATCATTATTCATGAAGATCACTCGGACCCAATCGTACATGTTGATGTTACTTACCATGTAGGTTCAGCACGTGAAGAACCTTTGCGTTCTGGATTTGCCCACTTCTTTGAGCACATGATGTTCCAAGGTTCTGATAATGTTGCTGATGAAGAGCATTTCAAAACTGTTTCCGAATCTGGCGGTACGCTTAACGGTACAACCAACAAAGACAGAACAAACTACTTCGAAACGCTTCCTAGCAATCAGCTTGAAAGAGCGCTTTGGTTAGAAGCTGACAGAATGGGATTCTTGCTTGATGCAGTTACTCAAGAGAAGTTTGAAGTACAGCGCGCTACCGTAAAGAACGAGCGTGGACAGAGCTACGATAACCGTCCTTACGGATTGGTTGGTGAGAAAGTAATGCAGGCGCAGTACCCACAGAATCATCCTTACCACTGGCCAACAATTGGTTACTTAGAAGATCTTGATGCCGCTGAATTAGACGACCTTAAGCGTTTCTTCCTAAGATGGTACGGACCAAACAATGCTGCTCTTACTGTTGCAGGAGATGTTGATCCATCTGAAGTTCTTGAATTGGCTAAGAAGTATTATGGTTCTATTCCAAGAGGTGCTGAAGTTGAAAACCAATCAGTTGAGCGTTCGGTTTTGGAGGAAGACAGATACATCTCTTACGGAGATAATATCCGTTTCCCGTTGTTACAGTTTTCTTACCCTACTGTTCCTAACTATCATGCTGATGAAGCTCCGCTTGATATTCTTTCAGATATTTTAGGTGGAAGTGAAAACTCTTTGTTCTATAAGAATTTCCAGAAAAGTCAGGTAGCCATTCAAGCATCAGTTTCGCATCCATGTGCAGAGTTAGCTGGTCAGTTTCAGTTAACCGTTCTTCCTTATCCAGGGAAAACATTGGTAGAAATGGAAGAAGGAATCCGTGCAACCTTAGTAGAATTCGAAGAAAGAGGTGTTAACGAAGATGATCTTAAGCGATTCAAGTCATCTTTCGAAAGCCAGACCATTTCTAGCTTAGAAACCGTTTCTGGTAAAGCAACTACGCTAGCCAGATACCAGTACGTTCATAACAACCCTAACTACGCAGGAAAAGACCTTCAGCGTTATTTAGACGTTACTGCGGAAGACATTATGCGAGTTTACAACACATACGTAAAAGACCAAAAAGCTGTAATTCTTAGTGTATATCCAAAAGGTCAGCCGCCAATCTTGGCCAAGGCAGACAACTTTGTTTACGCAAGAGACACAACGCTTGAAGCAAACATGGGTCAATATGATGGCCTTACTTACAATAAAGGAGCAGACGCAGAAGGATTTGACAGAAGTGTTAAGCCTGCATCTGGCCCTAGTCCAGTTATCACTATTCCAGATTACTGGAAAGAATCTTTCGATAACGGCCTAGCGGTTATTGGTGCAAAGAATGATGAAATCCCGAAAGTTTACCTAAGAATTGGCTTAAAGGCTGGTCACCGATATGAAGATCCAGCAAAAGCTGGTATTGCGAGCCTATTTGGTTCAATGATGGCTGGAACGACACAGAGCTATTCTACCGAAGAGCTTTCTGGAGAACTAGAAAAGCTAGGTAGTTCAATTAGTGTTTACTCTGGCGGAGAAGAAATCGTTGTAAACATGAGTTCTTTAGTTAAGAACCTTGATGCCACACTTGCATTGCTTGAAGAAGTAATGATGAAACCAAAATTCACTGAAGATGATTACAACCGATTGAAATTCCAGCAAATGGAGTCAATTGCTAATCAGGTGAACGAGCCAACTACATTGGCCAATAATCAATACAATAAAGTGCTTTACGGAGAGGGTCATATTATGGCCACTTCTTCTATGGGGACTGACCAATCATTAGATGGGGTAACGCTTACCGATGTTCAGGAATTCTACGAAAATCATTTCGCACCAAACATCTCTAACCTTGTAATTGTAGGAGATATTGAAAAAGATGAAATCCTTGGAAAACTTGATTTCCTTAAATCTTGGGAGAAGACAGAGGTGGTTTACCCAGAAGAGCCAGCAACACCACAGGCTGGAGCAACAAAAATCTACTTGATTGACAAGCCAGGTGCAGCTCAATCTGAGGTTAGGTTGGGATATCTTTCTATGCCATACGATGTAACTGGAGACTTCTACAAGTCTAAGTTGATGAACTTCAACTTGGGTGGAAACTTCAACAGTCGTTTAACGCAAAAACTTCGTGAAGAGAAAGGATGGACCTACGGTTCATACACCTACTTCCGCGGAAGCAAGCATGTTGGACCATTTACAGCTGGCGGGGCTTTCAAAAGAGAAGCTACTGATAGCTCTATTGTTGAGTTCATCGATCAATTCAACAACTTCTCAGAAAACGGAGTAACCGAAGAAGAGCTTACTTTCTTGAAGAGTTCAATTGGACAGAAAGATGCTTTAAAGTATGAAGCAGGATACCAGAAAACTGGATTCTTGAATACGATTCTTAAGTACGACTTGGAAAGTGATTACACCGAAAAGCAAAACGAAATCCTTAAGAACCTTACGAAAGAAGAAGTTGACGCTTTAGCCGCTAAATACATTGATGCCAGTAAAATGGCCATCATCATTGTTGGCGATAAAGAGACCATCTACGAAGGATTAAGTAAACTTCCTTACGAAATTGAAGTGGTTAACCTAAGCGTTGATATTTCAAACGATTAATCTCGGAAATCATTGATTTGAAAGCCGCTTGGGAAACTGAGCGGCTTTTTTATTTCCTCTTCTTCTGAAAAAACAGCTTTAGTAAGTCAGAACAATCATTTGCCATAACACCTGTTTTCACTTTCGTTTTGGGATGAAGCAAATCTCCAACGGTTGAGAAACCACGCTTTTCATCGCTTGCCCCAAAAACAACTTGGTCTACTTGGCTCCAGAAAAGTGCTCCAGCGCACATCACACAAGGTTCAAGTGTAACATACACCGTACATCCTTTTAGGTACTTGCCTCCAATAAAATCTGCAGCGGATGTAATGGCCTGCATTTCTGCATGAGCGGTTACATCATTCAGCATTTCGGTGAGGTTATGCGCTCTGGCAATTATGCGTTTGTTGGCTACAACTACTACGCCTACTGGCACCTCATCTCGGTCAAATGCCTTCTGCGCTTCTTTCAGCGCCTCCTTCATAAAATGTTCGTCAGAGAAAACCGATAAAACACCGTCCATTTGTTGAGATTTCATTCGGTAAGAATTTTTGCATCTTGCAATTGCTGTACAAGCGATTGAGTGTAAATGGATGCTCCATCACAGTTCATATGGGCAACATCGAACGATGTCTCTAACATCCATAATTCGGGATAGCAATCTGGAGAACTTAAATCAAAAAACCTAAGATTGCCCAATGCATAACCTAACGGAAGTACTGTTTTATAGCTTGGCAATCTGGGGGGTAATATAAAAATCAGGTTCACGTTCTTCTCGGCTGATAACGAAATGAGCTGGTTGAGTTTATTCAACAACACATTATTAATTTCAGAAGCCTTTTCATCAGAAATGATGGCCTGCACCTTGCGTTGCCCAGAAGCTCTTTTGGCAACCTGCGTAGTGTCTGCTAAAAAACCGTTTCTCCTTTTCCAAAGAGACGCTGAATATTCTTTGTCGGCCATAGACTCATCTAAGCATGAAAATCCGTTTTCCTCTAAAGATTCTCGATCCATAGCTTCTGCCTTTACTTCAGTCACATAATTGAACCCGAAATGATTCAAAAACCAACCAATAAAGAACGTACCAGTGCCAACCACTTTATGCCCTAAAGGCCTTCTTGGCGAAGCCCACAAAGCTTTAATTGAAAAAATCAGGTACTCATTATTAATCCAATAGGTCCCTTTTAACGAATTCAAATTCTTGGGTGCCAAAAGGTTTACCTCTTGTAGTTCCATAATGATGGTTCGCTGACGGTTTGGGTTCAATTGCTCCAGCATTTGTTCGTAACAGAAGAAAATCTCGGGTGCAAATGTGGCCGGCAACCCCAAGTTATAGCTCGTAACTCCCGTTTCTTGCTTCATCAAACTGTCAAATAAATTTGGGTCGATATGTCTGTACGTTCTGCTAGAGCCTATGAAAATTGGATTGTAATTGTTTGGTTTAACAATGACTTCCTTTTGCTTACGTACAACCGCAGGGTCTCCTTCGGTTGTTGGAACTAATAAATTCCCGAAACCGTTTACTACTAAGAGCAAACTGAAAAGAAAGAGGCCGTTGGTGACGAATTGTTTCATTTCATCTAAAATTGAAAGTAAATGAACTCTTGCTGGGTGCCACCATAAGATGCCAGTAACAGAATAGCGGCTACATAAATGCTCCAGCGAACTGGTCTAGGAACTTTATCTGGAAGCGAATCTATAGCAAACTGACCCTCGCGTCCCAACCATTCAATCATCGTAAATCCAACAATCAACATAAGAACAACCAATCCGACTTCATTTACAAGAAAATCTTTGGTTGTGCTCAAGTACTGCACATGATGTATTCCAGTTATCAGATTGTAAATGTAGGAGCCGGCCTGACTCATACTTTCTGCTCTGAACAAAATCCACGCAAACATGGTGAGAATGAAAGTGGAGGTCATCCCCCACAATTCCCGCAAACTTGGAAAGAGTTTACCTTCTGCCACAACGCCTAAATGAATTCGATTCTTGCCAGCAAACAATAGCGGGAGAAAATAAAGCGCGTTAAGTAAACCCCAGCAAAGAAATGTCCAATTGGCACCATGCCAAAATCCGCTTACCGCAAAAATGATAAACGTATTGCGCAGCTGCATGTACCTCCCTCCCTTACTTCCGCCTAAGGGTATGTACAAATAGTCTCTGAACCATGTTGACAACGAAATATGCCACCTTCGCCAAAACTCGGCCATATCTCTTGAGAAATAGGGAAAAGCAAAATTCTGCATAAGATTGAACCCGAAAAGTTTGGAAACACCGATGGCAATGTCCGAATAGCCACTGAAATCTCCGTAAATCTGAAGCGAGAAGAAAAACGCCCCGAGTATTAGCATATAAGAAGATTGGTCAGCGTAGTTATCAAATATTTGATTTGCGAACTGCGAACAGTTATCAGCTATTAGCATTTTCTTTACTAGGCCCCAAAGAATCTGCCTCATTCCATTTACAGCCAACGGGTAGCTGAAGGTTCTATCTCTAGCAAATTGCGGTATTAGATGGGTAGCTCGTTCTATTGGCCCGGCAACCAACTGCGGAAAAAAGCTTACAAATGCCGCAAAATCAACAAAATCCTTGGTGGGTTTTAGTCTCTTATGATAAACATCCAGTGTATAGCTAAGTGTTTGAAAAGTATAGAAACTTATACCAACCGGAAGTACAATTGATAGCGAGTTGAGCGAAAAACCAACTCCAAAAAAGGTAAACGCTTCCGTAAAACTCTCAACAAAAAAATTGTAATACTTAAAGAAGCCAAGCAATCCCAAATTAGCCGTTAAACTGACTCCTAAAAGAAGCTTGCGCTGCTTAGGTTGAAGCGTATTACCTAGCCGCTGACCAATGAGATAATCGACCACGGTGCTAAACGCCATTAAACCGAGAAACCTCCAATCCCACCAACCATAAAAGACGTAACTGGCCAGTAGAAGTAGATAATTCTGAGGCCTCCTTTTTCCTCCTAGGGCAAACCAGTATAACAGGAATACGACAGGCAGAAAAATTGCAAAGTCTATGGAATTAAAAAGCATGCGTCAAAGAAACTAAATGAATACGGTTTCTAAGGTGTTGATTTTCTTACCTTCGCGCGCTCAAAATCAAGCACAAATGCATCGTTCACATACTTGCGGAGAATTAAGAGCAGAACACA
>JBLHEU010000167.1:0-6820 GCA_047614525.1 Bacteroidia bacterium | reverse complement strand
AAAGCTTGTCGCTTACGATAAAGAAAGCTCAGTTCAAATTGCCATCGTAATCATTAATTCGCTTGAAGAAAATGAAATCGGCAGTTACGCTTTTCAGTTAGCAGAGAAGTGGGAAATTGGTCAGTCAGGAACCGACAACGGTGCCTTAATCTTGGTAAGTATGAAGGACCACAAAATGTGGATTGCCACAGGCTACGGTCTTGAAGGAACACTTACCGATGCCTTGAGTAAGCGCATCGTTGAAAACGAAATGAAACCTCGTTTCCGCAATAACGATTATGCAGGCGGCTTATCTGCTGCGTCCGATGCTATTATTCAAGTCACGCGAGGCGAATACCAAGGAACTGGAGGCGGTTCTAAAAGCGCCCCTCCCTTGGGGAGTTTTGTCTTCATAATAGCCGCATTCTTCATTATCTGGTTGATAAAAGCCAAACAGGTTCGTGATTATTCTCGTGTTAATAGCATGGGCTTTTGGGCAGCTTGGATGTTACTCAATAGTTCTGGCCGAAGCCACGGAGGTTCTTATTCAAGCTTTTCTGGAGGTAGCGGAGGTTTCTCTGGCGGAGGTGGTTTTGGCGGATTTGGAGGCGGTAGTTTTGGAGGTGGCGGAGCTGGCGGTAGTTGGTAAATTGCAGGATGCAACTAACAGCAGACAAACAGAAGCAGGCTGATCTTATCTACCTAATTCTAGGTGGAATTTTCATTGCTTCCCTTGTTTCCTGCAACCTCATCTTTCAAAAGTTTTTTACGTGGGATGCTTTTGGATTATACACCTTCGAAATATCTGTTGGAATACTTCCTTATCCTATAACTTTTCTCGTTACCGATTTAATCTCTGAAATATGGGGAGCTAAAAGAGCCAATAGAGTAGTGTTGGCTGGATTGGTTTCAAGTGTTTTTGTACTTGGTGTGGTTACCATTGCTGATATGGTCCCAGCAACAAACTGGTCTCCCGTAACTGATTCTGATTTCACCAAAGTGTTTGGTTTAACCACCGTTTCCGTTGGTGCTTCAATGACAGCTTATTTGGCTGCTCAATACATTGATATTCGATTATTTCATTTTTGGAAGCGAATTACAAAAGGAAAACATTTGTGGCTGCGAAATAACTTCTCAACCATGACCTCACAGTTAGTTGATACGTCTGTGGTTGTTAGCTTGCTTTGTTTTGCGGGTGTAATAGATTGGGAAAGATTTGGGAGTCTCGTTTTTGCAGGATGGCTATTCAAAGTGATTGTTGCTGCTTTAGACACACCAATTTTGTATTTGACTACTTTGGGAATTAGAAATTATTTAGGACTAAAGGGTGCGGAAGAAGTAGAATTCTAAAGCTCGGTCTGAAACAAGACACACCACCTCATAGTAGAAGAGATATTTGTATCCCTACTTTAGGGCAAGGTTCAGTCACAATATTAGCTAGAATGCGCAGAATAATTATTTCGCTGCTTATTGCAGTAACAGCAGTTTCAGGAGCTTTTGCTCAAATTTTCGACCCTGTAGACTGGTCTTTTAAGGCCGAAAGAATTAGCGAAACTGAGGCTGAATTGATCTTCACAGCATCAATTGAAAGTGGCTGGCATTTATATGCACAAGAAATTGATGGTGATGGTCCAATTCCAACTTCTTTCACTTTTCAAGAATTAGGCGGTGCCGAATTGGTTGGTGAAGTTTCTGAGGGCGAAGGCCATAAGGAAATGGATGAAAACTTCGGAATGGAACTCAAATACTTTGAAGATCAGGCCGATTTTGTTCAGAGAGTCAAAATTTCAAATTCAGCTACTTCTATTTCTGGAGAGTTGGAATTTATGGTTTGTAATAACGAGCGTTGTCTTCCACCTGATTATCTCGAATTTGAGTTCAATTTGCCAGTAGGAGCAGGTGTAGATACCACACCTTCAGAGCAAGGTCATAATCAGGAGTCTCAGATTTTTGAGCCTGTTAGATGGACATTCAACCATAAAGATTTGGGTGATGGAGAGTACGAATTACAGTTCAGCGCTACCATTGATGAGCATTGGCATGTGTATTCTATGCATTTGCCAGCAGAGACAATGACGCAAGCAACAGTGTTTGAGTTTGATACGCTAAAAGGAATTGAATTGGTAGGAAAGGTTTTAGAGCCTGAGCCAATTACTCAGTTCGACCCAGTTAATGAAGAAGAACTTTCTTGGTTCGAAAATCAAGTAACGTTTACACAAAAAGTGAAGCTTACAGAAGTTGACGGCTATATTAAGGGAGCCCTCAATTTCATGGCTTGCGATGATGAAAAATGTCTTGCGCCAGAATGGGTTGATTTTGAATTTAAGATTACCGGAGCGCCAGCTTCTGAATCGCCTGTTGGTTCTGATAAGTCTTGGATAGGGATTTTTATAGCTGGGTTTCTTGGAGGATTACTTGCCTTGCTAACGCCATGCGTATTCCCGATGATTCCGTTGACGGTTTCATTCTTTACCAAGCAAAGTAAAACTCGCGCTAGGGGAATATCAAATGCCCTCTTGTACGGACTGTTTATCATCATAATTTATGTTGGATTAGGATTTGGAGTTTCTTACACATTTGGACCCGATGCGTTAAACGCTTTAAGCACAAATGTGTGGTTTAACCTGTTCTTCTTTGTGATGTTAGTTGTCTTTGCAATTTCCTTCCTCGGAGCGTTTGAGATAACTCTTCCAAGCTCATGGGTAAACAAGGCGGACCAAGCTTCAGATAAGGGTGGAATTATCGGTATATTCTTCATGGCATTTACACTTTCATTGGTGTCTTTCTCTTGCACAGGGCCAATCATTGGAACCTTGCTGGTAGAAGCCGCTGTTAATGGTGGTGTAATGGGCCCTATTATGGGAATGACGGGCTTTAGTGTTGCTTTAGCGCTTCCTTTTGGTTTGTTTGCTGCCTTCCCTGGTTGGCTGAATTCAATGCCCAAATCTGGTGGTTGGTTGAACTCAGTAAAAGTAGTTTTAGGCCTTCTGGAATTGGCGTTGGCATTCAAATTCTTAAGTAATGCCGATTTAGTTATGCAAGGTGGATATCTTCAGAGAGAACTGTTCTTAGCCATCTGGATTGCAATTTTTGGAACGCTGGCTCTATACCTATTCGGGTTCATAAAATTCCCGCATGATAGTCCTGTCGGTAATCTTTCTATTCCCAGATACTTGTTTGGCCTACTTGTTTTGGTTTTTACCATTTACCTTATCCCAGGATTGTGGGGAGCACCACTTAAAATCATAAGTGGTTTTCCGCCTCCAAACTTCTATAGCGAAAGTCCGAATGGCTTTGGAGGAGGAACTGCTGCAGCTGCGGTAACACTATCAGCAAGTGGGGAAGTGGTCGGAGAACCAGAGCACTGTCCGCATGGCCTAGCTTGTTTTCACGACTATGAAGAAGGATTAGCCTACGCTCAAGAATCGGGCAAGCCAATCTTGTTAGACTTTACGGGTTGGGCCTGTGTAAACTGCCGAAAAATGGAAGAACAAGTTTGGAGCGATCCGAGAGTACTTCAAAAGCTGAGAGAGGATTATGTGTTAATCTCATTATACGTTGATGAGAAACTAGACCTACCAAAAGAAGAGCAAATTGAGGTTACCATCGGTACAAAAACGAAGAAACTTAGAACTGTTGGTAATAAATGGAGCTATTTTCAAGCAAAACGTTTCGGAACCAATTCGCAACCATACTATGTTTTGTTAGATCACGATGAAAAACAACTTGGAGGCCCAGCATCGTATGACCCAGATATCGAGAAGTATGTGAAATGGTTAGATGATGGAATTGCAGCGTTTGATGCTGGAAAGTAATTACAATTTCCTTCTTGTTTTGTTGGAACCTAGCGCGTTACTTTGCGCTTGTTTAGAATCAGTCTAAATAATGAGCGAGATACGTGTAGGAATAGCAGATGCCCATTTTGTGGTAAGAGAAGGGTTGAAGTACGTCCTATCGCGAGATAAGCAGATTACGCTCGCTGGCGAATGCACTTACGGAAAAGAAATTCCGAAGCTGTTGAAAAACAACCTCGACCTTCTTGTATTTGATTACGATCATGCCGATCACATTTCGTTCAAAGATTTACAAAAGGTCTTTCGCGTAGCGCCAGATACCAACGTGTTGGTCATATCTGCTCATACAGATGCTGCCACGGTTAATCGTATTATCAGACAGCCAATTAAAGGGCTTCTCTCAAAAGAATGTAGCGAAGCTGAAATTCTAGATGCTGTAAAAGCAACTGCAAAAGGGGAGAAGTTCTATTGCAACAGAATTTTAGATGTGGTTACAGAATCCAAAATTGAAGGTGCTGGATTAGACTGTTCGCCAACATCTCTTTCTGTCAGAGAAATTGAAGTAGTTGAATACGTAGCGCAAGGTTTAACAGCCGCACAGGTTGCAGACAAAATGTGTTTGTCGGTTCATACCATCAATACACATCGCAAGAATATCTTCAAGAAACTCAAGGTAAACTCCACTACGGAATTGGTCCGTTTTGCGCTGAAAACCGCGCTGATTTAGTTTCAACTTCTCCAAAATACGATGCATGCATACTATTTTGCATTGCATTCAGTAACTTGGGAATCGTTCAAAACCTGTATTGATTTCTGCAATGGTTATGCCTCCGATTAGTCGTTGAGCATTCTATAGAATGAGGTGGCTAATGCAGTGGTTGAATTCAGGACTAGTTTCAGACTAATTACATAGACATAAAATGGGCTTCGCGAAGTATTTGGAAAAGAAGGTAATCAAGCACCTTCCATCGGTAGCAAGAGCTGTTCAGCGCAGCATGAGTGACGATAAAAAGATTGATTTGGTAATGAGTGAGATGCGTAACGATTCCGAAATGGTGGACTCACTTTTTCCTTATCGGGAAAAGTATGCAGTGAATAGCAAGATGCCTGAAAAGTCGATGTCTAAGGAAGAAGTCCTCGGGCAGATTAAGGAAATGCACACGTTGGAAAGTGCACCTTGGAAGGGCGGAAAGATTTCCGGCTCATTTTATCATGGCGACCAAGATCACTACGATTTTTTGAATGAGGCTTTTGGATATTATTCTCAGGTCAATTCCATTCAACGGGATGTTTGTCCTTCGCTTACCAAGTATGAAGGGGAGATTCTTGCAATGACTCTCGATGTTTTCAATGGCTATGCGGTGAATAAGCGGAACCCAGATGAAAAAGCATGCGGTTCACTTACAACTGGTGGTACCGACAGCATCTTTCAATCTGTGTATGCGCATAGAGAGTGGGGAGCAGATCAGAAAAACATCACACAACCTGAGATTGTACTTGCGACTTCGGCACATCCAGCTTTCTTTAAAGCTGCACACTATCTTAATATGAAAGCAGTTGTTGCCAAGGTTGACGAGAACTTTGAAGCTGATGTGGCCGACATGGAAAGCAAAATCACATCTAACACGGTTATGCTAATTGGTTCGGCTGGAAACTACGGCCACGGCATTATCGATCCGCTAGAAAAACTCTCAGCCCTTGCTGTAAAACACAAAATTGGGCTGCATGTAGATGGTTGTCTTGGTGGTTTCATACTCGCATGGGCTCAACCGCTGGGTATTGAGTGCCCAGTATTCGATTTTCGTCTGCCTGGGGTTACAGCAATTTCTTCCGATACACACAAGTATGGTTATGCCCTCAAGGGGACTTCTACCGTTCTGTTCAGTAACGAAAAACTGAGACGTTATCAATATTCAGCCGAGATTGATTGGCCGGGTGGAGTGTACGTTTCTACGGGCTTCAATGGCAGTAAGTCAGGAGGATTGTTTGCAGCCACATGGGCAGCTATGATGCACTATGGTAAAGAAGGTTATATGAATCGCGCTAAGCGGATTTTTGACGTGAATCTGCGTTTAAAAAACGTAGTGCGAGCTATTCCAGAATTAAAATTGTTTGGAGATTCTTTGTTCATGACAGCCGTTGGTTCTGATGAATTCAATATTTACCATGTGAATGATTATTTGAAAACAAAAGAGTGGCGAATGAACGGTCAGCAGCATCCAAACGGATTTCACTTCTGTATCACAGGACCTCAGATTACTAATCCGAATATCGTTGAGGAATTTGATAGAGACTTGAGGGCAGGTGTGGAGTATGCTAAAGTTCAGAAAGGAGATCCAAAATCAGCTGCTATGTATGGTGGTGCTGGACAGGAAGTTGACCCATCCCTGTATATGCCTATGCTTACCGCTTACACGGATGTAACGCAGAGCACGTATCCTTTCTAATTCTTCATTTCCAACCCCATGATTGATTCTAGTTCTAAATGCGTACTCTCCATTGACCTAGGTTCAAGTGGGCCGAAAATTTCAATTGTAAATGAGAGCGGGGATATTCTTGCAACTCGGTCAGGTGTGTTCAAGAGTATTTATGTCGAAGGTGGCGATGGAGTAGAGCAAGATGCTGAAGAATGGTGGACTCAAATCTTGCGACTTTCCAAAGAGGTGATTGAAGAGTCTGGAACGGCCAATCGCATAGTAGCCATCGGTAATTGTGCTCAATATTTC
The DNA here is from genome assembly GCA_047614525.1 of Bacteroidia bacterium. GTDB lineage: Bacteria > Bacteroidota > Bacteroidia > UBA10329 > UBA10329 > UBA10329. The sequence continues at coordinate 321 of JBLHEU010000167.1, read as the reverse complement.
AGTTCTATTCCGGTAGATAGAGAAGGGAATGCCGTGCATAACTGCATTATGTGGGAAGATTCACGCGCCAGTAAGCACATCAGTAAAGTAATGGGTGGGTTTCCTTCCATTTTGGGGTACAATGTTTTCAAGCTAGTGCGATGGCTTTATTCAGTAGGCATTCCACCAATTCTGCTTGGTGTAGATGCAAGCAGCCACATGTTATTGATAAAGAATGAAATGCCTGAGGTCTGGGAAAAGACCTACAAGGTTTTGGAACCATCAGACTTTATCAACCTAAAACTTACTGGCAAATTCCAGACGAATGAGAATAACGGATTT
>JBLHEU010000166.1:0-6870 GCA_047614525.1 Bacteroidia bacterium | reverse complement strand
AACCAATACTATCTAGATGCGCGAAAATGGCTGTCCGAGGTTTTTTTCCAAATACAAGAATGATGTTCTCATGAAACTCATCACCATGAATAACCTTGGGTTTTACCTTCCAGTTTTTCTCGGTTTCGCCAATGTATTTTAGAACGAAATCTGTTACGGCACGTTCGTCTCCACTTACACCACGAATGGCGCAGAGTTGTTTCAATAAATCCATGCGGGAAATTAGTTACTCCTCCTCAACTGCAAAGACAAAAATATCTTCGTTTTCCTTTTTCATGAGGTAGCGCTCACGCGCGAACTTTTCGAGAAGCTCTTGATTGTGCTGAAGCACCTTAAGATCTTCGGTACTTTCTTTAATCTCAGCAGATAACTGGTCACGGTGATCTTCCAGTTCGCCCAATTTAATTCTATCCTGAACTTGAGAAATGAAATTATTTTGGTCGAAGAAAGTCATCCAAACCAAAAATAGGAGGCTTGTAAAAATGAATTTATTCTTGATGTAAGGATAAACTGTGAGACTGATGTCTTTCAACTTTTGCATTGCGTGATAAAAGTAAAGCCGTTCTACGATAAAACTAGCTTATCGTGGAACGGCTTTGTAAACATTCAATTGTTTATTGACTTAGCTCTCTCCTAAGAAAGGGTATCTGTAATCAGTAGGTGATACAAAGTTCTCCTTAATCGTTCTTGGAGAAACCCATCTTTGCAGGTTAATCAGAGAACCAGCTTTATCGTTTGTACCAGAACCTCTGGCGCCACCAAACGGTTGCTGACCAACAACAGCGCCTGTTGGCTTGTCGTTTATGTAGAAGTTACCAGCGCAATTCTCCAACTTCTTCATGCCGCTTTCTATAGCGTAACGGTCTTTTGAGAAGATAGCACCTGTAAGTGCGTACGGAGAAGTTTGGTCAACTAAGTCAAGTGTTTCTTCCCATTTGTTCTCGTCATAAACGTAAACAGTAAGTACAGGGCCGAAAATCTCTTCACACATTGTCGTGTATTTCGGGTCGTTAGCTTCAATGATTGTTGGCTCAACGAAATAACCTTTGCTCTTATCGTGGCCACCGCCAGCAACAATATTCTGACCGTCAGCTTTAGCTGTATCAATGTAGTTGGCAATTTTATCGAAAGACTTCTCGTTAATTACTGCGTTTACAAAGTGAGAGAAGTTTTCAGGGTCTCCCATTGTGATGGTCTTCAAATCTGCGATACAGAATTCTTTTACATCGTTCCAAATGTTTGAAGGGATGTAGCAACGAGAAGCCGCAGAACACTTTTGTCCTTGGAACTCAAATGCACCACGAACCATTGCGGTTGCAACCTCTTTTGCGTCTGAAGATGGATGGGCAATAATGAAATCCTTGCCTCCAGTTTCTCCAACAATTCTAGGGTAACTCTTGTAGTTTTGAATGTTCTCGCCAATTGTTTTCCAAATGTTCTGGAAAACGCCTGTTGAACCCGTAAAGTGAATTCCAGCAAAATCCTTGTGCTTGAAAATCACATCTCCAGCAACTGGTCCTCTAACGTAAACTAAGTTGATTACGCCATCAGGAAGTCCAGCTTCTTGGAAAATCTCCATTAGAATTTGTGCCGAATAAACTTGCGTGTCTGCTGGTTTCCAAACAACCGTGTTACCCATAAGCGCAGGTGCCGCAGCCAAGTTTCCTGCAATAGAGGTAAAATTGAACGGTGTAAGTGCAAACACAAAACCTTCTAGCGGACGTTGCTCTAATCTGTTCCAAGTTGGAGCAGGAGAATAAGGTGGTTGTTGCTTGTAGATGTCCGTCATAAATTCAACGTTGAATCGAAGGAAATCCGCGTATTCGCAAACAGCATCAATTTCTGCTTGATAAACGTTCTTGCTCTGCGCAAGCATAGTTGCCGCGTTCATTCTTGCTCTGTACGGGCCAGCTAGTAAATCGGCTGCTTTCAAGAAGATAGAAGCTCTGTGCTCCCAGCTCAAGTTTGCCCATTTTTCTTTGGCTTCTAAAGCCGCATCAATCGCCATTTGAACATGTTCTTCTGTTCCTCTATGAAAATGACCAAGCGTATGCTTGTGATTGTGTGGTGGAGCCATTCGAACCAATTCGTTGGTGCGAACTTCTTTTCCTCCGATGTACATAGGAGCGTCAATCTCGCGACTGCTCATTTCCTTGTACGCTTTCTTAACATCTGCTTTTTCCGAACTTCCCGGAGCGTAGTTTAGAATAGGTTCGTTTACTGCTTTTGGTACGTTATAAAATCCTTTCGACATGGCTCTAAATATTCAATTTGAACCGCGAAAGTACATAGCGAAAAGTGAACAGCGAAAAGTGAATAGAACTTAATTTAATAAGGACAGAAGTGAAGCCGAGTTAAGCATTGCAGCCATGCTGAATTAGGCGAATATGGCTTTGAATGAAATGTTCGAATTCTAGCGATATACTATTCGCTGGTCACTATTCGCTTTTCACTTCAATTCAGCATATAAGGAACCTCCATCGTAAACTCAGGAATTTCCACTTGAAAGATTTCTCCGTTTTCGGATTTCATCATTTCGTAGTAGCCACCCATTCTTCCCATGCCAGATTCTAGATTACAGGCACTTTCATAAGAGAACATCTCGCCAGGGGCAAGCACGGGCTTTTCGCCAACAACACCTTCGCCTTCTACAACGGTTTTAATTCCGTTACTGTCAAAAATATCCCAATGGCGTCTGAGTAATTGAACTTCAAACTCGTTGTCATTCTCAATGGTAATACGGTAAAAGAACACGAAGTAATTCTTGTCTGGTTCAGAATATTCCTTCTTGAACCGAACTCGGGTTGTGATTTTTATGCCCTTACTTACTTGTGTCATAACGCTAATTGCTACCACAAATAAACGATCATTTCTGACATGCGTTGCCGAAAAGCGTTAATAATTGATGAAGATTTAAAAAACAGACGGAAAAGAATGGCCTAAAAAATCGAAGAAATAATGTCGTGGCCAATGAGTCTGTCGTAGCGATCTCCCATTTGTTGATGGTAAACATAGAAGGTGTAAATCTGTCGTGCATCGCGGAAAGAACCTTCCGTTAATTCTGTCTCTCCTGCCGTTTCTCCATCTCTTAAATAGAGGTATTGGTAGTTGTAATACCCTTGCTTCAAATACATGGTTCCCTCATACATTCTATCTCGCGGATTGTACTCCAGTCGGTGTTCTGGTTTTACCTGCCATTCGGTAAGGCCACCATATATGTATAGGCCGCCATCCATAATTGGTTCTGGGTATTTAAGTCTGAAATGCACATAAGCATAATCAGCATCTCGGTTAGGGTCGTTGCCTTCTCTAATGCCAATGCTAAAGGCACCATTTACATCTGGCACGCGCTGATAAGAGCTTTTGCTAAACGGTTTATCAACTGTGAGGAAGACATGATTCTTCATCGAATCTTTATCAAACCAAATGTTGTCAGTCCTTTCGTTTTGATAGCGCAGACTCCTCGTGTCTATCCAGCGGTATTCGTTGCTGCCTTCAAAAAGCACATCGCCCATGTTGTCGTAAATAATCTCTCCGTTACGAATGAAGATGGGCTTCATTTCTGTTTTGATGTTATCCCAACGGTAATTCTGCTGAATGTGCAGGCTCAAATCTCCAATTGGGTTTCTGATATCAAACTGCGGATGGTCTATCGTAACATCTATCTGGTGGTGCGTTTGGCGTTTGTTAATCACCATAGGAATTCGCACCTGCGCATTAATGTCAACCAAGTCTTCATAAATACGGAAACGTCTAGTGATCATTGGCTTTTCGCGGTCAAAGTCTTTGTAAACCAACAGCAAGTAATTGCCAGAAAGCTTGAGCCTAAAATTGGTGTTTGGAATGGTAAACGAGTAATGAATAAACTGTTGAACGGTATTGAAAGAGAAATCATAATTCATGATGTTCTCTTCTAGGAAACCATCTATGTATTCTGGTTGTGGTATATCTGTTGGCTCCCAGTTTCTATCGCAATGAATAACCGTGTAGGTGTAATCTTCATAATCAGAACCGAGGTCATCAAACTGAAGCGTTAATTGCTGACCGCCAGATAGTGGGATAACAGGCAAACTCAAGGGAACATTGGTGATGTTGAGCTGCACCGTTTTAATAGATTCTTGATACGTGCGGTCTTCGAAACGTAGGAAAGTATCATCGAAGTAATCGTCTCCTTCATCTTCTTCTTGTGCTTGCGCGAAAGACAAACCGATAATCTGAAAACATAAGATGAATAAAACGAGATTTCGCATGGGCGGCCAAAGTTAATCTTAACTGCAACAAGCAATGTTTATTCCATGTTCAAATTAATTTGCCATTTAGTTAATGTCAGTTCGAGTGTTCTGGTTTTTATCGGATTGTATCGACAACCGTTAGAAAGTAGTCAAGACTTCTCGATACAATTCTCCTACGGTAGAATTACTCGAAGTGACGGGGAAGCTCCCGTTGGTCGGTTGCTTCGTCTTACAGATTCGCAATGACGGCTTGAGGTTTCGGAATGAGCCGCGTTAGGGGTTGTAACGGTTACCCCGCCCTTCGAGAGCTTCAGGGCAAGCGCGGAGTAGGAGAGGAAGATCCGACCGTGCCTTCTTGGATTTGTGCTTTTTTTAATTGCAAGATTTCTCGATACGATTTTGTTACCAAAAGTCACTCGAAATGACATGATAAAGAACAACGGTAACGCCCAATGTAATTCTTACAGTTACGTTAGTTTTATTTAGAATGATTCTAAATTGAATAGGTGTCATTTAAACGTAAGATGGCGTACGGGTTTCTCTTAAATTTGCCGCGATTTTAAGGACGAGATATCCGAGTAAAACATGTCAAAAGACATCAAGATCAAGAAAGGCCTAAACATTCCTCTAAAGGGTGAGGCCGACAAAGTATTTGGTAACGCAGATAGATCCGACACGTTTCTAGTTAAGCCTACCGACTTTAAGAATTTTACGCCTAAGCTCATCGTAAAAGAAGGAGCAGAGGTTTTGGCGGGTTCGCCATTATTCTTCAATAAGGAGTATCCTGACGTAAAAGTTGGTTCTCCTGTAAGTGGAAAAGTTCTTGAAGTTGTTCGAGGTGCCAAGAGAAAGATTCTGGGCATTAAGATAGAGGGAGACAAGGAAACGCGTTACGCTGATTTTCCTGCGGTCGATGCGAACGCAATGAGCAGAGAGGACGTTAAAAAACGTTTGATGGACCAATGCCTTTGGGCATTCATCAAAAGACGTCCGTTCGGAACCGTTGCAAGACCAGAAGATAACCCAACCGCGATTTACGTTTCGGGCTTTGATAGCGCACCGCTTGCTGCTGACAACGATTTCATTCTACACGGAATGGAAAAGGAGTTTCAGGCAGGTTTAGATGTGCTGAAGCAATTAACGGATGGCTCGGTTCATTTGAACCTGCACCGCACGCTTAATACTTCTGATGTGCTTAAAAGCGCAAAAGGTGTTCAAGTAAATTGGGTAACCGGACCGCACCCATCAGGTAATGTTGGTATTCAAATTCACCATATTTCGCCAATTAATAAAGGAGAAGCTGTTTTTGCCGTTGCCGCACAAGATGTTGCTGTAATTGGTAAAGCTTTTCTTACAGGTAAGTACGATGCTTCTAGAATTGTAGCATTGGTTGGCTCTTCTGTAAACACGCCCAAGTATTACAAAACTATTCAGGGGTCGTTGATTAGCACGTTGACTACGGATGTTTCTGGCGATAACAACAGAATCATTTCTGGTAATATTCTTACTGGAGAGAAAGTAGCGGCTGATAACTATCTAGGTTTCTTCCACAAAGAGGTAACCGTAATTACTGAAGGTGATCACGCAAAATTCTTCATTACAGAAGGGTGGGCGGGTCCAGGTTTTGCAAAGCACTCTGTAAACCGGTCTTATTTCTCATGGTTAATGCCAGGTAAGAAATATGAGTTGGATACCAATACAAATGGCGAAGCAAGAGCATTGGTTGTAACAGGAGAATACGAAAATGTTTTTCCGATGGATATTTATCCTCAGCATTTGCTTAAAGCCATTATGATTGGCGATATAGAACTTATGGAAAACCTTGGCATTTATGAGGTTGATGATGAGGATTTCGCGCTTTGCGAATATGTATGTACGTCTAAAACGGCTGTGCAGCATATCGTTAGAGAAGGCTTGGAGCTTATTGAAAAAGAATGTGGTTAAAGAATAAGGCACAATGAAGTTTTTGCACACAGCCTTCCAGAACATGAAAGCACCCTTCGAAGAAGGTGGCAAGTTTGAGAAGTACAATAAGGCTCTTACCGCAATCGATGCGTTAGAGACGTTCACGTTTACACCTGAAGAGGTTACTAAGACGGGTTCACACATTCGAGATGGTATTGACTTGAAACGAACCATGTCCGTGGTAATCATGGCGATGGTTCCTTGTCTACTCTTTGGTATGTACAATGCTGGATTTCAGCACTATCGCGAATTAGGTGAGTTGGCATCCGCTTCTTTCATGGATATGTTCTCTATTGGACTTGTGAAAGTGCTGCCGATAGTATTAGTTTCCTACGGAGTTGGACTTGGAATTGAGTTCGGGTTTGCCATGTACAAAGGCCATTCTGTAGAAGAAGGGTACTTGGTAACGGGTATGCTTATTCCGTTGATTGTTCCTGTTGATATTCCACTTTGGATGCTGGCAATTGCAGTTGCGTTTGCAGTTGTGTTTGGTAAGGAAGTTTTTGGTGGAACAGGAATGAATATTCTGAATGTGGCGCTTACAGCGAGGGCATTCTTGTTCTTTGCTTATCCTACGTTTATGTCTGGAGACAAGATTTGGGTACATGGAGGTATGGAGAACGATGCTATTTCTGGAGCAACTATTCTTGGCGATTTAGCTGGAATGAAAGAA
>JBLHEU010000165.1:0-6882 GCA_047614525.1 Bacteroidia bacterium | reverse complement strand
AGGCCCGATTCGCTTAGCGAATCGGGCCTTTTTGTACTCGTAATTAAAAATATTATAGAACCTTAACGTCTACTGCGTTAAGACCTTTTCTACCTTCTTTCAATTCAAATTCAACTTTATCGTCTTCTCTAATCTCATCGATAAGACCTGAAACGTGAACAAAATATTCTGTTTGTGACTCATCATCGATGACGAAACCGAAACCTTTAGAATCATTAAAAAACTTAACTGTACCTTTTTTCATTGTGTAATTCTCATAATTATTGAAGCCGCAAAGGTACTACTAAATTATAGAGGCCTGTAACACTCAGTTTTAGACACAAAAAGGATTAATCCATCAGCAGCGCGAAAGTCTGGTGGGAAAATGGAGATGTTAAGTCTAGGAAATAAAGACCTTCTGCACCATCAGATAAATCTATTTTGGTTGATATACTTTGAGTTCCTTCATCTGGCTGATTGCGATAAACAGTTTTGCCAGAAGCATCTTTTATTTCTATCGTAAGATTGGAATCAAGGTTTTTAAGTGTCATGGCCAGGGTACGAGATACTGGCGACCCAACAGACAAAGCCATTCCGCTTTCCTTGGCAAGGTCCATCGTTTTAACGTCTTTGTTTAATGCCACAAATTGATTCTGAGCTGGAGAATTATTAAACAGTGCCATTTTGCTGTGGTATGGGTAAACGCCATTTAACCCATCTTCCAACACGGGCGTTCCGTTCATCAACTCTCTTGGGATAAGCGCAGTTTCTTTATTAGTAACGTAGTAATAGTTTACCTCGCCACTCGCAGTTATTGCGGTAACCATAACCAAGTCATTAGATGAATTTGACATGTAGACTTTCTCAAAACCAGATTCAGTCTGAAAGTGAACATTACACGTTTTATTGTCAGAACCAAGAAGCATTATTTGTTGCTCTTTTACTTCGCTTATTGCCCAGAAATCAGACACATCTGTTAGCTGACCTGTTTTTGAATTGAACATGCTGAATGCTAATTGAACAGGGGCTTTAGCATTTATATAACCAGTTCCTAAATCAGTTCCGATGAATTGAACACCGGCATCCGAAATCTTCTGGCAAACTTGAATGAACAAAGGATTGTTAAGCTCTTCTCCGCTTAGCACCATTTCAATAATTAAAGACTTCCCAACGGTTTTGGCATATTCCTGCATGTAAGCTAGCGCCTGAACAAGGTTGCTTTCTCCACCTACAATGTTTCGCATTATTACTGCAGAATTCGGTTTGTCAGACTGGTAAGAGATAAAACCAACGTTTGAGTTGTATTCAACTTTTTTGAGGGTTGAGATGTCCTTAGCTGTTAGAATGCCAGAGTTGTCTAGAATTCCTACTACTACATCTGCACCAGCGTATTTTGCCATTGCTGTTTCAGCATTGAGTTGAGCAGGAGTATTTATAGCTGTAAGATCAAGTTGGCTAGCACAAACCCCAACCACATTACTAAGCGTTATATAATTAGTGCTGGCTATGTCAATCGAAAGCACATTTCCGTGAACCGACTTTACCGTTGGATTGCCGTTTGCAAAAGCATTGCCGTCCAATTTATTGTTCACCTTAATAAGCGCCCCGTGTACGTTTTCGTTTTCGCTAGCCATTGCAAGATTTGCAAGAAGTACTAGGGAAAGGGAGTAAAGAATGATAGCACCTATTAGCAGTACACGAGATAGAGTGTCTTTTTCCGCACTCATTAGAGTTGAGTCTTGCCCGTTTTTTATCGCTTGCTTTTTCATGTCCTTTCTCTTTAGATAAATGACTGATTCAAATGTCAGCAAGAAAGAAAGCGTGAACATATAGCTTGGTGTCGAGGGTTACGACAAGCGTTTCAAAAAACGGTGCAACAAAAATGTAAATGGGCAGGGTTACCCCTATTTCATGTAGAAATGTTGCAACGCACGAACAAATTCGTTGCATTTTTAAAATGAAACATACGTATTAGGGGTTCAGGAGTCCTTTTTAACCTGACTTGGAGAGATGCCGAAATCTTCGGTAAAACACTTCGTAAAATAGGCTGGGCTACTGTACCCAACTCTGTATGCTATTTCGGAGACTGTGCCAACCTTGTTTTGAAGTAACTGGTAAGCGTGCTCTAAGCGATAGTTTCTCACAAAACGGCTAGCGCTAACTCCCGTTAGGGCAATAAGCTTTCTGTGCAGTTGAGCTCGGCTCATGCCAACTTCTTTGCTTAATTCTTCTACGCTGAAGTTCTCATCATCTAAATGCGACTCAACAGCATTTTTAACCCGCATAAGGAACTTCTCCTCCATTGATGGTTCTGAGGCTACTTCAGGCTTAACTAGAAGAGAGCGAGAGAATTTCTCTTTCAGTTTCTTACGACCGTTAATCAGGTTCTTAACTCGGGCGTGTAACTCCTCTGAGCTAAACGGTTTAGGAACGTAAGCATCAGCACCCGTTTCTAGACCAGCAATTCTATTCTCAACTCCAGCTTTTGCTGTAAGAAGAATAATGGGCACATGGCTTGTCTTCTCTTGCTTCTTGAGAGTTTTGGTGACTTCAAAGCCGTCTTTTCCAGGCATCATCACATCACAGATAATTACATCAGGAATAATCTCTGTGGCTTTCTCAATTCCAGCTTCACCATCTACCGCATCAAACACTCGGTAGCTTGGTTCTAAGGTTAAACGAAGGAAATTGCGGATGTCATCATTATCCTCAATAACGAGCACGATATTCTGTGCGCTCATTTCTTCTTCGGTAAGCGTTTCCTTTTTAGGCTCAAAGTCTAAAGAGATTTCTAGGTCAGGATCAATTGCATCCAGCGCAGGAATCTCCATTTCGGTGTTAGAACTCGCGTAAGCAATCTGCTCTATCGGTAGTAAGATGATAATCTCTGTTCCTACACCAGAAATACTTTTTAGATCGATGGTTCCTTCGTGGAGGCCAACCAAATCTTTTACCAATGCAAGACCAATTCCTGTGCCCTTGTTCTTTCTCCAACGAGAATTTTCAGATTGATAAAAACGGTCGAAAACCTTTGATATTTGCTCCTCAACGATTCCGATTCCTGTGTCTTGCACAACAATCTTGCAGAAATCTTTTCCGTCTTTCTGAGCTTTAGAGATTTCCAAACTTACTTTACCATTATCGGTAAACTTAAATGCGTTAGAAAGTAAGTTGAAGAAAATGAGCTCAACTTTGTCAGGATCAAAGTCCATGATGACTTGGTCGTTCTCAGCATTAAAAACCAAACCAACCCCTTTTCTATCTGCTAGAGACTGAAAAGACTTTTGAATCTCATTCACAAACGGGATGATGTTGCCTTTTCTGAGATCAAGATCCATTCTGTCCGCCTCAATTTTGGCGATGTCCAGTAACTGATTAATCAGCTTTTCAAGAAGCTTAGCGTTGCGCTTTACTACGATTAGTTCCTTTTTTGCTCTATCGTCAGCAATTGTAGGGATTACTTGGTCTAAGTGACCAAGAATTAAGGTAAGGGGAGTTCGAAACTCGTGGGTAACGTTAGAGAAGAAATTAGACTTAACCGTGTCTAATTCCTTGAGACGCTCAGCCTCCATCTTCTCTAATCGTAGTTGGTCATTAAGCCTAAGCCTGCTAAGCCGTCCGGTTAAAACCCACCATACAACGAGCAATATTACAATTGACAAAAGGGGTAACCCCCAACTCAAAAAATTTGCGCTTTCTCCCATAAGCAGAACTAAATGTAAGACATATCCGACTTAATTTTTGTAGAAATTCATTTCGTCTAGGTATATCCAAGCTTCGTGAGGCATTAGATACTTGACGGTATTCCCCTCAACAATCTGATTTCTAATTGCGCTAGAGGAAAGATTCATTTGTGGAGCGTCTAAAACGGTAATGTCACCGCGTTCCAACAATTCCTCAAAATTGTTGTGTTGAGGTCTCGAATAAACGATAATTGGATAGCCAGAAAGGATGGTTTCGTGGTTTTTCCACTTTGGAAGGGAGGCTAGAGAATCTCCGCCCATAATTAGCGCAAACTCCGTATTGGGATATTTCTCTTTAAGGTAAGCGAGGGTAATGGTTGTATAAGAAGGCTGTTCCAACCCAAACTCAACATCTGAAGCTTTAAACCGTTTGTCCGTCTCAATTGCTCTACGAACCATGGCCAACCGGTGATGGTCAGCCAAAAGGCTTTTCTTTTCCTTCAACGGATTGTGAGGTGAAACAACAAACCAAACCTCATCAACATCTGTGTTGTTGGCCACAAAGTCAGCAATTATCATGTGCCCAACGTGTATTGGGTTGAATGAACCGAAGAACAAGCCTATCTTTTTCATTTGATGAAATCAGAAACCAATTTGTGCGCTTCGGCCTTTGCCGTGTCCAAATCGTCATTCACGATTACCACATCAAACTGATTGGCATACTCCAACTCTTCAGCAGACTTTACAACGCGCTTAGTTAGACTTTCCTCGCTTTCTGTTGACCGATGTCGTAAACGTCTTTCCAGCTCTTTAACGGAGGGTGGTTGAACAAAAATAGCTAGCGCATTTTCACCAAATTCTTTCTTCAGGTTCAGACCTCCAACCACATCTACATCAAAAACAACGGTTTTCCCTTCCGAATGAATTCTATCAATTTCGGAACGAAGCGTACCATAAAACTGGTCCGTGTAAACCGCTTCCCATTCTAGAAAGTCGCCTTTTGAAATTCGGTTTCTGAAATCATCCACAGAAAGGAAATAGTAGTCTTTTCCGTGCTCTTCGTTTGGTCGCTTGGTTCGGCTAGTTGCCGAAACGGAGAACGCAAGTTTAAGCTCCGCTTTTGGCAGAAGGTGATGAACAAGTGTTGTTTTACCCGAACCGCTTGGTGCGGAAAAAATGATGAGTTTGCCAGGCGTCATGGCGCAAAGATGAGGATTATCTACTGTTCAGAAGGAGGAAGGCCTTCTAAAACCGACCATGTTATCCAAACTAGAATGGCAATCAATGCTATGAGGAAAAAATATGTTCCGAAAGCCACTTCAAAAGACTTAAGAATTTGCCCCAGAATAAGCGAAAGCACAACTACATGACGTGCATAATTGGATTTTTGAGTTCGAATAGCGGCTCTAGAGAATAAAATATAGAAGGCCAAGACACCAACACCGCCTAGAAATGAAAACAACTCCGCGGCAGGAATCCCAATTATGGTAAACAGCGTTCCAACCAGAAAAAACCCCATTGCAGCAATGAACATATATCGATAAACAGGGGCTGGATTTTTCATCTTTTTTAATCAGTATATAGACTACAAAGTTAACCGTACCTTTGCGCGCTGAAAATCAGAGACATGACCTCTTTAAGAAACATCGCAATTATTGCTCACGTTGACCACGGAAAAACTTCGTTGGTGGATAAAATGCTTGAAGCCGCTAAGGTTTTTAAGGATCACGAAACTCCTGGGGAGTTGATTATGGATAGTAATGACCTCGAACGTGAAAGAGGAATTACAATCGTTTCTAAGAACGTGGCAGTTAAATGGAAAGACACTAAAATCAACATTATCGACACACCTGGTCACTCTGATTTTGGTGGAGAAGTTGAGCGTGTACTTAACATGGCTGATGGCGTTTTGCTGTTGGTAGATGCTTTTGAAGGACCAATGCCACAAACACGTTTTGTGCTTGGAAAAGCAATTGAATTAGGTCTTAAACCAATTGTTGTTGTAAACAAAGTTGACAAGGCAAACTGCACACCAGACATCGCTCAAGAAGCTGTGTTTGATTTGATGTTTAACCTTGGAGCAACAGAAGAGCAATTAGATTTTCCAACTGTTTTTGGTTCTGCCAAAATGGGTTGGATGGGTGAAGACGCTTCTAAACCAACTGGCAACATCGATTACTTGATGGAGCAAGTGGTAGAGCATATTCCTGAGCCAAAGGTTGCTGAAGGTCCAACGCAAATGCAGATTACATCTTTGGATCACTCGCCTTATATTGGACGAATTGCAATTGGTCGTGTGTTCCGAGGAACGCTGAAAACCAATCAGCAAGTGGTTATGGTTAAGCGAGATGGTTCAACCACAAGAGGAAAGTTGAAAGAGCTTTACGTATTCGAAGGAATGGGTAAAATTAAGGTTGACGAAGTGAAAGCGGGAGAAATCTGCGCAGTTGTTGGACTAGAAGGATTTGAGATTGGCGATACAATCTGTCATCCAGAGCATGCAGAAGCCTTGGCGCCAATTAGCATAGACGAGCCTACAATGAGTATGCTTTTCACCATTAACGATTCTCCATTTTTCGGGAAAGAAGGAAAGTTTGTAACCTCTCGACACATTAAAGACCGTTTAACTAAGGAGCTAGAGAAAAACCTTGCTTTGAAATTGGAGGAAACAGGTCAAGCAGATAGTTTCAACGTATTCGGTCGTGGTGTTCTTCACCTTTCTGTATTGATTGAAACCATGCGTAGAGAAGGGTATGAATTACAGATTGGTCAGCCGCAGGTAATCATCAAAGAAGTTGATGGAGTTAAATGCGAACCAGTTGAGGAATTAACCATCGACTTACCAGAAGCAGTACACGGAAAAGCCGTGGAAATGGTAACGAAAAGAAAAGGGGAGATTCTTAATATGAGTCCAAAAGGAGAGAGAATGCTTCTCGAATTCCTTATCCCGTCTCGTGGAATTATTGGCCTAAGAAACCTGCTTCTAACAGCAACTGCTGGAGAAGCAATCATGAGTCATCGATTTAAGGAATACCAGCCGTACAAAGGCCCAATTGTTGGACGACAAAATGGGTCGCTTATTTCTATGGAGCAAGGCACCGCTATCCCTTATACGCTTAGCAATTTGCAGGATAGAGGTAAGTTTTTCGTTGAGCAAAACGTTCCGATTTACGAAGGCCAAGTGGTTGGAGAAAATACACGTGCTGGCGATTTGGTAATC
>JBLHEU010000164.1:0-6992 GCA_047614525.1 Bacteroidia bacterium | reverse complement strand
AAACGGTGCTTGTAGGGGCTGTTGATGAGAAAACAGATGAGTTGGTTGAGTTACTCGCTAAGCTTTCCGAAACAATTAATTATCCATTGCCTGAATTAGGAGAGGGCGGAGCATTCTTTGTAGCCTCTAATGAAAAGTTGGATTCATCGCTTGCTAAAATGGTGAAGCTGAATTTAACGGATAAAGTTTCTGATGAAGTAGACTTGGTTTTGTCAAACACAGATGACGGCTTCAATTACACACAATTTTCAGGGGAACATTTCGCTTCGCCTGGTTTTGGTCTTTTCATGGCGTTGAAAGCCTTTGAATTCGAAAACGTTGAGAACAGCCATATCTCTTTTAATCAACCAAAACGTATTTTGGTACATCATAAATTGCTCGGACAAGAAATGAGCATTTTGCTTGAAAAGGTTTGAATTTCCAACGGTTAAATATTCTTGGTTTTGGATTGCTGATGATTTTGATTCCAGCCATTGTACTTGGTTTTATTTCATGGAAGTTAATCCTGTGTTTGTCGCCAATTTATTTCATCACACTTGGTTGGGGCGTTTTTGACATTGGTTCTCAGTTTTTTATGCCCACTTTTTGGCGAGGTGCAAAGGGAACTATAAGTCTAACTTTTGATGATGGTCCAGATCCAGAAGTCACGCCAAGAGTATTGGATGTTCTTCGTGAAGAAGGTGTGAAAGCCTCCTTTTTTGTGATTGGAAGAATTGCAGAGAAACACCCAGAATTAGTTCAGAGGATTGTTGATGAAGGACATGTGGTTGGGAATCATACGTACAATCATGATTACGTTTTTTCAAAAGAAAGAGCGGAAAAGCAAGTATCAGAAGGACAAGAAGTCATTGAAAATATAATTGGTAAAAAACCAGCCTATTTCCGTCCACCGTTTGGTGTAATGACGCCTGAAATTGCCAACGCAGTTAAGAAAGAAGATTGCGCCATAATTGGCTGGGACTTACGTTCTCAAGATGGACGCATCCGTACGAAAGAGGCAACAATTAAGCGGGTAAAAAACAATCTCAATAAGGCAACTGTTCTTTTGTTTCACGATACGAATCCAACCACGCCAGCCGCACTCAAAGAGATTATTCATCTTTGCAAACAGAATGGCACGAAAATCGTGTCTGTGCCACAACAATCTGGAATTGAACCCTATAAATCGTAATCTAATGAAACTCATTTTCTCTTTATCGCTCATCCTCACAACGGCATTTACTGGTTTTGCGCAAGACAAGCTCGAAACCATCACCATCAAAACAACTATTGTCTGCGACCATTGCATGAAATGTGATGATTGCGGTTATAATATTGATACAAGTATTCGGAAAGCGCAAGGAATTAAAAAGGTGAATATCAACCCTGAAAAGAACACGGTTCAAGTGACTTATCGTGCAGATAAAACGACTCCAGACGAAATCAGAATTGCACTTTCTAAAGCAGGTTATAGCGCGGATGGTGTGAAAGCTGACCCAGAAGCCTACGCGAAATTAGACGGGTGTTGCAAACCATAAGGTTCTGAATACTGATGTCGAGAATTCTTTCGCTTTTCCTTCTAATCTTATTTCCGTTTTCCCTTTCGGCTCAAGACTGGAAGACGCTTAACGCGGATGATTCTCAACTGATTGAGTTGAACTCGGCTTTGGCTAAAATGGAAGCTGTAAAAGGCGATATCAAACAGGAAAAAGTATTTTCATTTTTAACTGAAAAGCTGGTTTCTGAAGGGTTTTTCCTTTATCAGAAAGAAAGTAAACTCCGTTGGGAATTCAAAGAGCCCATCGAGTATATCATTCTCATTAATGAGAATTCTATGCGATTGAAGGAAGAAGGTGAGGAGAAGAAGTACAAAGGGATGAACCAAATTTTACGTCAAGTAAAAGAGATTATTATTGGTTGTATTGATGGTTCCATTATGACTAATTCGAACTATAAAACGGCCTTCTTTGCGAATGAAACAGACATCCGAATTCAACTTCGGCCGAAGGCTAAGAACCTGAAAGAGTTTATTCAGCAGATTGAAGTGGTGTTTTCAATTGAAGGTTCTACGTTGCAAAAAGTAACGCTCACCGATCCTACGGGAGATTTAACAGATATTCGGTTCTCAAACATCGTAGTAAACGAAAAGATAGATGCGACTGCTTTTACTGATTTTTAGTCTTTTGGCCATATCAGTTCAGTTAGCTGGACAGCAGGTTGATATTTTGCCGCGCGGAAAAGAAGGAATCTATAAAGCCGAATTCAATATTCGAGGAACGAAAATCAATGGTTTCCTAGCCGTTAAACACAAGGAAAACAACGCTTTGCATGTTTCATTTATATCGCCAATGGGAAATAACCTGTTGGAAATACAATGGGAAAATGGTAAATGGAAGAAGATTTATGCCATCAAGAAACTAGGCAGTCGGTATGTTTACGAAATGATGGCCGAAGAGATTCTTTTGTTGTTCGCACATTATCAATATGATCTAAGCTTCGAAGATTTAGGAAATGAGTGGCGTTGGGATAAAAAGGCTTTGAAACCAGAATGGATTAATGATAATCTTGCCTCAGTTAAAATAACCACTAAACGCCATAAGCTTGGCAGAACTGTCACTTACATTAATGGCGTTGATTGTATCGATGAGTTAAGTATTCATTATCACAGTTATCCGTTCTCAATTGTACTAAATCCTATTAAGAAGAAATGATGGCTACGCTGGCAGGCTTCTACACTAAATTGTTTGAAACAACCACAGAAAATGGTTGGAATGTTTCGGTAGAATTAAACTCAAATCATAAAGTTTATGAGGGGCATTTCCCCGGAAAACCAGTTGCACCTGGCGCGGCTCTAACGCAAATGGTTTTGGATGAAGTAGCTTCTAGAATGGAAGAGAAGCATTTGGTTGAACTACGTCAAATAAAATTTCTGTCCGTGATTGACCCAACCCAAGTATCAAACCTTGACTTGGTATTTGAGATAAAGGAACGAAACGGTTTAGAAATGTTCACCTGTTTAGGGAAAACAGAGACGACAAATTATTTCAAGCTCAATGGCATCTTCGGTTGATTTGGAGAAATACCAATCAGAGCTAAAGCAGATGGGAATCTGCGTAATTGTGCCTACTTACAACAATCACAAAACTGTTGCTAGGGTAGTTGAAAGCGTTCTTGAATACAGCAATGACGTGATTGTTGTGAATGATGGAGCAACTGATGACACGGCTGAAATTTTAAATCAATTCGGAGACAGGATTTATCGAATTGATTATTCCCCAAATAGAGGGAAGGGTTATGCTTTGAGAATGGGTTTTCAAAAAGCCTTGGACCTTGGTTATCACTACGCCATTACTATAGATAGTGATGGACAGCATTTTGCAAATGATATTCCGAAGTTTATTGAAGTGCATAGAACACACCCAGATGCCGTAATTATGGGTGCACGGAATTTGGAAGCAGAGGGAATGCCAGCCAAAAACGGTTTCGCCAACAGGTTTTCAAACTTTTGGTTTCGTTTGCAAACAGGGATTTACATGCCAGATACGCAAACAGGTTTTCGATTGTATCCCCTTAACAAAATTGCCAACATCAACTTCTATACTACTCGTTTTGAGTTTGAAATTGAGGTAATTGTAAAACTTGCTTGGCGCGATGTTCCGTTTGTTTCCGTTCCAATTCAAGTTACGTATGACCCAGAGGAAAGAGTGTCGCATTTTCGTCCGGGCCCAGATTTTACGCGTATCAGTTTCTTAAATGCATGGTTTACCATTCTTACTGCAGTTTATCATCTACCAAGGAGATTATTGCTGAAAGGAAAACTCTTGCAATTGATTAAGGAAGAGGCGATTAAGCCAGAGGAATCGAACCTTCGGAAAGCAGCAAGTATTGGATTTGGGTTTTTTATGGGCATTCTGCCAATTTGGGGGTTTCAATTGCTAGTTGGTATTCCAACTTCTATTTTCCTTCGGATGAATAAAGTGCTATTCATAACAGCGGCAAACATCAGCTTGCCACCACTTATTCCGTTTATAATCTTCTGTAGCTACTTAATGGGGCAGCCCTTCTTCGATAATGAGATGATTACCTATGATCAAATTGATGAGATGACGATCGATAACATCCACGACAATTTCCTTCAGTATGCCACTGGCGGAGTCATTCTTTCTTTGGCAATGGGATTGCTTGGCTTCCTAACCAGCTGGGGCGCGCTTGCAGTTCTCAGGAAAGAGTCAAAGACAACTCAGTCTTCCTGAACCTCTTTGTACCTAAAACAGTCAATAGTATGGTCGTTTACCATACCTGTTGCTTGCATGTAAGCATAAATTACGGTTGGCCCAACAAACTTGAAGCCTCGCTTCTTAAGGTCCTTACTCAGTAATTCGGCTAACGCTGTTTTAGGCGGAACATCGCTCATTGAAGAGAAATTATTCTGAAGCGGTTTCCCATCCACAAACCCCCAGATGTATTTGTCGAAAGAACCAAACTCTTTTTGGACTTCCATAAACGCCTGAGCGTTAGAAATGGCCGATCTAACCTTCAGTCTGTTCCTAACAATACCAGCATCTACTAAAAGAGAAGCGACTTTGTCTTCATCATAAAGCGCAACTTTCTTGTAATCGAACTTGTCAAATGCCAAACGAAAGTTTGCACGCTTCCGCAAGATGGTAAT
Source organism: Bacteroidia bacterium (assembly GCA_047614525.1). Lineage (GTDB taxonomy): Bacteria > Bacteroidota > Bacteroidia > UBA10329 > UBA10329 > UBA10329. The sequence continues at coordinate 2,344 of JBLHEU010000164.1, read as the reverse complement.
CCAGCTTAATCCTGCTTGAAATGTCTCAAGAATTAGAAACTCAAAAAGGCGTTGTTCTCCATGAAGAGGGACGCCCCATTCTTCATCGTGATAAGCAATGTAAGCTGGGTCATTAGAAAGCCAGTTACATCTTTTTACACTCATCACAGTCTAAAATGAAATGTAGAAAGAAGCTTATTTCTTTTTCTTAATTGGCTTGGCGTCTTTAACAAACTTGCCGTTGACAGACTCACCAAGGATAATCACGTCTTTAGACTTTTCATAGTCCATTACAGCAACCTTCATTTCATCTTCAGTGTCTCTTCTAATCTTTATTCCAGAGTTAGAACCAGTGTTACGTACCTCTATGTAGTAACCGTCTTTGAGTTTTTTTGGTCTAGTTGGCGGTCTTCCCATGTCTTTTTTAAATCTATTTTCATACCCTAATCAAACATTTTCCCGATTGAGAAGAGTAAAATCAATAAGCGGGAAATATAGGGATTTGAATGAATTTTGCAAGCCTATTGTTGAGATTAATTCGAACTAATAAATGTTGATGAACCAATTGTTAAGCAATGGTTGTAAATCCTATCAAATCACGGCATTGTTCTACATTTGTTTTTGAACGAATAACCGATAAATCAATGTCTCAAATAGCAGATGGAACCACGTTGAAAAGCACAGCGCTTTCAGAGAAACACATAGAGTTAGGAGCTAAGATGGTTCCTTTTGCCGGCTACAATATGCCTTTGCAATACGAAGGATTAATCAAGGAGCACGCGCAAGTTCGGACTTCCGTTGGTGTGTTTGATGTATCGCACATGGGTGAGTTTATCGTTCGTGGTGATGGAGCTTTTGATTTGGTTCAGAGAGTAACTTCAAATGACGTTTCTGTGCTTGTGAATGGTAAGATTCAGTATTCGTGCTTGCCAAACGAAACAGGCGGAATTGTTGACGACCTTTTGGTTTATCGCGTTGATGAGAAAACTTACATGTTGGTGGTAAACGCCTCAAACATTGATAAAGACTGGGCGCATATCAGCAAATACAACACAGCAGGTGTTGAAATGATTAATATTTCTGATAAAACCACACTTCTTGCGGTACAAGGACCAAATGCTGTTAAAGCATTGCAATCGCTTACGGAGTTGAACCTGTCGGAAATGGTTTATTACACATTTAAGAAAGGGATTTTTGCCGGGGTTGAGAATGTATTGGTTAGTGCAACAGGCTACACCGGCTCAGGTGGTTTTGAGATTTATTTCGATAACGAGCATGCTGATAAAATCTGGAATGCAGTTTTTGAAGCAGGAGCAGAGTTTGATATTAAGCCAATTGGCTTAGCCGCAAGAGATACGCTTCGGTTAGAAATGGGATTCTGCCTGTATGGAAATGATATTGACGACACTACTTCGCCAATTGAAGCAGGTTTAGGTTGGGTAACCAAATTCACAAACGATTTCACCAATTCTGCCGCGCTTTTAAAGCAGAAAGAAGAAGGACCAACTAAACGTTTGGTTGGTTTTGAACTGATTGATAGAGGTATTCCAAGACAAGGGTATCCTATTGTTGATGTAGATGGAAACGAGATTGGAGTTGTAACCTCAGGAACTATGGGGCCAAGCATAAAAAAGGCGGTAGGACTTGGCTATGTTAAAACGGGGCATCACCGTAAGGAAACCGAGATTTACATTCTTATCCGCGATAAGAAAATTAAAGCACAGGTTGTAAGACCACCATTTTACCAGGCCTAGATTGTTACTCTTTAAAGTTGAAGACACTTTCCTTGTAGAAGGAAAAGGGCTGTTACTTTCGGGTAAAGGCAAGCCAAATTTGAAAGGCGTTGATTTTAGAACGGAATTGAAATTGGTATTGCCTGATGGTTCTACCTTATTTACATCGGTAGTTGGAATTAACTGGCAAAACGGAGACTTGATTGTTTCTAACGGAGATAATTTGAAAGTTCCCAATAAGACTGAAGTCTGGTTAAACGAGCCAAAAAAATAAGCACCTGCATTGAGCGAAGTAGAAATGATAAATAAAGTAGAAGTCTGTTTTTCTCCGCAGTTATTTGATCTTTTCGATACTGAGAAAAGCATTGTAGTTGTGGCCGATGTTTTTCGAGCTACATCAGCAATGGTTACTGCATTTCAGCACGGAGCAAAGTCGTTTATTCCTGTTTCTACAATAGAAGAAGCCAAGGCGTATAAAGACAAAGGATTCTTGGCTGGAGGTGAAAGAGACGGAGAAGTTGTAGAAGGATTTGAGATTGGGAATAGCCCGTTTTCCTATCAGTCTGAATTGATTAATGGAAGAGAAATAGCACTTACAACCACTAACGGAACGCGCGCCATTAACATTGCTG
>JBLHEU010000163.1:0-7117 GCA_047614525.1 Bacteroidia bacterium | reverse complement strand
TCGTGCATGCTTTTTCCAGCATCCTCTTCCATGTGAATTCGAGTAATATTTATACTCTTCTTCTCACCATTCTCTAGCTTAATTTCAATTGTACCACCGTTGCAAATTGGTGTGGTGTCTTGGGTTATTTGATATCCCTTCGGAAGGTCAGCGTAGAAATAGTTTTTACGGGCATATTCATTCACCTCACGAATCTCAGAGCCACAAGCTAAACCGAGTTTAATTCCGCTTTCTACCACAGCTTTGTTTATTCGCGGTAGCGTTCCTGGATGGCCTAAAGTCACAACAGAAATATTGGTGTTGGGCATTCCGCCAAATTCTGTGCTATCTGAACTATAGGCTTTAGATTTTGTGAGTAATTGTGCGTGAACTTCTAGCCCAATTACCGCCTGATACTTGTCTTTTACATCACTCATTGAAAACGCCCATATTGCTGTATTTCTCAATTCTTTTATCAATTCGCTCTTGCGATTCCAATTTGTGCAAGCGTGTTAAGTGCTTCTTGATTTCCTTTTTTACGTTAGAAAAGGCTTCTTCATTATTTCTGTGTGCGCCACCCAAAGGCTCAGGAATAATTCCAGCAATAAGCTTGTTTTCAAGCATGTCCTCTGGGGTGAGTTTCAAAGCCTCGGCAGCCTGTTCTTTATTGTCTCTGGTTCTCCAAAGAATAGTAGAACAACTCTCTGGAGATATAACCGAATACCAGGTGTTTTCCAGCATGAAAACTTTGTCGCCAATACCAATTCCTAAAGCACCACCAGAAGCACCTTCGCCAATAATTACACAGATAATTGGTACTTTTAATTGTACCATTTCAATCAGGTTTCTGGCAATCGCTTCTCCTTGTCCTCGCTCTTCTGCTTCTAGCCCTGGAAATGCTCCTGGCGTATCAATGAATGTGATAACAGGCTTGTTGAATTTCTCAGCCAGTTTCATCAATCTCAGCGCTTTTCTGTACCCCTCCGGATTTGGCATTCCGAAGTTTCGGTACTGTCGCATTTTGGTGTTAATACCTTTTTGCTGTCCAATTAGCATAACGGTTTTGCCATCAATGCTTCCAAAGCCACCAATCATGGCTTTATCGTCTTTGACAGTTCTGTCTCCGTGAAGCTCTTCAAATGTGCCGTCAGTTATCGCGTTGATGTATGCGAGAGAATACGGCCGTTTAGGGTGTCTTGCAACCTGAACTCTCTGCCAGGGCGTGAGCGTTTCATAGATTTCTTTAGTTCTCAGAATAATGCTGAGTTCCAATTCTTCGATTGTTTTGCTCACATCAACCTTGCCTTTTTCTTGAATCTCCCTGCTCTTGGCCAGTTGTTCTTCTAACTCCTGTATGTCACTTTCAAAATCCAGATATACCATGATATTAGGTTTAGCCCGCGAAGATAGTTGTTGTTGCGAACTGTAAAGAGGTCTGTTTATTGAAGCATTGAACTTATTTTCGCCACGTGATTTCTTATCCCAACGCTAAAATCAATTTAGGACTAAGCATTCTCCGTAAACGGGAGGATGGATTTCATGATATTGAGAGTGTTTTCTATCCTGTTCCTTGGAAGGATATGCTCGAAATTGTTCCTCAAAAAACGTTAAGTGGAGTGGTTGATTTTTCAAGTTCAGGGATTGAAATCCCGTTTAATGGAGGTTTAAACTTGTGTGAAAAGGTTTATAATGTTTTGCATAATAAGCACGTTCTTCCTTCGGTAAGGATTCATTTGCATAAGCAAGTGCCGATTGGTGCAGGTTTAGGTGGAGGAAGTGCTGATGCTGCGTTTGCTGCAGTAATGTTCAACGAAATGTTTAATCTTCAAATTTCAGACTTTGAATTGGAAGAATTGGTTTCGGAAGTAGGAAGTGATTGCCCGTTTTTTGTTCAGAATAAACCAACTTATGTAACTGGTAGAGGAGAGATTCTTGAGCCTTTTGATTTAGACCTGTCGGGATATTGGGTTATGCTGGTTAATCCTAATATTCATATCGGTACAGCAGAAGCATATGCGGGTATTATTCCTCGCACACCAGAACATTCACTAAAAGAGATTCTCTCTGATGATGTTGATCAATGGAAAGGCTTGGTTAAGAATGACTTTGAAGATTCGATATTTAAAAACCATCCTGAAATTAAAGAGCTTAAGACAAGACTTTATGATGAAGGAGCGGATTACGCAGCAATGTCTGGAAGCGGATCAACTGTTTTTGGACTGTTCCAAAGCAAACCTCAGAATTGGGATTTTTCAGATACTTATTCGGTTAAAATCGCACAGATGTAAGCCTTTAGCAATAACTATGTCATCTAACCGTTACCTCAGCCATAAATATTGTTTTTATTTGCCCTCGATGCGAACTAAAATTCTTTCTCTCTTACTCATCATCGGTGCAGCGTTGCCAAGTTTTGCACAGCTTGGTGGTAGCTCAACCTATAGTTTTCTAGACCAAACCGCATCTGCCAGAAATGCAGCAATGGGTGGAGATCAAATTGCCATTAAAGATGGTGATTTAGATATGTTGTATATGAATCCAGCCATATTGGATAGTTCTATGCATATGAATCTCGCAACTGATTTCACCAGTTTTTATGGTGGCGTGAATTACGGTTATATAGGGTATGCACACACTTTTGATAAAGTTGGAAACATTGGTTTTGGAGTGATGTATGCTAATTATGGAGATTTTACTAGAGCCGATGTAAACGGCACAATTCAAGGTAACTTCTCTGCAAACGAAACGCTGCTCCACGGAACATACGCCAGACCGTTTGGAAAGTTTTTCTCCGCTGGCGCGAACCTCAAATTGATTTACTCGCAGCTTGCGGAATTTAACTCTGTTGGAATGGCTGTTGATTTGGCAGCCATGTTCCATCATCCGAAGTCGAACTTTACCATCAGTCTTGTAGCTAGAAATTTAGGCACGCAACTTAAGCCTTATGTAAAGGGACAATACGAACCGTTGCCGCTTAGCTTGGATATTGGTGTAAGCCATAAACTGAAGTATTTGCCGCTCAGGTTATCTGTGACCATTGTAGATCTTCAACAACCAAATCTCAGCTACAAAGACCCAACTAATTCTCCGCCAGATGTTGATCCATTAACAGGAGAAGTAATTGAGCAGAAAACCAATATAGGTGATGCCATTATGCGTCACTTTATATTCAGTACCGAGCTTACTATAGCACGTAGAATATTTGTCCGTGCTGGTTATAACTACGGTAGAAGACAAGAGTTTAAAGTTGCCAGCAGACCCGGAACCGTTGGGTTTTCTTGGGGAGTAGGAGTGAAGGTAAATCGTTTTACATTCTCATACAGCCGAGCTACTTACCATCAAGCTGGTGGTACAAATCAGATTTCTATTATGACCAATTTGGGCAAGCATGTTAAAGCGCTAAAACGGGTTAAAAAGGAGCTAAAGAAAAAGGAAGATAAGTCGGATGGTGAAGGATAAGATAACCATCGCAATTGATGGTTATTCCTCTTGTGGGAAAAGCACTTTGGCCAAATCTCTGGCCTCTCAACTCAAGTACGCGTATGTAGATAGTGGCGCCATGTATCGGGCTATTACGCTGTTTGCCATTGGAAAAGGTGTTGCATCAAAAGACTTGGTTCAAAAAAAGGCGTTGATTTCTATGCTGAATGAAATTGACATCGAGCTGAAGTACGATTCCGAAGCACAGAAAGTCACTACGTTTTTGAATGGAAAGAATGTGGAAGAAGAGATTCGCACCATGCGAGTTTCTGAAGTGGTGAGTTTTGTAAGTGTGATAAAAGAAGTTCGCACTAAGCTCCAATCAATTCAGCAGAAGTATGGCGAGCAGGGCGGTGTAGTTATGGACGGACGAGATATTGGAACGGCTGTTTTTCCGAATGCTGAGTTGAAGATATTCATGACCGCATCTCCACAAGTACGTGCACAACGCAGGTTTGATGAGCTACAAGCAAACGGCAAAGGTGTTTCGTTTCAAGAAGTTCAAAACAACCTTTTTTCTAGAGATAAAGAAGACAGTTCTCGTAAGGAAAACCCGCTTGTTCAAGCAGAAGATGCCGTGGTTTTAGACAATTCCAATCTAACGATGGAAGAGCAGTTAGAATTGGCTTTGGGTTGGGTTGCTGAATTGGTAGCTTAGGTTAAACCTAATTCTTCCATCACCTTTTCAATTTCCCGACTACCCTCAAAGAAACCAAGCACCTTCTGAAGCACACGGTCAACCACAGCATCTGGACAGGAAGCACCGCTTGTTAAAGCAATTTTTACTGGCGTTTTGGCTGGCAAGAAATTCTCCGTGAACTCTAATTTGCTTTCGTGGAAATTGAAATGTTCAACACTGCCATCGTCTTTAATATCCTTGTCAGAACTGATGAAATAGGTCGGAAATTTCTCTTCCAATAACTCGGCAATATGAGAGGTGTTGGAACTATTATAGCCACCAACCACAATAGCTAAATCAACATCTGTTTCCATTAAACCATAGGTGGCAGATTGGTTGTCGTTAGTGGCGTAGCAAAGCGTGTCTCTTGTGTCGGCAAAGTGATTTTTGTATTCAGCTTCGCCAAACTTCTCAATAATCACACTTTTAAGATGATCTGCAATTGCTTGCGTTTCGGTAGCAAGCATGGTGGTTTGGTTTACAACACCAATTCGGTCAAAATCTTTTAAAGGATTAAATCCTTCTGATGCGCGTTCTCTGAATCGAGTTTCAAACTCATCCAAAGGACGTTTGCCCAAAATGATTTCGCCTAAAATGTGGGCTTCTTCTAAGTCTTTAATAATTAGCGAAGCTGCATTTTGATAACTGTGTGAGAATGTAGCACGTGTTTCTTCGTGCTTCTGTTTTCCGTGAATCACCACGGTAAATTCGTCTTCGCCCAATTTGGTAGAACGTTTCCAAACCTTCTCAACAAACGGGCAAGTTGTATTGTACTGCTCAAGTTTTATTCCTTTCTTTTTCAGAAGGTTTTCAATCTCAACGGTTGTTCCGAAGGCTGGTGTAATTACAATGTCATCCGAAGAAATCTCATCCCAAGGAATAAGTTGCTTGCCACCCGTATCCATGATGAACTTGATTCCGTGTCCTTGTAAATCATCATTCACCGCAGGGTTATGAATCATTTGACTAAGAAGAAAGATGCGCTTTCCTGGGTTTTCATCCAACGCACGATAGGAGATTTCAATGGCGTTTTCTACACCATAACAGAACCCGAAATGACGCGCAATGTAAAACTGCACAGGACCGAAATCCAAGACAGTAGGCGTGAAGTCTTGCTTACGCGGATCGGTCTTCTTTCTGGCCTCTTTTAATGGGCCAATAATCGGACTTTTATAGAAGGATGGAATGTTGAACTTTTTCATTCGGCTACAAAGGTAATCACATCAGAAGCCATTTATATACTAAAAGCAAGAATCATACGTTAAATAAATAGCTACTTTTGCGAACCCAAAATAGGGGGACTCATCCCGAACGAGTCGTAACTAAAAACAATCTCTCAGTAAAAGCGGGAACGCTGAGATACAAATCTGACCAACACATGTCGGAAGAAAAAAAAGCAGAAGACGCCAAAGAAAAAAAGGCACCTGCACAGGCAAAAGCTGAAACTACAGCTGCCAAAAAACCACGAAAAAGAGTAGCAGCAAAAGTTAAGGAAACTGAAGAAGTCTCTGAAGAAAAGCCAGCTGCTGAAAAAGTAGAGGAAGTGAAAGTTGAGACTCCAGTTGCTGAAGAAGCTCCTGCTGTTGAAGCTAAAGCTGAAATTCCAGCTGCTGAAGTAGAAGAGGAAGCGCCAGTTGTTGAAGCTGAAGCACCTTCTGAAACTGAAGCATCTGTTGCTGAAGAAGTGGTTGAAGAGAAGAAAAAAGAACCTCGCAAGCCAGCTGAGCGTCCGGTAGATTTTGATTGGGACTCAATTGGTAAGAAAGATGAGGTATACAATGAAGCTGAAAGAGTTGAGTTGGAAGCAATGTATGATGCTACTCTATCTCAGGTGAACATTCATGATGTTCTTGACGCTACTATCATTGAGAAAACGAACAAGGATTTCATCGTAACTATCGGTGGTAAGTCTGAGGGTATTGTTCCAATCAGTGAGACACGTTACAATCCTGAATTCGGAGTAGGAGATCCAATTGAAATCTACATAGAGAAAGTTGAGGATAAAGGTGGTCAACTTGTTCTTTCGCACAGAAAGGCAAGAGCACTTCGTTCTTGGGAGAGAGTTAATAAGGCGCTGGAAGATGATGAAATCATTAGAGGGCAAATTAAGTGTAGAACTAAAGGTGGTCTTATTGCCGATGTATTCGGAATTGAGGCATTCCTTCCTGGTTCTCAGATTGATGTTAAACCTATCCGTGATTACGATCAGTATGTAGGTAAGACAATGGAATTCAAAGTGGTTAAGATCAATAACGAGTACAAAAACGTTGTTGTGTCACACAAAGCTCTTATCCAAGCAGAGCTTGAGCTTCAGAAGAAAGAGATTATTGGTAAGCTTGAGAAAGGACAAATCCTTGAAGGAACTGTTAAGAACATTACTTCTTACGGTGTATTCATTGACCTTGGTGGTGTTGACGGACTTATCCACATTACAGACCTTTCTTGGGGACGTATTAATCATCCTGAAGAAATTGTTGAGCTTGATCAGAAAATCAACGTGGTTATTCTTGACTTCGATGATGACAAGAAGAGAATTGCTCTTGGTCTGAAACAACTTAGCTCTCATCCATGGGATGCTCTTGAAAAAGAGGTAAACATTGGCGATAAAGTGAAAGGAAAAGTTGTTGTTGTTGCTGATTACGGTGCGTTTATAGAGATAGCTCCAGGCGTTGAAGGTCTACTTCACGTTTCTGAAATGAGCTGGTCTCAGCACTTGAGAAGCGCACAAGACTTTGTAAATGTTGGTGCAGAGGTAGAATGTGTAATTCTTACGCTGGATAAAGAAGACAGAAAAATGTCTCTAGGCGTTAAGCAATTAATGCCAGATCCTTGGGCTGATATTATTACCAAGTATCCTGCTGCATCTCAGCACACAGCTAAAGTTAGAAGCTTCACCAACTTCGGAATCTTCGTTGAATTAGAAGAAGGTGTTGATGGACTTGTACATATCTCTGACCTTTCTTGGGCTAAGAAGATTAAGCA
>JBLHEU010000162.1:0-7216 GCA_047614525.1 Bacteroidia bacterium | reverse complement strand
AATGGAGAACTTGCAGATAGTGTTGCCATTAGATATAAAGGCAATTCAACCTTTGCGATTGCAAACAATAACAACAATCCGAAACTGCCTCTTAATTTGGATATGAACCAACTCGTGATCGGGCAGAAGCTAATGGATTACAAAAAGGTGAAGTTGGCTAACAGTCTTTTTGACCCAACGTTTTGCAAAGAAATTGTGGCATACAACATATACAGAAAGTACTTGCCTTCTGGTCAAGCCAACTTCATGAAAGTGAATTTACAAGGTGATTATTTGGGGCTTTACACGAATACTCAGGCAGTTGATAAGCAGTTTCTTAAGCAACATTTTAACGAAAAGGATGGCGTGTTTTTCAAGTGTGATCCTGCTGGGCAATTTGGACAAACAGGACAGGCAGCCACGTCAAATTTGACTTGGCTGGGCGAGGATACCACGCTTTACTACGACCATTACACAATAAAATCCGAGCATGGCTGGACGGAATTAATGCAGTTGATTGCTTCCATCAATTCGCCATTGTATCCAATAGATTCCATTCTAAATATTGACCGTGTGCTCTGGGCTTTTGCGGTAAATACGGTCTTACTAAACTTAGATACATACAACGGGCTTTTTCAGCATAACTACTACTTGTATCAAACAGAGGATGGGCTGTTTCAGATGATACCATGGGACTTGACTGAATCCTTTGTTGGAGGATTGCTATTCTTCAACCCCAACATAGATGAATTGTATGAATATGACCCTTATAACGGTTATAACAGCGGGTGGCAACCTTTATGTAACGAGCTTACTTCGGATAATGCAGACCCATTTTACAGGAAACTTTACACCGCTCATATTCGGACGGTTATGGAGGAGAGTTTAATCTTAGAAGACATCGAAAATCATGTTGATGAACTGCAAACCTTAGCCGCACCAGCGGCATTTGCCGACCAAAATCAAATGTTTGGCTCCGCGCAATACTATACAAATGTTGATGCACCTTTCATCATTCCTAACGCTTTTGCAACGGCAGGTATCCTTCCATCTATTACAGCGCGAGAAACATACTTATCAAGTTTGCCAGAGATTATGGCGGCCCCGCCAGTTATAGCGAATAGTGGCGTTTTTCATGTCGGAAACTCAGCGTTTGTTATGGCTGATGTGTCCAACGCCTCTGAGGTAGAATTGATGGTAACCACCAGCCCATATAATTCAAAATTCCAGTCGTTTGAAATGCTGGATGACGGCACAAACGGAGATCAAACTGCTGGCGATGGGATTTATAGCGCACCACTTCCTTTTCAAGCTAGTCAAGCAGACATTAAGTACTACATAAGAGCACAGAACCCGCAGGCAATTATGTTGGATCCGGAAAGAGCTGAATATGAGTTCTACATCTATGAAAGACCTCTAGACATCGATGATAATCAGGATGCAGCATTCAAAGTTTATCCAAATCCTGCAAAGTCATTTATTACGGTAGAATCCGAAGGGTTTCTTCCTTTAGATTATGAACTTATCTCAGTATTAGGAGAGCGTGTTCTTTTTGGGAAAACTAGGCCTATGAAGCATCAAATAAACATTGAGCGTTTGGTGCCAGGAGTATATTTTCTCAAGGTTGGCAATAGGACAATTAAGATTGTAAAGGCCAACTAATCTGTCTGATGTAGAGGGAGATTGCCGCAAAATTTCCCAAAAGAAATTTCTCGCAATGACGAACAAGAAAATCAAGGCACGACAATCAACGTTCTTGAATCTCTATTGTGTACGGTAAAATGACCCAAGCCACTAGATAAATTTGTGATAGGATTATACGGTGTAGATGAAGTGAATGGATTTGACTGCTCGATGTCAGCCAGTGTGTTGTAAAAATCGTATCCAGCGCGATCCATGCTCCAAAGTTCAAGCGAAATAGTGTCGCCCGCCTCCACATTCGCACGAAAGATTGTGACGTCTATCAACTGACCGTCATTAAGGTCATCATTCACAAGCTCTGTAGAAACATTTCGTGCAATTCCCTCAGACATTACAACTCGGTAATTGTTGGAGATTCCGTTCGGGTCATCGAATTGAATGTGAACATTATACTGGGTTAGCTGTGGCCCACCACCACCACCACCACCCGGTCCACCACCGCCTTCAGGACCTCCAAAAAGGTTTTCCTCAAAATAAACTGAATCAATTTGCACCAAAGCGGGCAGTTCGGAGGTTGCTTCGATAAGTTCGCCTTCGTTTGTAATAGACAAGCTGTATGTATTTCCAGTGATCAAATTGAAATTATCAAGCAGATACAATCCGTTAAATGTTTCACTGAAGGAAGCTGTTTGGCCGTTTTGGTCGGTTATTGAAATGGCGGCTCCGGCAATTGGTCCCAAGCCGCTAGCATCCGTGTAACTACCAGAAGTGCTTAAGAACACAGAGACGGTATCGTCTTGTGCGGCCAGAACTGCATCTACAACTGTTTGTGGTGCGGCATTATTCAGGTCTATTTCAATCACTTTTTCGCATGAGACAAGGGCGAGAATAAGACAAGGCAGTATGATCGAGAAGTGCTTCCTAAGTTGGTTCATGCTAGCAACAAGAAGAGATTTGGTTATAGTTTTCATAGCAAATCAGAATTTGAAATTCCAAGTAACAGAAGGAATGATGGAGAAAAGGGATAATTGTACGGCTTCGGTAGTGCCCGGATTCGCTTCCGATTCGCGAAAGGAAATGCTATAAGCATTCTCACGAGCGTAAACATTGTAAATCGATAGTGTCCAATCAGAACGGAATTTTTTCTTCTCCTTGCCGTGTAGTGTTACGCCTAAATCTAACCGATGATAATCAGGCATTCGGTAGCCGTTCCGTTCTGTGTAGTAAGGCACCAAAGCTCCGTCAACGGTGTAAAGTCCACTCGGAAAAGTAACCGCATTTCCAGTGTAGTACACCCAATTGGTTGAGATTGTCCAGCGTTTAGAGGGGCGATAATTAAGGACAATGGCAAAATCGTGAGTTCGGTCTTGCTTAGCTGCAAAATATGCTCCGTTATTCACGCCATCAATCTTTCGTTCAGTACGTGATAAGGTGTAAGCAATCCACCCAGTTATTTTTCCTTTCTTCTTTCTAATTAGGAACTCCGCACCATAGGCTCGACCAGAACCAAACGCTAATTGCGATTCGACATTTGGGTTCAGCAGAATATCGGCACCGTTCTCATAATCAACCACATTATAGAGGTCTTTGTAATAACCTTCTACGGAAACTTCCAACTGGTCGTTAAATAGATTTTGAAAATAACCGAGGGAATACTGATCAGAGAATTGCGGCTTTATAATCTTGCTACTTGGCATCCATAAATCGGTAGGCGTTGTAGATGTAGAATTGGATAGCAAGTGATTGTACTGATACATTCTGTGGTAAGAAGCCTTCAGACTAATGGAAGGGGAAAACGCGTAAGTAAGGCTGAGGCGAGGTTCAAAACCGAAGTAAGTTGCCATGTTGCCCAATGTGCCAAACTCCGTAGAATCGGTTATTGCATCAGCTTCGTTATAGGTGTAAGAAGTGCCAGGCCCAACTCTGTTAAACATAGACAAGCGTAGACCGTATTTGGCACTTAGTTTTTTGGTGATTTTCTGCTCATTGCTGGCATAAATTGCGGTTTCAGTCGCGTACGCGTCATCTAAAATAACACTGTTAAATGAGGCGTTACCATCAGCCTTTAACTTGCCCGGTCTGTAGGTGTGAAAAGTTGTGTTTAACCCAAACTGAAGAGTATTCTTCGGATTCAAATAATAGGTTAAATCCTCTTTGAGGTTAAAGTCCATAATACCAGAAGTGACCGAGAAATTAGTGCCGCCACCATTAATTCCGAACTCATAATCGTAATTGCTAAAAATGAGAGACGTATTGGAAAAGAGCTTTTCGTTGAATATGTGGTTCAAACGCAACGTGCCCGTTCCGTTACCCCAATTGAATCCGAAATTTTCGGTTCCCAGCACATCTCTTCCGTAATATCCCGAAAGGAAAATCCGGTTCTTATCGTTAATCCTATAATTCACTTTTGCATTAATATCATAGAAATAAAGTTCGGTTCCAGCGGCACTTGGTAGTACCAATGGGACAAAAAGGTCGAGGTAGGTTCTGCGTCCACTTACTATAAACGAACCTTTGTTTTTCACGATAGGACCTTCAACCGTAAGTCTTGCGGATATAAGACCCAACCCGCCCGAAACGCTGTATTTCTTCATGTTACCCTCGTTCATGTGAACGTCCATCACAGAAGCCGATCGACCACCAAATTGGGCGGGAACACCAGATTTATAAAGCGTTACATCTTTAATTGCATCAGAATTGAAAACCGAGAAGAAACCAAGTAAATGCGATGGGTTGTAAACGGTAGCCTCATCCAATAAAATGAGGTTCTGATCCGCGTTGCCGCCCCTAACGTAAAAACCCGAATTTCCTTCACCAGCAGAACTTACACCAGGCATTAATTGAATAGACTTCATGATGTCCTTTTCTCCAAATAGAACCGGGACAGCATTTAGTTCCTTAATGTCCATTTTAATCACGCCAATATCTGTGCTTGTTACACTGGAATTGTTTCGTTCGGCCTTTACAACCACCTCTTTAATATCTACAGAAGACACTACTAACTCTAGCGTTCGGCTAAGGTTTTCTTTGAGGTCAATTTTGAAGGTGTCTGGCTTAAAACCTATATAAGAATAGAGTAGAGTGCGGTCGCCTTTAGGAAGTGTAAGCGAGTAAAAGCCATAAACATTGGTTACAGCGCCTAAACCAGATTCTAAATCCACAACACTAGCACCAATTAATTCTTCCCCAGTTCTTTCGTCTTGAAGGGTTCCGCTAACTGTGAATTTATCTTGAGAAAAGGCTGAAAGAAAAGAGAATAGAATCAATGCCGTGAGCAGCATCAATCGGTAAAAAAGAAATTTCGGAAACATTCTAATAATTTGAAGCATGGCTAACCAAAGAATTCGGCAAATATTGCAAACTGTATTTGAGGAATGGTGTAGGATTTTAAGAATGATGTGTAAGATTAGTACCTAGGCCAGAACAAGCCAAACTGATTTATTAGCTTATCAGGATGGAGAATCTAAAGCTGCTATCGCTGAACTCCCAGACTTAACGTTTCTTAACGCTTGTTGGCGCACCCCATCATAATAGGTGGGGCTTTTTCGTGTTTCAAAATCATTACGCATCGGTTTTATGGAATTCCGAAAACCAATGCATCAAAAGGAAAAGTTAAATCCTAAAAACATAAAACATGAAAACGCTTTCAGTCATTTTTACATCCGTATCAACAGTACTATTTCTAACCCTCTATTCTGTAGCGCCAGATTTGCTCAGAGGAAAGCATGCGAAACCAGAAAAAAGCTGTGTTTTCAATTCAATGATGGGAATTGAAAACACAGAAGATAACGCAAAGCATAAGACGCCCGAGAAAGTTGTGAGTGCCATTGATGGCGCACTTACGTGGATGTCTACAGCGCAACAAAAGAATGGGGGTTGGGGTGCTGGCAGTCATTCGCGTCAAGGCATTTTAGATCCACATGGGGTACAGGCCGATCCTGCCACAACGGCCATGGTTGGTATGGCTTTGCTCAGAAATGGAAGCACGTTAGAGCGTGGCCGTTTTACAAATCAGCTAGGCAAAGCCACCGAGTTTATTTTGTCTCAGGTAGAGGCTTCTCAAGACAATTCGCTCAACATTACCAAGCTTACGGGAACTCAAATTCAAACCAAACTGGGGCAAAATATAGATGTGGTTCTAGCGTCTCAATTTCTGACAAACTTGCTTGATAAGTTGCCGAAAAATCACCAG
The DNA here is from genome assembly GCA_047614525.1 of Bacteroidia bacterium. Taxonomy (GTDB): domain Bacteria; phylum Bacteroidota; class Bacteroidia; order UBA10329; family UBA10329; genus UBA10329. Next base: position 1,404 of record JBLHEU010000162.1, on the reverse strand, counting down.
TTGCGAAAACGAATTGAAAAGGCGTTGGATGTCTGCGTGGTTAAAATCCAGAAAGGGCAAATGGCGGATGGAAGCACAAAAGGCGCTGGTTGGGCTGGTGTTTTGCAGTCGTCTCTTGCTTCTAACGCATTAGAAGCGGCAGAGTACGCTGGCGCAGATGTGGACGAAGAAAAACTGAATAAAGCCCGTCAATATCAGACTGACAATTTTGACACAAAAACAGGAAATGTGAATACAGATAAAGGCGCTGGAGTTGTGCTTTATGCGGTGTCGGGTTCTGCAAGAGCGGCAGCAAAAGATGCGCGTAAAACCAAAGAGCGTGTTGAAGAGGCAAAAGAGCAAGGGTTGATTGATGATATGGAAGAAATATCGGCAGACCTACTCAGGAAAATTGGTTTTTCGGAAGACGAAGCAATCAAGTCTGAAACGAGCTACAATGTTTTTGAAAGCGCTAAGAAAACCGCCCAGCGTTCGGATGTAATGAGTGGTTTCGGAAATAATGGAGGCGAGGAGTTCCTCAGTTTCTTGCAAACAGGAGAAGGTCTAGTAATTGCAAAAGACGATTCTTGGAGAAACTGGTATGATGACATCTCTGGTAAGATGGTAAAAATCCAGAATCAGGATGGAAGTTGGAACGGGCATCACTGCATTACAAGCCCTGTTTTTTGCACTGCAACGTGTTTGCTTATCCTTTCAATTGAGAACGATTTACAAAGTCTTCAGACAATGGGAGGAAGTTAGTCTGAAGCAGTTTTGGTGGTGGCCCAACCTTGTGCAAAGAAGAGAGAGGAGAATCTTTTGCGCTTGGTTGGGCTTTTTTGTGCTTGTGAGGGCATAACGAAACACGTCCTTTCTTCACATCCTCTTGTTACCTTTGCGGCCCAATAACTATAGCTATGTCAGACGATAAAAAGATCATTTTTTCAATGGTCGGATTGAGCAAAACATTTCAATCCAACAACAAGAAGGTTTTAAACAACATTTATCTCTCGTTTTTCTACGGGGCCAAAATCGGTATTATCGGTCTTAACGGATCTGGTAAATCAACCCTGCTTAAGATTATTGCGGGTGTTGAGAAAAGCTTTCAAGGAGATGTGGTTTTCTCGCCAGGATATTCGGTAGGGTATTTAGAACAGGAGCCGGATTTAGATCCAACTAAAACAGTTAAGGAGATTGTGATGGAAGGCGCGGCAGAAGTTGCCGATGTGATGAAGGAATACGAAGCTGTAAACGCCAAGTTTGCAGAGCCGATGAGCGATGATGAGATGACAAAACTTATCGAAAAGCAAGGAAAACTTTCTGAACAGATTGAACAGTTAGGAGGATGGGAACTCGACTATAAAATAGAACGTGCTATGGACGCATTGCGTTGCCCGCCAGATGATCAATTGGTGAGCACACTTT
>JBLHEU010000161.1:0-7243 GCA_047614525.1 Bacteroidia bacterium | reverse complement strand
GTTGGCCAACCAGTGTAAGCAAGTCTTTATCTCCGATAGGTCCAAATGCTGTTTTCGTAAAGGATATTGGGCATCCAAATCTTCCATTATTATCCACTGCTCTGTCTCCTGAGACAATGAACCAATGAACTTCGCTGTTCTAGAAGATTCTTTGCACTGCTGATTCCATTGTTGATACCAAAGTATCTCTACCTCGTATGACTTTACCTTTCGATTATGAGCATGATCTGTATTCCAACCTCTCGGATGCTCATTAACATGGTTCAAAGAAATATGCTTGACCACCACAGTGTCGAGGGTTGAACCCTGCAGCTTGTAGCGGGAGATTTTACCATAGCCGCTCCATAAGGACTGGATTATCTCCACTTCCTCACATGCAGAGGAATCGGTCACATTTAAAAGATAGTCCTTGAAATCGGGATTCATAAAATGAGCAGCATGTATATGGTGTAAAAGTGAAGATCGAATATACTATTTGCCCACTCGCAAGAAGCTAACTTCTAGGGTAATCCGCATTTTCGAAATGCGCTGATAATGAAGTCCGTACCCAGAGCGGAGTCGAAGAGTAAAGAGTGGCCTACGCCCTCTAGCCCGCCATTTGATGGGGCTTTTTTACCATGTTTTTATTCGTTTTCGCCCACCAAAACCCATCACTCCTATATGAAGTATCTGTTTTTTACCCTCCTAGCCTTGGTATTACTCAACGCTAAATACCCTTTGGCCTTTTGAGCTAAAAGCAATCAATCCCAGCACTAATATGAAAATCAACTTTCTAATCATCCCATTCCGTATTCTCGTTCAACTTTGGCAATTCGTATTCGGTAGCCTTCGTACCACTTCTCCTTCCCCATTTCCTTTGCCCTCAAATGCTTTTGGTATTTCGACCATTCGTGTATCGTTTCCATGTCAGTGAAATAGAGAACCGTTACCCCAAATCCATCTTCATTTCTAAGCGATTCTGAACCAAGAAAACCGTGCAACTTCTGAGCATCATTCCAAAGTGAATCGTTCATTTCGGTATACCCTTCTTCAACCTTGCTTCTTTGAGAAGTGAACACAACAGTAAAATAGGGTGGCTTGGGTGTTTTAGCGAACATGCGATTAAATTAGACAATTCATTTATCCATACTTCAAAAATGAGACCACCCAAAAATTCCTACGGAGATTATTACAAGAACTACATAGCTCTAGTTAAGGAAGATGATTTGTTATCAGCATTAGAGAATTCTGCTAATCGGTCTTTCACTTTTTGGGCGGATATTACCGAGGAACAAGCCCATTTTCGCTACGCGGAAGGAAAATGGAGCATCAAAGAATTGCTTCAGCATATTATTGATACAGAGCGTGTTTTTAGCTACCGCGCTTTGGCATTTGCAAGAGGCGAAACCACCCAGTTACCGGGCTACGATGAAAACGTTTACACAGATAACTGCTTTGCCGATGAAAGAACGTTTCAGAGTTTGGTTGATGAACTAAAAACCGTGCGTCAAGCAACCCTTCAATTATTTAAGAGCTTTAAAAGCGAACGACTAGATTTAGTTGGAACCGCAAGCAACTCACCTCTCTCGGCAAGAGCAGCGGGCTTCATCATTATCGGACATGAAATGCACCACGCTAATGTGGTTAAGGAGCGGTATCTCAAGCCTTATGAACTTCCACAGAACATGTAGGTCGGTCTTATTACGTTCTGCAAGCAAGACCGAGTAGGTTTTAAAAACCTGTTAGGTCTGAGCAAGGAAAAGAACTAAAACCCTAGTTATAAGTAAGCAGAGAAGCGTTGAAATCTACTGCTCCTTATTCTTCACCATAGTAAGAATAGTAGCTATGGCGCAGGTTTCATTTTCTTCATCATAAACCTCAATCAGCCATTTTACTATTCCTTTCTTAATGTCGGCATCATCACGCTTTTCCTGCTGAATTCTCTCCTTGCACGTCAGCTTAACACCGATTGTCATGCCTGGGTAAACAGGTTTAGTAAAACGTGCTTCGTCAATTCCGTAGTTCAGTAAAACAGGACATTTTCTATTCTCAACAAACATTCCTGCCGCTTTAGAAAGAATCCAATATCCGTGCGCCACGCGCCCTTCAAACAAGGTTCCATCCAATGAAGTAACATCTGTATGCGCGTAGAAATGGTCTCCGCTTACGTTTGCAAAATTGACAATGTCAGTCTCAGTTACCGTGTGCTTATGTGTTATTAGGGTCTCTCCTATTTCAACATCTTCAAAATACTTCATAAAAGGATTTAGCAATACTTCTTTTTGCTTGGCTCCTTGCTGATAAACATCCGTAATGGCGGTAATCATAGTTGGCGAGCCTTGAATTGCGGTACGTTGCATATAATGCAATACACCACGCTTCCCTCCCATCTCTTCTCCTCCACCTGCTCTTCCTGGGCCACCATGCACCAACAACGGCATTGGCGAACCATGCCCTGTGCTTTCCTTGGCGCACTCACCATTCAAAATGAGAATTCTGCCGTGGTAAGAAGCCGCTCCTAAAGCAAAATCTCTTGCCGTTTTCTCATCATTGGTAACAATAGAAGCGCAAAGCGACCCTAAACCAAGTTTCGTTAAGGCGATGGCATCATCCAGCGTTTTGTAGGGTAGAATGGTGCTTACTGGTCCGAATGCTTCAATATTGTGAACTGCAGAATTATTGAATGGGTCATCATTTAGCATTAAAATTGGCGACATAAATGCACCTTTAGAACCGTCTGCTCCAATAGCTTCAACTGGGTCTAGGTTTCCGAAAACAATTTGGTTTTCTTTCAGTAGCAATTCTACTTGCTCTTTTACCTCTCGCATTTGCTCCTGACCAGCCAATGCTCCCATTCTAACACCTTCAGCCGTAGGCGCACCAATTGTGGTTTTCTCTAAGCGCTTTCCAACCGCTATTTGCACATCCTCAACCAAATTCTCAGGAACCATAATCCTTCGGATGGCAGTACATTTCTGTCCGCACTTTACCGTAATTTCTTTGCTTACTTCTTTAACAAAAAGGTCAAACTCTAAGGTTCCCGGAACGGCATCTGGTCCTAAAACAGAAGAGTTCAAACTATCGGCTTCCATATTAAACGGAACCGAATTGTTGATAATACTTGGCTTTGCTTTCAGCATTCTACCTGTTGTGGCAGACCCTGTGAAGGTGACAACATCTTGCATTTCTACATGGTCCAGTAAATCGCGAGCGGAGCCGCAAATTAACTGCAACGCACCTGCTGGAATGATTCCAGAAGCGATGATGTCTCGCACCATAACTTCTGTTAAATACGAAGTAACTGTTGCTGGTTTTACAACCGCAGGAACTCCTGCCATCCAGTTTACAGCAACCTTCTCCAACATTCCCCAAATAGGGAAATTGTAAGCGTTTATATGAACGGCAACTCCTTCTTTAGGCACCATAATATGATGCCCGATAAATGTTCCATTTTTTCCTAATGGAGCGTTATCTCCATCTACGTAATGACTAGAATTCCCGAACTGCTTTCTAAGACTTGCATTGGCAAAAACGTTTCCAATTCCGCCTTCAATATCTATCCAGCTATCAATACGAGTAGCGCCCGTTTTGTAACTAACCTCGTAGTACTTCTCTTTCCTTTCCATTAAGTAGAGCGCTAAAGCTTTTAGCATCAATCCTCGCTCTTGGAAAGTCATTTTTCTTAGCGCCTCGCCACTATCTCTTCCGTATTGCAAGGCTTGTTTAAAATCAAGCCCTTTTGTGGAGGCGTGAGTTACAATTTCGCCTGTTACGGAATTAAACAACGGACTTCCATCTCCGTCTCCCTCAATCCAATTTCCTGCTAAGTAATTCTGAAGTTTCATACGATTCAATTTGAGCCCAAATATAACACGCGGACAAAAGGTATTGTTGTCTTTATTCGAATCAAGTAAGACGATAAACCGGAGTCTGATAAGTATGGAAGTTTTGATTTTTCACATGCTACTGACACTTGGGCTCTTCTATAAATAGAATTATTGAAGCTCAGATTTAATCTGAACCGAACTCTAACTGGTGTCGGTAAAACGTGTGTTTGACTGTTCGAGCAAAAAAAGGCAACATTTCTGTTGCCCTCTCCATCTGATACGGTTATCCTTTAATAACTGAATACTGCGTTGTTTGAATTATTGCCAACATCCCAGCTAACTTCATAACCATATGCACAGGTATTTGAAGTTGAATTGCCGTTTTGGTCAACACCTAATGTTAATATGTAGTCGTCTCCATCAACCTCGTGGACAAGCTGGCCTGAGTTGAATCTCCATAATCCACAATAGGTATTTGAAAGTAAAGGTTGATTATAATACGTGATAAAATCATCACCAAAACGATTTACTCCCCAAGAATCCATATTAGAAACGCCATTTATTGTGGTATCTCCACTTGCCGTAAATCCTATATAACCAAAAGAGACATTAGGGTCGGTTCCGGCCGGATTGTAACTCCAAGTAATTGATCTGGCATGGTTCCATTCTGTATTTGCGCCATTATCAAACGATACCTGAATATCATTTGAGCGAGACTCATGTGTGAAATTTTGGTTCCCCAATAAGAATTGCCACCAATCATGACCCGAAACGTTTTTCAGTGTTTTAATACCATCAAATTCAATTGACCGTAGTGTGAAGAGATTCGTAACCCTAAAATCGGTGAATGTTTGTTTTAAGACAGCGCCTGCATCGGCCCAAGAATTTCCGTTAATCAGTTCAACTTTTATCTGTCCTCCTCTAGTTCTGGAGTAGCTAAAGCAAGGTGTAACACCATCAAAATTGAAATACAGAATTCCCTGACTTACATCGGTACAATCAATTGTAACTCCACAAAGCGGGCTAGAAAAAACTTCATCATGATAATCCGTTTTATTGAAACCATCAATGTCAGCCAAGGCATTATTAATATCATTATCAACTTGATCTAGTTCTGCTTTATACGTGTTTGAATCTAGGCTAAACTGCTCAATCTGAGCGTCAAGAAGCTTCTTAAACGCTCCGCATCCAACTAAAATACTGCTGCCAATAAATGCAACTATGACAATTTTTAAAACTGACTTGTTCATGAGGTGATTGTTTGATTCTTAATTATTGCAAACAGCGTTGGAATACAATTTACCGTTGATGCTCAATCAAGTTTAAAACCAAAGTTAATCGTTGATTATTGTATTGCGACTGATTTTGGTCAAATCCAATTATTGAAATTTTATAACTCTTCGTCAGTAATCTGTAAAGTTTGAGTGAAGCTCCAGAAGTATACTTGTTTCAGGTTAGCATAGAGCAGTAAAATGGGGTCTGTTTTACGTTGGGTCCGTTTGTTCTAAGGAGCAAACGGGCCTTTTTATTTGGTCTTTTTCCAAGTTTCAAAAAGTCCTTTTTGTTGATTATTGTAAGGGTCGTTTTGGGGAATAGATTCTGAACTCAGCACATTCTCAAAACCAAGTTCTTTCAATGTATCATGACTTTCTTTCGGCAATGCTTGATAAAGTTTAGTGCCTTCCGTTTTCCAAACCACCATTTCGTCAGAAACATCTTTAATCACCTTGGCCGGATTGCCCACGGCAATCTTTCTTGCAGGGATAACCATGTTTGCTGGCACAAAAGCCAAAGCACCAACAATTGAATTCTCTCCTACTTCAACATCATCCATCACAACGGCATTCATTCCAATAAGGCAATTCTCTTTTAGAACAGCTCCGTGAATAACCGCTCCATGACCAACATGGGCTCCTTTATGCAACCAAACCGTAGTTCCTGGAAACATGTGTATCGTGCAACTTTCTTGCACATTACATCCATCTTCAATGACTATTCTTCCCCAATCTCCACGAATGGCGGCACCCGGCCCGATATAGACATTCTTCCCAATTTGAACATTACCAATTACACTTGCTGTTTGATGGACAAAAGCTGTTGGATGAATGCTTGGGCGCATTCCATTGAATTCGTAAACCATTTTATTCAGTTTCAAGTTACGAGCCGCAAGTTACAAGTCAGTTCATAGCAACTTGAAACCGATGGCCACCAACTTTAGCACCCCTATCTCTTGTCTACTTATCAACTTCACCCTACCTTCCGCGCCAAATTAGTAGAACATGTCTGTATCGATTAAAGAGTTTATTGAAAAATTGCCAAAAGCTGAACTGCACTTGCATATAGAAGGTTCCTTTGAACCTGAATTGATGTTTGAAATCGCACAGCGAAATCAGAAAAAAATTCGATTCAACTCGGTTGAAGAAGTGAGGGAAGCTTACAATTTCAGTAATCTTCAGGATTTTCTAGACATCTATTATGAGGGAATGAATGTGCTCACAACCGAGCAAGATTACTACGACCTCACTTGGGCTTACCTAAGCAAAGTATACTTGGAGAATGTGATTCATACTGAGATTATGTTCGACCCACAAGGTCATACAGACAGAGGAATTGAATTCGATACTGTTATTAATGGAATTGATCGAGCATTAAAGGATGCTCAGTCGAAGTTGGGAATGACTACTGTTCTCATCATGAGTTTTCTTCGTCATTTGGATGAAGAATCAGCTTTTAAAACGTTGGAAGATGGTTTGAGACATCAGGATAAGATTGCGGCTATTGGTTTGGACTCTTCAGAATTAGGAAACCCTCCTTCTAAGTTTGAGCGCGTGTACAAGAAAGCTAAAGAAGCTGGGTTTAAATTGGTTGCACATGCAGGAGAAGAAGGTCCAGCCGAATACGTTTGGGAAGCATTGAATCTTTTAGATATTGACCGTTTAGATCATGGAAACCGTTGCCTAGAAGATGAAGAATTGGTGAAGGAACTGGCCAATCGCAAAATGGGATTGACGGTTTGCCCATTATCAAACCTTAAACTTTGCGTGGTAGATGATTTGAAAAAACATCCGATGCGAACGATGCTTGAAAAAGGTTTAAAACCTTCAATCAATTCTGACGACCCTTCTTACTTTGGAGGATACATGAATGCTAACTATTTAGCAACCGCTGAAGCCTTGAATCTGACGAAAGAAGAGTTAGCAGAAATTGCCAAAATCAGCTTTGAAACGAGTTTCTTACCTGAAAGCCAGAAGGCTGAATGTATTCAAACTGTGGACGGCTATTTGAAAGCCAATAGCTAGAGCAAACCTATCCGTCTACGGTCATTCTGAACTTGTTTCGGAATAACGATACGCAAACAATTACGCTCTTTCTATTATCGTGGCGTAACCCTGTCCTACACCAATACACATTGTAACTAGCGCATATTGCTTTTGCGT
>JBLHEU010000160.1:0-7310 GCA_047614525.1 Bacteroidia bacterium | reverse complement strand
TCCAACAGATGTGTAAACACCGTCTGTTTCCAACTCGCACCCGTCTATAATTTGATTAACAACTTCTAGCCCGAATTTGTCTTCAACCAACTCTAAAAACTCAGTAAATACAATTCCTTTCATCTCTACTTAATTTTCTTGCTCCTTTAGCATTCGGTAGATGGTGGATTTTCCTATATCCAATACATCCGCTACCTGTTGAACATTATTGCCATGCTTACCTAAAAAGTATCGAATAATTTTTTGATTGAACTCTCGTAAGGTCATTTCCGAAAAAGAAAGATCGCTCATGGGATCTGAAATGTGAAACTGGATGTGCTCGCGTTCTATTGTTTGGCCATCTGCCAAAACCATTGCCAGATCTATGATAGCTTTAAGTTCTCGAACATTTCCTGAAAATGAATAATCTAAAAGCTTGGCGCTGGCTTCTTCGTTCAGTACTTTTTTATCAAACTTATTGGCTTTGCTGAACTCTTCAATAAAATGTTTGGAAAGAAGGATAATGTCTTGTTTTCTGGCTCTTAATGGAGGGAGTTCAATAGGCAAACCTATCAATCTGAAGTAAAGGTCCTGTCTAAAGTTTCCATTCTTAACCTCTTCTTGCAAATTGCGATGGGTTGCACAGATGATTCGGCATTCTACTTTAGTTGTTCCTGTTCCACCAATTCGGACTAATTCTCTTTCCTGCAGAACACGAAGTAGCTTAGCTTGCATATTCAAATCCATCTCTCCAATCTCGTCAAGAAACAATGTTCCTTTTTTGGCCTCTTCAAACTTTCCTGCCCTCCGAGTAATGGCTCCTGTAAATGCCCCCTTTTCATGACCGAACAACTCACTCTCGAAAAGTTCTCTGGGAATTGCTGAAACATTAACAGCCACAAACGGCAACTTTTTACGCTCTGAATTATAATGAATTGCCTTTGCTATTATTTCTTTTCCTGTTCCGGTCTCACCTGTAATGGAAACATTTATACTGCTTTTAACAGCCTTGTCAAGCAATCCGAAAACCTTCTTTATATCGGGGCTATTCCCAATAATTGTTTTAGAAAAATCATATTGCTTACCAACCTCTTCCCTTAAATGTTCAACCTCAGTTTTAAGGGCCTGATGTTCTCTGATTCGGACAACTGTTTGCCACAACCTATCCTTAGTATCATCATCTTTTACGATATAATCATAAGCCCCCTCTTTCAATAGACCAACGGCAACTTTAACATCTTCCTGACCTGAGACCACAATAACTTCTGTTCTCGGACTTTCGCTTTTAATCCTCTTGAAGAGTTCGCCACCATCCATATCGGGTAACGAATAATCCAGCGTAATCACATCTGGCTTAGATGCAAGTTCATTCAGAAGATCCTTACCAGTCTCTACCCACGAAACATCATAATCAGGATTTAAAGAAAGATGGTAGTGCAATAATTCGGCATACCAACGATCATCTTCAGCAATTACAATTTTAAAAGGCTTCATGGAAATAAAAATTAGATAGCACTCTCTACGCAAAACGGCAATGACATGTTACCAATCTGACACTTTTCTCATTTTGGGAATTTCTACCAAAGTGCTGGTTTAGAATTAAATTATACAAAAATTAGGCTGAACCCTACATGAGATACCACCGACCTGATAGCTAGACAATCCAACTGCGCGTTTCATTGTGATATTTGTTTATTGACTAAATCCGACATTACAACCATTATCCCAAATTCGGATTTAAAAGATATTCAGACAGGTACGAATCGGCATAGAAGACTACTCTCCCATTGCTGGAAAATTTCTCTCACTATTAGAAACACTCAGCATAAACTAAAATGCACCTTGGAATCGAATCATGAACAACAGATACAACTTCATTATTTGTTATACCTATGTTGTACCTGACAAAAAAAAGGGCTTCCAGATTTCTCTGAAAGCCCTATCCTCACCGTGTTGCGGGAGCTGGACTCGAACCAACGACCTTCGGGTTATGAGCCCGACGAGCTACCAACTGCTCCATCCCGCGATATGTCTTGTAGTTGCTGCAAACACCTTAGCGCAACTCATTTTTCTAAGGGGCCGCAAATATATAATTTGTTTCTTTGCAGACCAAAAAAAATTCACACCCATTTTGCATGTCACATAAAGCCGGTTTTGTAAGTATTATCGGTAAGCCGAACGTTGGAAAATCTACGCTGATGAATGCGCTTATTGGTGAGAAGCTTTCAATCACAAATCCTAAGGCTCAAACAACCCGTCACAGAATTCTTGGAATCTGGAATGATGCAGACCATCAAATTGTTTTTTCAGACACTCCAGGGATATTAGACCCTGCGTACAAGTTGCAGGAAAACATGATGACTGTGGTTCAGTCTTCCATTAAGGACGCTGATGCTATACTTTATCTAGTTGAACCGGGTGAACCGTTTAACCAGGAGCTTATTGAACAATTGACGAAAGTAAGTCAGCCAATAATTCTGGTTTTAAACAAAGTTGATTTGAGTAATCAGGATGAGGTTGAAAAACGAATTTCTGATTGGGAAGAAAGACTACCTAAAGCTGAGATTCTTCCTACTTCTGCCTTGCATTTATTTAACACCAAGGAACTCTTAAAATTATTAACACCTCACTTATCGGTTCACCCTCCTTATTACGATAAGGATGAATTGACTGATAGATCTGTGAGATTTTTTATTTCTGAGATTATAAGAGAGAAAATTCTCAAGCATTATAAAAAGGAAATCCCTTATTCCGTTGAGGTTGTGGTTGATGATTACACAGAGGATGAAAAAATTGATCGTATTAAAGCGATAATATTTGTTGAGCGAGAGTCACAAAAGATTATTGTTATTGGCAAAGGAGGAAGAGCAATAAAACGCGTTGGAGTTGACGCCCGTCAACACATCGAAAACTTTATCAAGAAGAAAATTTATCTAGAACTTACTGTTAAGGTTCGGAAGGATTGGAGGAGCAACGATAGAGACCTTAAAGAATTTGGATATACATAAATCATGAGCAACATTGTAGCAATAGTAGGTCGTCCTAATGTGGGCAAGTCTACCTTATTTAATAGACTAATTGGTGAGCGACAAGCAATTGTTGACGAAGCCAGCGGAGTTACCAGAGATAGAACTTACGGCAAGTCTACTTGGAATGGAGTTGAATTCAACGTAATTGATTCTGGTGGTTACGTTAAAGGTTCTGAAGATGCTTTTGAAGGAGAGATTAGAAGGCAGGTTGAAATTGCCATTTCGGAAGCAAGCGTAATCCTTTTTGTGGTAGATGTGAGTTCTGGAATAATGGGACCAGACGAAGTGGTTGCATCTGTTCTTCGTAAGGCGCAGAAACAGATTATGGTAGTGGTTAATAAGGTTGACAACAGTGAACGAATTGCTGATGCTACCGAATTCTACGCTTTAGGATTAGGTGATTATTTCTGTGTTTCAAGTATCAATGGAAGTGGAACTGGAGAATTACTAGACGACCTTGTAAAGCATTTGGACAAAGATTTGGAGGAAGAGGAATCTGACTTGCCAAGGTTTGCCATTGTTGGTAGACCAAATGTCGGTAAATCAAGCTTAACCAATGCATTATTGGGCGAGGACAGAAACATAGTAACAGATATTGCTGGAACTACCAGGGATACCATTGATAGCTATTACAATGGTTACGGTTTTGAGTTTACGCTGGTTGATACGGCTGGAATAAGAAAAAAGAAGTCTGTTCACGAAGATGTGGAGTTCTATTCTGTCTTACGTTCTATAAGAGCGATAGAAGGGAGTGATGTTTGCATATTGATGATTGACGCCAAGCAGGGGTTCGAACATCAAGATATGGCAATTCTAGGCCTGGCTCAGAAAAATCATAAAGGGATTGTGATTTTGGTTAATAAATGGGATCTGATGGAAAAAGACACCATGAGCGCCAAAGAATACACAGAATATATTCATGGAAAAATGGCTCCGTTTAACGATGTGCCAGTTCTGTTTGTGAGTGCACTAACCAAACAACGAATTCACAAAGCATTAGAAACTGCGGTTAGTGTTTACAAAAGAAGGATGATAAAAATTCCAACCAAACAGTTAAATGATTTGATGCTACCAATAATGGAGAGAACTCCTCCGCCCTCAGTAAAGCATCACTATATCAAAATCAAATACGTTACTCAGCTACCAACTCACTTCCCAGCGTTCGCATTTTTCTGCAATCACCCTAAATATGTGCGGGAAGATTATCGAAGATTCATTGAAAACAAGCTACGTGAGAACTTTGATTTTAACGGAGTTCCGATTGAAATTTACATGAGGCAAAAATAAAGCACAAAAAAAAAGGGTCAGATTTATCTGACCCTTTTTTGATTCTAAGTTTTTCTCTTAGTAAGCTGTCTGTGACAAAACCGCTACATCATCCATTTCAAAAATCTTAACAAGCTCTTTGACTTTGTCTAGTTTTTCCCAAGCGAAAACCTCCATCTCTTTGTAGAATTTTCCATCTCGTTCTGTAACTCCTTCACCTTTGTAATAAACTTCTTCTTCTTTGGTGTAGCATGCTCTACCAAAGTGACCGTAAGCTGCAGTTTCTGAGAAGACAGGGTTCTTAAGACCAAATCGTTTAACAATCGCAGCTGGCTTCATGTCAAAGATTTTTGAAACTATTTCAGAAATCTCACCATCGTTCAATTTCTTACCGTTCATCCAAACCTTAGAGCTTTTGTACGTATTAACGTATAAGCTAACTGGATCGGCTACACCAATTGCATAAGCAACTTGTACTAATGCCTGATCACAAATTCCTGCAGCTACCAAGTTGTTTGCAACATGACGTGCCGCGTATGCTGCACTTCTGTCAACTTTAGAAGAATCCTTTCCAGAGAACGCCCCTCCTCCGTGAGCTCCTCTACCACCGTAGGTATCTACAATAATCTTTCTTCCTGTTAAACCAACATCACCGTGTGGTCCGCCAATAACAAACTTGCCGGTTGGGTTAACGTGCAGAATAATCCTGTCTTGCCATCCTCTACCAAAAAGTCTTCTGATTTTAGCTGGTAATTTCTTTAATACTCTTTTCAAAACGATGTCTCTAACATCCTTTTTGATCAAGGCAAGCATGGCTTGTTCCTCATCGAAATCTTCGTGCTGAGTAGAAACTACAATGGTGTGAACAGAAACTGCTTTTCCTCTATCGTTATACTCAATAGTAACTTGTGACTTACTATCTGGACTTAAGTATTTCATCACCTTACCGTCCTTACGGATAGCGGCCATTTCTAAGAGAATCATATGAGACAATTCAAGAGAAATAGGAATTTGACTATCTGTTTCATTAGTTGCATAACCGAACATCATCCCTTGATCACCAGCTCCTTGCTCTTTGTGTAATCCTTGGTCAGATTCTACTCCTTGTAGAATATCTGATGATTGCTGATGAATTGCAGAAATAACACCACAACTCTCAGAATCGAACTTGTAAGATGCTTTTGTATAACCGATTTTCTCAACAGTAGCTCGTACAATGCGATCCACATTGACTTTGCCCTCTCCGCGTGAAGTAATCTCTCCTCCAACAACCACTAGTCCTGTGGTACAAAAAGTTTCGCAAGCAACCTTTGACTGTGAATCGTGTCGTAGAAACTCGTCCAACATAGCATCAGAAATTTGATCAGCTACTTTGTCTGGATGACCTTCTGATACTGATTCTGATGTGAATAAATACGCCATTTATATAAGTTTAGTAATTAACAATGTATTATGGGTTGATTAAAGTTGCGCAAGGTAAAACTTTTACGAATACGCAGATTAGGAATAAATCAAAACTTGTCCTAAGACGTATGCTTTCTGAAAAATTCCTCCAGATTGTGGTCTTCTTGCTTTAGAGTTAACACCAAAAATCGACTCTGTTGTGCCCAAATTGAAACAATTTTGCGCAAGTCATTGTCCGACTTTCCTATTAACCTGTAACTATTTCCGCCTAAAGCTTCAACTTCCTGAATTTCTGAGATTGCTGATAAAACATCCAATTCAACCTCAGAATCGAATTCAACAATAACGGATTGAGCCGTTGACATTTCCATTTCGGATACCTTATGATTGGTAACCAGTTTTCCTTTATCAATGATGATAATTCGGTCAGAAACTGCTTCTACTTCTTGCATTATATGCGAGGAAAACATCACCGTTTTGTCTTTTCCTAGCGTTGTAATAAGCTCACGAATATCAACCAGTTGGTTCGGGTCTAACCCTGAAGTTGGCTCATCTAAAATGAGTATTTCAGGATTATGAATAATCGCTTGAGCAATACCTACCCGCTGTTTATATCCTTTTGATAACTGCCCAATTTGTTTGTGCTGTTCTCTTCCCAGACCAGTCACTTCAATCATATCCTTAATTCGCTTAGCGGCATCTTTCTTTATACCATACATGCCGCAAACAAATTGCAGATATTCTTTCACGTACATATCATAGTAAAGCGGATTGCTTTCCGGAAGATAACCAACGAGCTCTCGAACTTTCATCGATTCCTTGGCCACATCATATCCTGCAACTTCAACCGTACCTGAGGTAGGTGGAATGAAGCATGATATAATTTTCATCATGGTAGATTTTCCAGCACCATTTGGCCCTAAAAAGCCTAGCACTTCTCCCCTTTTCACCTCAAACGAAACAGAATCTAAGGCCTTTTGCTGGCCATAGATTTTAGTTACATGATTAACTTTTATCGACATATAAAAGAATTTGTGCGTGAAATTAACAAACCACGGTGTTGCACCGAGTATCTTTGCAACTGATGGCAAAACGAATTTTAGGAACCGTTATTAGAAGCACAGGAAGTTGGAGCTCTGTGATGCTGCAAAACCTATCTGTTATTGAGTGTAGATTACGCGGTAATTACCGTATAAAAGGGTTAAGAACAACTAGCCCGATTGCCGTTGGCGATAAGGTTGAACTTATTCTAGAACATAATGCCGAGCATCAAGGAATTATCGAAAAAATTCATGAGCGCGAAAATTATATAATCCGCAAGTCGGTAAACCTGAGTAAAGAAGCTCACATTATTGCATCCAACATAGATCAAGCTGTAATCATTGCTACTGTTCATCAGCCTAGAACTTCTTATGGATTTATTGACCGTTTTTTGTGCACCGCTGAGGCGTATAAAATTCCAGCTTGTGTGTTCATAAACAAGACAGATTTGAATCATTCTGAGGGCACAATTCAACTACAAAACGAGTATAAAGACTGCTACGAGTCAATTGGTTATAAAGTGTTTACCGGTTCTGCTTTAGAGGATGATGGTATTGGAGAAATAGAAGAATGGATGAATGGAAAAGTCAC
>JBLHEU010000159.1:0-7406 GCA_047614525.1 Bacteroidia bacterium | reverse complement strand
GTTCTTTACATAGATTGGTGTTCCTGTTGGTTTTGCGTCAGTTTTGGCTTCCCAAGATGTTTCTTCTGTCGTTTTCCATTCTGGGTTGTATTTCAAGAATACATTAGAATAGAATGATTTTCCTGTGCTAGAAATTTGTGTTCCAATCGCTTCAAAACTATCAGCTACACCTTTGTTTTTCTCAACAACAGCAACGGCATCTCGCTTTAAGTACGAGTTGAAAATTGGCTTGGAGTGCGCCAATTGATGGTAGCTGAAAACATTGTAGGTAGAACCTAAATTTTCTGCAAATCTTGAGAAAGAAAGATCCTTTGCCAGAGTACGGTCTCCTTGCAGAAACTGGAGGTAGTTTACCAAGGACTCTTGACTGGTTCCGAACACAACATAGTTTTTGTAAACTAAGTAGTAGGGATTCTCGAATTCTTTGTATCCGTCCCCAAACAACTCAGTTAAAATACCTTGTAATGGAAGCCTCCGAATAATGTTTCCGTTTACCGAAATGCTGTCGGTGGTCAACCCGTTTTTATCGATTAAATTTTGAGTTAAATCTAGCAGTAGCTTTTTTGAAAGATCAGCCGAGCTAGCTTCTAAAATGAAGTAGGTATTATCTGCAAATGAGGCTGTTTTAGGTGCGGTAATGCAAATGCCAAAGCTCTTACCAAACCATGCCAATAGGTTTTGCTCTATGTCAATGTTGTAGTGCGTGTTGAGACTATCGAGTTTATAATCTATTTGGGTAAGCCTACCAGTTGCATGTAAAAAGTTACGGTACTTGGTGCTTAGACTTAGTACATCATCAACACCAAAAAAGAGAAATGAAGCTGTTGTGGATGGCAGAAATTCAGGAAAATTGATGGCCTGCGGTTGTTGGTCTAGGAACAGATTTAGAAATTGGTTTGAATTGTCGGATGTATAAGAAAAGCCGTTGAAGGTCACCCCCTCGGTTTTCATGTTTACATCCAACTCAGTCCAACCTGCAATATTCTGAATGCCTAGGTCTGCGGATGAACTCAGGGTTTGCTTTAAAGCCCCCGATAAAAACGCAGGTAAGTTGGCGTAATTAATTAGAAGATTGGCCTCAACATTTTTACCAGCTGCGGATACGGATTTGACGAATTGAGGGTCGGATTTTAGTGACTTACCCGATTTGAGTTGGTCAATAGATTGTTCTATCAATCCCATGCTTGAACTTGTAAGCATCAATCCATTAAAGGAAGTGAAATACAAAACATCAAACGGCTTGGCTACTACAAGTTTGTGTACCGTATGCTGTCCAATAGCTTGCTCTGTAACAATTCCATTACCTGCCATAGCCTTATTAAGCGCAGCTAAAATTTGTTGGTCGTTATTGCCATTTGTTTGAATGGCATGAAAACTTAGAAGTGAATCTTTCCCGCCAGTATGAAAAGAGGACCATAATGTAGCGTTTGCAAGGGCTTTCTTCAGCTGTTGGTCGTAACGGATTAAAGAATCCAGAAGTTGATTCCGTCCGAAGAATAAGTTTAGTTCTTCAATGCCAGTAAGAACATCGTAATAATCCTGATCCTCAAAGGTATTCCAGGCTTCAGTAATGTTTGGATAAGAGATTATTACTACAGCGGAGGTCGGAATTGCATCAACAGGGTTAGAAACGATTTTAGAACCCTGCTCCCAATACCAATAATACGCTCCTGCGGCTAAGAGTAGGGTAATTACGGAAAGGGTAATAAGCGTTTTCTTCACGGTAAGGGATAACTCAGAACTAAAACGTTAAAGAACAAATTTAGTATTTGTCCAGAGGCATTTAGACAATGTTTCCGTCCTTCATAACAAGCTTACGGTCTGCCATATCAGCCAGCTCCGTGTTATGGGTTACAATTACAAATGTCTGGTTGAATTTGTCTCTTAAATCAAAGAACATTTGATGCAAGTCTTTTGCTGATTGACTGTCCAAATTACCAGAAGGTTCATCCGCCAAAACAACCGCTGGTTGATTAACTAACGCCCTTGCAACAGCTACGCGTTGCTGTTCTCCTCCCGAAAGCTCTGATGGCTTATGATTAATCCTTTCAGAAAGCCCTAAAAAGCCTAGAAGTTCTGCGGCTTTGGCTTCTGATACGGCTTGACTTTTTCCGGCAATGAATGCTGGAATGCACACGTTTTCTAATGCAGTGAATTCAGGTAATAAGTGATGGAATTGGAATACAAATCCAATTGCTAAATTTCTGAATTGAGAAAGCTTTTTGTCGCTCAACTTTCCAGTTTCAATTCCTTTGATGGAAAGTGTTCCTGAATCCGGGTTGTCTAATGTTCCAACGATGTGAAGTAGCGTAGATTTCCCAGCTCCAGAAGCACCTACAATACTTACAATTTCTCCTTCGCCAATTTCTAAAGAAACCCCTTTCAGAACTTCGAGTTCGCCATAGCGTTTTTGAATATTTGTAGCCTTAATCATCTTTGCGAAGATAACTTTCTGTTATTGATTAATGCGTTGAGGTCATGTTCTCATCAACGCAAATAATGAAATCGGCTACGCCTTTATTCTCATCTTCAAGTTTTGAAATATCAGCTTGAGAAACTGTTGAAATTGTACTGTATTTATAATTGGGTTGAGCTTGCTTCAGATACCATAAAATGCCTTCGTAGTTATTAGAATGATAAGCCCCGTTGTAATGAATGAAGGTTTGTTCTGGCGAGTAATTCATTAGAATGAAATGCGCCATAGTTGCATCTTTTATGGCTTGTGCTTTTGGTAGGTTTTTCCCTCCGTGTCCGCCCATCATTGAAAGCATTTCTACATAACCAGGTAATTCTGGGTCATACGGAAAGGGGAGGGGAGCTATCCAAGCTTTTTCGTTTTTCGGTAAAGTGTCTAAGACTTCAAAACCTCCTTTGAAAACCATTTTGGCATACCTACGTGGAACATTGGTTGCAACGAACTTTAGTTTGTTGTCTTTGGCAATATCAACAAGCGGTTTGTAATCCGTTGTGAAATTGGGCCAAAGCCGAGCTAGCGTATCCAATCTGTCTGAATCAATTTCTCCAGCTAGATATTGGTTGAGTTCATCTTGATTGTCGGCTTCCATTACCTCTGAGCCAAGCACCAATTCGTTTGTTTTTAGTAATGATGACGTCACCTCAAACTGGAGCCAATGCACAATCGGATTATCATGATATTCTCCAAAAAGAATAATCTGAGACGCATCTAACGCCTTCAGTATTTTGGAATACTTCACATTCTTTCCTTTAGAATCAAAAATGGTGTAAGCGCCATTTTCTTGACCTGTGGCCGAGAAAATTGTTAACAGAAATACAAGTAGTGATGCAAACGATTTCATTTCTCAGTCGAGTTTGTAGCGTTCATAAATTCAACCATTTTGGGAACGATTATTCCCGCGTGGATTTCTGGAATAACATGACCCAATCCATCAACCCAAAGTGTTTTAGCGTTCGGAATCAATTCTGCTGTTTTTATCCCGTGTTCAATCGGAATTAATGGATCTGTTTTGCCATGAATAACAAGCGTGGGAACAGTCAAGGTTTTCAGCGCTTCGTTCCTAGAACCAGACTTTTCTATGGCCGCAGTTTGCTGTCTTCCAGACTGGCGATTTGCACCGTTTCGCTCTCTTAGATTATAAAGCGTGAGGTGTGTAAGTCGCTCAATATCAAATTCATATTTGTCACTTCCCATGAGTAAGGTTCTAATTGCCATGCTCATTTTTACCGCATCAATTTCCGAATCGCTAAACCCATATTTGAAAGTGTTTATGGCAATATCTGCAAAGCATGCATAATTCAAACGAGGAAGCTCTTTATCATCAACCGAAGGTGTAGACATCATGGATGTGAGGCTTAACGCTCTTTCTGGATGCTCAATGCACAACGTTTGACTAATCATTCCGCCCATGGAAACCCCAGCGATATGTGCCTTTTCAATTCCTAACGTATCCAAAACGGCAAGTACATCGTTAGACATATCCGAAAGTGAGTAAGGGTTTTCGGGGTCGAAATCGTCCCAGTCTGTCATGCCAACACCACGGTTGTCTAATCGGATTACTTGGTAACCCGCATCTAGAAACCCATCCATGAAATAGCTTGGCCAAGCCAACGCATCTGCGGACAAACCCATAATAAGTATGATGCTTCCGAGTGCAGAGTCTTTCGGATTTCGGACGTCATACCAAATTCTTGTCTCGCCATTTTGAGCATAGCCTTCTTTGCCAACTACGCTCTTTATTGGCTTCTCAATTGCCAGTTTTATTTCGTTTTCTTGCTTTTCTGTAAACTCAACGATAGCCGAGTAACCGTAGATGGAAACGCCTGCCACAAGTAGGGTTAGCAACACCGCCAAACTGAGAATAATTTTCTTTAGCATTTCTAGATTTATTTGGATGGTAATTCAAGTGGTAGCAACTGAAAAGTCATTCGGTGCCACTCCGTTGGTCCGTGTTTTTCAATACCTAAACGATGTTCTTTGGTTGGATAACCTTTGTTTCTATCCCAACCGAAATGCGGGTATTGCTCATGTAGATTTCGCATGATTTCATCCCGGTGTGTTTTGGCTAAAATTGATGCAGCCGCAATGCTTTGGTATTTACCATCGCCTTTCACAATGGTTTCGTATGGAGTTTTCTTGTAAGGAATGAAACGATTTCCATCAACGATAATGAGCTGCGGTCGGGTTTTGAGTTGATCTAAAGCCCTGTGCATGGCAAGAAAACTTCCTTGGAGAATATTGATTTCGTCAATCTCCACATTGGTCACAATTCCAACTGCCCAAGCAAGTGCTTTTTCTTCAACTTCTGGACGCAATAACTCGCGGTTTTTCTCTGATATTTTCTTGCTATCGTCTAATCCTACAATCGGATTATTTGGGTCGAGGATAACTGCCGCGGCAACTACTGGTCCAGCCAAACAGCCACGGCCTGCTTCATCACAGCCAGCTTCTAAAAGTTCGAATTGAAATGATTGAATCAGCATGGTTCAATTACATATCCGCTTTTTAAACCAAAGTTCAAACCCTGGATCCATTAGTTCAATCTTTCCTTGAAATAGGTCGATAATCTCTTTCTTTTCCAGCGCGTTTTTTATCTGAACTACATTGCTTGATGAACCGAGATTGTACTTTTTTAATGCTTTCTGACTCGAAAATCGGGTTTCTCCATTTACCAGCGCTTTCACAAATTCAACCTGTGTATCGCTCATATTCTCAAACTCACGTTGATAGAAAATATCGTTTTGTTCCAACAGAAGTTCCTGAGCAAGTTCTAGTGTTTCATTTGTAGCGGTTTTCTTGGTGTTTACCCATGTTATATGTGCTAATTGTTGCACGTAATACGGATGGCATTGCATAGCAGTAACAAGGTTTTCGGCAGCCTCTGAGCCTATTTTTTTTTTCGTGTCGGTAAAACGTTTTATGACGAAAGCGGTAAGATGTTCTTTCGATATTTTTTCCAGAAACATCACATCGCCAAATTTGTAAAACGGCATGCTTCTGCTGTTGAAAATGTCGAGCAGCAAATGCCGTTTACTGCCATAAAGACAATACGTGGCGTGCTGATGATGTTGCCAAACGGAACGCAATTTACCTTGCAATGCTTTGGAATGTTGCACGTTTGCCAAACTCTGAAATTCATCAATACAAACAATGAGATTGATGTTCTTTTTCTTGGCAATGCGTTCGGGAAGTTCCAACACATCTTGAAAATTCATTTTCATTTGCTCCACATTGAAACCGATGTCAAAATTGCTTTCTGGTGTTGGACTGATAGAAATAGTTGGCGTGATATTGACGAGGAATTCCTTGGCGTTATTCATCACTTCTTCCATTTTGCTGGAGGTGGCAGAAATAACCGCTTTTGCAAACATGGTATAAAACTCTTCTTCAGTTCTGATGCTCATCAAATCCATAAAGCAGAAGCGGGTTTTTGAATTTGGACCGTATTCTGAAGCCACTTCCTTAATCAGCGATGATTTTCCCCATCTACGCGGAGAAATAAGGATGGTGTTCAACCCACTTTTGAAGTTTGTTTCTAGTCGGTTGCGCTCTTTGCTCCGATTGGAGAATCGTTCTCCGTGTACAACTTTCCCAAACTTGAATGGAGAATATTCTTCTTTCATGTAAGTAACTTGTGAGTAATAAATTTATGGAAAAAATAACTCATAATATTATTACTCATAAACTTCTTACTTTTTCTGATTTGAATACGTTTGTAGGGGGTGCCGCGGCAAACCCTTACGACAGATGTTGTCGGAGGACATCAACAAACGTCCAAACGTCTTCAAACGAATTGTAGAGTGGAATGGGAGCAAGGCGAATCACATTTGGTTCGCGGTAATCGGTAATTACACCTTCATCTGATAATGCTTGATGCAATTTCTTCGCTTCATTATCTACAAGAAGTGAAATCTGACAACCGCGCTGTTCCGGGTTTCTTGGTGTGATGATGCGCACGTCTTTCGAGTTTAAATCATCGAGAAGAAACTCTAAATAACCTGTCAGTTTGAGGCTTTTCTCGCGAAGCTTTTTCATTCCAACTTCAGCATGAATATCTAATGCTGATTTGTGAACAGCCATTCCGAAAACAGGAACGTTGCTTAATTGCCAACCTCTGGCTCCTTCAGCAGGAACAAAACCTGGTTCCATTTTGAAACGAGAATCAGGGTCGTTTCCCCACCAACCAGCAAAACGGTTGAGTTCTGGGTTGTTGCAATGCCGCTCATGGACGAACATTCCAGACACGTTTCCGGGGCCAGAATTCAAGTATTTGTAACTGCACCAACAGGCGAAATCAACGTTCCAATCGTGTAATTCGAGTAAGATATTTCCAGCACCATGTGCGAGGTCAAAACCAACCTGTGCACCCACTTTATGCCCTGCTTCAGTAATGGTTTTCATATCGAAAACCTGTCCAGTGTAATAGTTGACTCCACCAAACATTACTAACGCTACTTCATCACCATTTTCAGAAATGGCTTTCAGAATATCTTCTTCTCTTATAAGGTCTTCACCTTCTCGCGGAGCAACTTCTATAATGGCATCCTTCGGTTTCAACCCGTGATGTTTCACCTGACTTTCCAACGCGTATTGATCGCTTGGGAAAGCCTTTGCTTCGCATATGATTTTAAAACGTTTTTCTGTTGGGCGATAAAACGAAACCATCAATAAATGAAGGTTTACGGTAAGTCCGTTCATCACAGTAACCTCCTTCGGTTTAGCTCCAACCAGTTTACTCAGTTGTTCAGGAAAAATATCCTGATAACTGAACCAAGGCGTTTTGGCTTGAAAGTGTCCTTCAACCGCAAATTCTGCCCAATCATCCAACTCCTGATTTACGTTTTCAGCGGCTGTTTTAGGTGCTAGTCCCAAGGAATTCCCACAGAAATATGTGGCGGGTTTGCCGTTCATTTTAGGGTGATGAAATCTG